>JBDSLT010000305.1:0-7856 GCA_039916265.1 Casimicrobiaceae bacterium | reverse complement strand
CTTAGCGGTCCTTGTCCTGGATGTCGGCAAGGTTCTCGGTGAGCGTGTTGGTATGGATGATGTTCGGCGCTTCGATCCCGTGCAGGATCATGTTCATGATGCCGATCACGTAGGCGAGCGACTTCTTCTCCTTGCCGTAGAAGGTGCGCTCCTGCAGGGCCTTGTCCTGTGTGGTGCTGCGCTTGGGGTTTTCGGCGCGCAGATAGTCGAAGGCTTCACAAAGGAAGCCCGCCGAGCCGACTGCGCCGTCGTAGATGCGCTCGCCAAGGCGCGGGGCGGTGACGCGCACCATCGCGCGGATCAGCGGGCGCGGGGTGTAGTACTCGCCGCCGTTGCGCCCGGCGTTGCCCATGTTCCGGATCTTGGCTTCGTAGAGGTGCGAAAGCTCGTGCTTCTCTGCCTGCGAACGAAAGCGGAGCTCGTCGATGTGGTCGATGATCTCGCGCAGGTTGTAGCCGCTGGTGATCTTGTTCTTGATCTCCCCGAAGATCTCGCCAACCTTGTATTCGATGGTGTTCGGGCCGCTGGCCGTCTGCTTGAATCCGTGCAGGTAGGGAAAGAGCTTCGCGTTGACGAAGTCGCGCAGGTCGTCGCCTGACAGTGCGGTGTTGTGGTCGAGCTTGCCGGCCTTGTCCTTCGGCGCAGCCCAGCTCTCCCAGCGATAGGGCTTGTCGAGGATGAAACTGTATTTCCTGCCTTCGAGCTTCGCCTCGGTGGCGCGGTCCTGTTCGAGGCCGTCGAGGTATTTCAGGAACAGCAGCCACGAAGTCTGCTCGGTGTAGTCGAGCTCGGTGGTGCAGCCAGCCTCTTTCCGGAGGATGTCGTCGATGTTGCGGAAGCTTTGTTCAAACATGGACGGGGACAGTCTCTGCCGCCGCCGCCGCCGGCGGCCTCAGACGTCGAGGTTGCGTACCGTGAGCGCGTTCGACTCGATGAAGTTGCGGCGCGGTTCTACCTGCTCGCCCATCAGCGTCGCGAAGATGTCGTCGGAGGCGATCGCGTCCTCGATCTGCACCCTGAGCAGGCGCCGCACGCGCGGATCCATCGTCGTTTCCCACAGTTGCTCGGGGTTCATCTCGCCCAGGCCCTTGTAGCGCTGGATCGCGACGCTGTTGCGCGCCTCGCCGAGCAGCCAGTCGAGCGCGTCCTTGAAGGACTTGACCGCAAGCTGCTTGTCGCCGCGCTTCACCACCGCGCCGGCGTGGATCAGGTCCTGCAATACGTCGGCCGCTGCGCGTATCTGCGCGGCGTCGCCGCTGGCGAGGAAGTCGGCGTCGATGGCGCTGGCGTGCGGCGTCCCGTGGTGCGTGCGCACGAACACGATGCGCCGCGACTCGCTCGCGGCGTCATAGCGCGCCTCGACCCTCACTTCGGGATCGTCGATGGCCGCCTGCAACGCCGCCGCGCTCGCGTTCGCCGCCGCCTCCGTATCGAGATCGGCGCGCACGCCGTTCAGCATCGCACGCAGCGCAGCGGGCTCGATCACGCGCGCGAGGCGCTCGATCACCGCTTCGGCGAGCAGGTACTCGCGCGCCACGTTGCCGAACGACTCGGCGGCGAGCGCGGGCTGCCCGGTGCCCGGCGTCAGTTCGGCGCCCTTGAGCGCAACCCGCAGCAAGTGCTGCTTCAGCTCGTGCTCGTCCTTGAGGTAAACCTCTTCGCGTCCCTGCTTCGCCTTGTACAGCGGCGGCTGCGCGATGTAGATGTGGCCGCGCTCCACCAACTCAGGCATCTGCCGGTAGAAGAAGGTCAAGAGCAGCGTGCGGATATGGGCGCCGTCGACATCGGCGTCCGTCATGATGATGATCTTGTGGTAGCGGAGCTTGTCGGCGTTGAACTCGTCGGTGCCGATGCCGGTGCCCAGCGCCAGGATCAGCGTGCCGATCTGGTCGGAGCCGAGCATCTTGTCGAAGCGCGCCCGCTCGACATTGAGGATCTTGCCGCGGAGCGGCAGCACTGCCTGGTTCTCGCGGTTCCGCCCCTGCTTCGCCGAGCCGCCGGCGGAATCGCCTTCGACGAGGTAGATCTCGCACAGCGCCGGATCGCGTTCCTGGCAGTCGGCGAGCTTGCCGGGCAGGCCCATGCCGTCGAGCACGCCCTTGCGCCGCGTCAGCTCGCGCGCCTTGCGCGCGGCTTCGCGCGCCCGCGCGGCATCGACGATCTTGCCGCAGATGATCTTGGCGTCGGCCGGATGCTCGAGCAGGAAATCGGCGAGCATCGCCGAGACGACCTCCTGCACGATCGGCTGCACCTCGGACGACACCAGCTTGTCCTTGGTCTGCGACGAGAATTTGGGCTCGGGCACCTTCACCGACAGCACGCAGTTGAGGCCCTCGCGCATGTCGTCGCCGGTGGTCTCGACCCTGGCTTTCTTGGCGACCTCTTCCTTCTCGATGTAGTTGTTGAGCGTGCGCGTCATCGCCTGGCGCAGGCCGGTGAGGTGCGTGCCGCCGTCGCGTTGCGGAATGTTGTTGGTGAAGCACTGCACCGACTCGGCGTAGGAGTCGTTCCACTGCATCGCGACCTCGACGGTAGTGCCGTCCTTCTCGCCGATCGCATGGAAGATCTTCGGATGCAGCACGGATTTGCTGCGGTTCATGTACTCGACGAAGCCCTTGATGCCGCCGGCGTACGCGAAGTTCTCGCTCTTGCCGTCGCGCTGGTCGGTCAGCTCGATCTTGGTGCCGTTGTTCAGGAACGACAGCTCGCGGATGCGCTTTGCCAGGATGTCGTAGTGGAACTCCACGCGTCCGAAGGTCACCGGCGACGCCATGAAATGCACTTCGGTGCCGCGGCGATCCGTCGTGCCGATGACGCCAAGCGGCGCCACGGCGACACCGTCGCGGAATTCCATCTGGTGGATCTTGCCGTTGCGCCAGATCTTGAGCTTGAGCCATGCCGACAGCGCGTTCACCACGGACACGCCGACGCCGTGCAGGCCGCCCGACACCTTGTAGCTGTTCTGGTCGAACTTGCCGCCGGCGTGCAGCTCGGTCATCACGATTTCGGCGGCGGAGCGCCGCTCCTCGTCGTCGTCCTTGACGTCGGTCGGGATGCCGCGCCCGTTGTCGACGACCGACACCGAGTTGTCGGCGTGGATGACGACCTTGATGTCGTCGCAGTACCCGGCCAGCGCCTCGTCGATGGCGTTGTCCAGCACTTCGAACACCATGTGATGCAGGCCCGTGCCGTCGGACGTGTCGCCGATGTACATGCCGGGGCGCTTGCGCACCGCGTCCAGGCCCTTCAGGATCTTGATGCTTGAGGAGTCGTAATCGTCGCCGTTCGGTTGTGGCTTCTGCTGCGCGGGGGTCATCGTCTCTTTCTGCGGTGCTGCCGGATGCGTCAGATGCGCATCGGCATGACGACGTACTTGTAGTCGTCGCGGCCGGGCATCGTCACGAGTGCGCTCGAATTCGCGTCGCCAAAGGCGAGCGCGACCTTGTCGCTGCCCGTGTTCTGCAACACGTCGAGCAGGTAGGTGATGTTGAAGCCGATGTCGAGCGGCTCGCCGTGATAGTCGACTTCGAGCTGCTCTTCGGCCTCTTCCTGCTCGCTGTTCGTGCAGATGATCCGAAGCTCGCCGTCGGCGAGCACCAGGCGCACGCCACGAAACTTTTCGTTCGACAGGATCGCCGCGCGCTGCAACGCGGACAGGAGCAGCGCGCGATCGAGCACAAAGAGCTTGGTATGCCCTTGCGGAATCACGCGGTTGTAGTCGGGAAATTTGCCGTCGACGACCTTCGATACCAGCTCGACGTTGCCGAAGCGAAAGCGCACCTGGTTCGACAGAATATCGACCGTCACCGGCTCGGTCGCATCGGCGAGCAGCTTGGCCAGCTCGAGCACGGTCTTGCGCGGCAGGATGACCTCCTGGCGCGCGTAATCGCCGTCGATCGCGATGCTGGCCCACGACAGCCGGTGGCCGTCGGTGGCCACCGCCTGCAGCGACCCCTTGTCGATGACGAGCAGCATGCCGTTCAGGTAGTAGCGGATGTCCTGCTGCGCCATCGCGAACTCGGCGAGCTTCAGCAGCAGCCGCAAGTCCTTCTGCGGCAGCGAAAGCGTTTGCAGCTGCTCGGTGCCGAGGCTGATGCGCGGATAGTCGCCCGCGGCGAGCGTCTGAAGGTTGAAGCGCGAACGCCCCGCTTTGACGGTCATCTTGCTGCCCGTTGCATCGACGTTGACGAGCGCGTCGTCGGGCAGCGCGCGCAGCAGGTCCTGGAGCTTGCGCGCCCCCACCGTCGTGGCCTGGCCCTCCTTGCCCGCCAGCTCCGCCACCGCGGTGATCTGCATCTCGAGGTCCGTTGCGGTGATCGCAAGCTGCCCGTCCTTCTGCTCGAGCAGCACGTTCGCGAGGATCGGAAGCGTGTGGCGCCGCTCGACGATCCCGGCAACCGCCTGCAACGGTTTCAGCAGCGCATCGCGTGCCACTTGTTTCAGTTGCATTATAAATAACTCTAAGACTAGTTAATAAGGACGGCCGAAATGGCGGATAACCAACGTTTTCGCCGTGGCATCATCAGGTTAAAGGTACTGCAACGGGCGGGACAAACCCGGGGCTCGCGGTGGACGGTTTGGGGATCGTTTGGCCTCTTCGGCGCCACCGCGCTTAACCCACAAATTATACGCTCGAAAAACGCTTTTTTCCAGCCGAATCAGGGCGGAAAACTGCCCCTGCGCCCCGGTCAGCTGCGCAGCACCTGGAGCAGGAAAATAACGTCGTGATTGAGTTCCGGGTGCGATTCGCGCAGCTTGGCGATCTGGCGGCATGCATGCAGCACCGTCGTGTGGTCGCGGCCGCCGAAATTGCCGCCGATCTCCGGCAACGAGAGCTGCGTCAGCTCCTTGGCGAGCGCCATCGCCACCTGCCGCGGCCGCGCCACCGCACGCGAGCGCTTCTTGGAGTGCATGTCCGACACGCGGATCTTGTAGTAATCGGCGACGGTCTTCTGGATGTTCTCGACCGAGATCTGCCGGTTCTGCACGGCGAGCAGATCGCGCAGCGCTTCCTTGGCGAGTGCGAGGTTGATCTCGCCGCCGTGAAAGCTCACGTAGGCGAGGATGCGCTTCAGCGCGCCCTCGAGCTCGCGCACGTTGGAGCGGATGTGCTTGGCGATGAAGAACGCGACCTGCTCGTCCATTCGCATGCCGGTGCCCGCCGCTTTGGCGAGGAGGATCGCGACGCGCATCTCGAGCTCGGGCGGTTCGAGCGCCACCGTCAGCCCCCAGCCGAAGCGCGAGATCAGCCGCTCCTCGAAACCCTCGATCTCCTTCGGATACTTGTCGCAGGTGATGACGACCTGCTTGTGGGCCTCGATCAGCGTGTTGAACAGGTAGAAGAACTCCTCCTGCGTGCGGCTCTTGCCGTTGAAGAACTGGATGTCGTCGATGAGCAGCAGATCGAGCGATCGATAGTGCCGCTTGAAATCGTCGAAGGCCTTGTGCTGATAAGCGCGCACGACGTCCGATACGTAGGTCTCCGCGTGGATGTAGCGGATCTTGGCTTCGGGATTCGAGAGCAGGATCTGGTGGCCGATCGCCTGGATGAGGTGCGTCTTGCCGAGGCCGACGCCGCCGTAGACGAACAGGGGGTTGTACGAGGTCGGGTGATCGGCCACCTGCAGGCCGGCCGCGCGGGCGAGCTGGTTCGCCTTGCCGGCCACGAAGGATGCGAAGGTGAAGCCGGGGTTGAGCCCGCCGGGCTCGGGCCGCCGGACCGCCGCGGGGCGGCTCGGCGACGCCGTGGAGCCCGCTGCGACAGCCATGTCGGGCGTAGGAGCGCGCGGCGCAGCACCGGGGCTATCCACAGGCGGCGGCGGTACCGCCTTCCCCGCGCCGGCGTTCGCCGGCGCCACGGCGGCCGGGGCGTCCGCGAGGGCAAAATCGACCGGAACTTCCTCCCCCGTCGCCTCGCGGGCGAGCGTCTCGATCCGGCTGCCGAAACGGTCCTTCACCCACTGAAGCACAAAGCGGTTCGGCGCGGTCAGTTTGAGACGCCCGGCGCGCTCGGCACAGGCAAGCGGGCGAATCCAGGTCGCGTATTGCTGGGGCGTGAGCTCGCGCTCGAAGGCCGTCAGGCAGGCGGCCCAAGCGGCGGGGGTGGGAATGGAATGCAAGGGGAGGAACCTTCTGGAGAGGGCGATTTCCGGGACGCGGAAAACGGCCCGGGCGCCTTCGATCGCACCTGAAAACGCGGTGGATGCAGCGCCCGGTCAGGCATCATTGTAGACGGGCGCAGGCGAGTTATCCACAGCCCGCGTCGATGCGCGGCGCCGATGCCCGGAGGTCGTTTGGCGACGCGGTCTGTGGAGGGAGTGACCGCTTGCCCCGGTGCGCCGTGGCCGCGCCGTCCCGGGGCCCATTGACAAGGGGGTCGCTAACGCGCTCTAATATAAGGCTTTTCGCCGGCCAAGGCTAACGACTATGAAACGCACTTACCAGCCCTCCAAGATTCGTCGCGCCCGCGTGCACGGCTTTCGCGCGCGCATGTCGACGGTCGGCGGTCGCAAGGTCATCGCCGCGCGTCGCGCCAAGGGCCGCACGCGTCTTTCCGTCTGACGGTTGCCGCTGTATCGTGTCCGCCGCGGGCGAGCCGCTACCGGCTCCGCGGTGCGGGCGCGTTCGAGGCGGTCTTCGCCGCGGGACGCCGCCTTGACGGACGCTACCTTCAGCTTGTCGCAGCACCTGCCGCGCAGTCCATCGGACGTATCGGTTATGTCATCGGTCGCAAGTCGATGCCGCGCGCCGTCGATCGCAATCGCCTGCGCCGGCGCCTGCGCGAGAGCGTCCGCGCCGCGCGTCCGGCACTCGAGGCCTACGACGTGATCGTCCGCGTGCGCGGTGTCGTCCCGGCAGCCGACGTCCCGGCCGCGGCCGCGGAGGGCGCGCGCCTGCTGCAGCGCCTTCTCGCACCGCCGGCATGAAGCAGGCGCTGATCGCCGCGGTGCGCGGCTACCAATACGCGCTGCGGCCGATGCTGGGCGCCAACTGCCGTTTTTATCCGAGCTGCTCCGATTTCGCGAAGGAGGCGCTCGAGCGGCACGGGGCACTGCGCGGGTCGTGGCTCGCCGCTCGCCGCGTGTGCCGCTGCCATCCGTATCATCCGGGTGGCTACGACCCGGTTCCCTGACGCGCCTCGCACGCCGCACCCCTCGACGCACCCCTCTCGACGGCGACAACGCCCCGCATGGATACGCAACGCCTGCTGCTCTTCGTCATCTTCTCGTTCTCCGGCCTGTTCCTCTGGGAGGCGTGGCAGCGCGAGCACGCGCCGGTGCCGCCGCCGCCTAGTGCCGCCGCGGTCGCCAAAGGCGACGCGAGGCCCGCCGACCTGCCCGCGGCGGCGCCGCGCCCGGCGACGCCGGCCCCGGCGGCCGTCCCCGGCGGAGCAGCGCCCGCGGGCGCTCCGGCCGGCGGCCAGACGGTCACCATCAAGACCGACCTCTACACGGCCGACATCGAAACCGTCGGCGGAGTGATCACGCTCGTCGCGCTCGACAAGCACCGCGATCCGCACGACACCGCCAAGCCGTATCTGATGCTGCAGCGAAATGCGGAGCGGACTTTCGTGGCGCAGGCGGGGCTCATCGGCGACGGCATGCAGAACCACCGCACGACCTACCAGGCGCTGCCCGGTGCGCGCACGCTCGCCGCGGGGGCCGACAAGCTCGACCTCAAGCTCGAGGCGACCGCAGCCAACGGCGACAAGGTCGTGCAGACGCTGACCTTCAATCGCGGCAGCTACGTCATCGACGCCGCCTTCGACGTCACCAACGCGACGGGCGCGCCGTACGTTCCCGAGGCGTATTTCCAGCTGATGCGCGACACCAAGCAGGCGGTGACGCAGACCTCGA
>JBDSLT010000304.1:0-5775 GCA_039916265.1 Casimicrobiaceae bacterium | reverse complement strand
ACGCGATGGAAACGGTGAACCTCAATGTAGACGGAATGACCTGTGGCGGTTGCGTCGCCAGCGTGACGCGGGTGCTGAAGGCGACGCCGGGCGTCAGCGACGCGGTGGTGGAGCTTGCCGCCAAGCGTGCGACGGTGACTTTCGATCCTGCGCAAACGTCGGTGCCGGCGCTGAAGGCAGCGGTCGGCGACGCCGGCTATGCCGCGAGCTGACACCGAGGCTGCGCGGCGAGCCGCTCCGTCGGCGCCGCGGGCGAAGCGCGCCGCGAACGCAGTTGCGCATCCGCCCGGGCATCTACCGGCGAATCTGTCCGCGCATCCGCGCGTGCCGCGGGTCGCGGCGGGCAAGACGTCGCTTACCCGGCGGCTCAACCGCGTCGAGGGACAGGTGCGCGGCATCGGTCGCATGGTCGAGGAAGACCGTTATTGCATCGACATCCTGACGCAGGTGAGCGCCGTTCAGTCGGCGCTGGACGCGCTGGCGCGCGAGTTGCTCGAGCACCATCTGCACGGCTGCGTGCAGCACGCGGTGCGCTCGGGCGACGGCGACCACGCGTTCGCGGAGGCGCTCGCCGTCATCCGCAAGTTCGGTCGCTGACGCTCAGCGCGCGGCCGGCGGGGTGTCGCGCTCGCTCAGGCTTTCGAGGAACGCGACGAGATCGTCGACCTCGGCGTCGGCGAGGCGCAGCGGCCGCAGGATTGCCTCGCCGTCGGCATGCAGGCGGTTTGGGTCGAGCTCGGAGTAGTGCCTGACGACGTCGTGCAGCGTCGCGAGGCTGCCGTCGTGCATGTACGGCGGGGTGCGCGCGACGTTGCGCAGTGAGGGCACGCGGAACTCGCCGAAATTGCGGTGCGCCGGCGCCACGTGGCGCGTGCTCGTCGCCGTGGCGCGCGTCGGATCGTCGCTCCAGGGCACGAGCAGCGTGTAGGGGCTCGCGCGCAATCGTTTGATGCCGTCGTGGCGACCGCTGTCGACGCGCCCGCGAGCGACGAAGAACGGGACGCCGGTATCGTGGAACTCGCCGTTGGAAAAGCGCGGGCCCGCATGGCACACGCTGCAGCGTCCCTTGTCGACGAAAATCGCGAGACCCCGTCGCGCCGCTGCCGGATAGCGGGAAGCGGCGGCAGCGTCGCCTCGCGGCAGCGCATCGCGGAAGTCGTCGAAGGGCGTGCGTCCCGACGCCAGCGTTTCGAGATAGGCGGCAAGCGCCTTCGCGGCGTCGACGGCGACCGTCTCGTCGTCGCTGCCCGGCCCTTTGCCGAACGCGCGCCGATAGCCGTCGCGAAGCGCGTCGTCGGTGCGGACGAGCGCCGCGAGGCGCATGAGGTCGCCGCCCATTTCCTGCGCGTCGAGGATCGGCCGCAGGCTTTGCGCCCAGAGGTTGTCGTTCGCGCCGTCCCATCCGTACCAGCGCTGTCCGGCGATGTCGACGAGTGTCGGCGCGTTGCGGTCGCCGGTGGCGAGACCGTGGCTGCGTGCGCGACCGTCGGTGAACGCGAGATCGGCGCGATGGCAGGTCGAGCAGGCGATGGCGCCGGTTCCCGACAGCCGCCGATCGTCGAACAGGCGCGCGCCGAGCGCGATCGCCTGCGCGTTTCCCGACGCGCGATTCGACGGGTCGAGGCGCGGCGCGGGCGGCCACGGGCCGAGCGCCAGGATCCGCGCCGCGTCGACCGCCGCGGTCATGTGCAGCATCATGCCTTCGGCGCGATAACGCCCGGGACCCGTCGCGGTCACGACGGGCTGGTAATTCATCCCGTGTCGGTGCTCGGGCATCGTCGCGTCGACGCGCGCCGACCGGGGCGGCGCCGCGCCAGGCTTCGGACACACGTCGAAGTCGACGACGAAGTGCACGCCCGCGACGATGGGCGCGGGCCGCGTGTCGTAGACAACGACGTAGCGATCGTTCTGCAGCGTGCGCGCAAGCGGCGACAGCTCGCCGCCGCAGGTCTGCGCGCCGGCAGCTCCGCAACCGACCGCGGTTGCGATCGCGACGACTGCCTGGCGCGCGTTCAAGGTGCAGGCTTCCAGAAGGAGAAGAGCGCCTCGCCGTTGCGCCACGCGATGCGCTCCGCCAGCGCGCGAGGAAGATCGGCGAGCCAGGCGCGCGACCAGCTCGCGTGCTCGCCGATGTAGTACCAGCGCTCCGGCGTGAACGTATCGGTGCCGACCATGAAGCGGTCGGGGAACTCCTCGAACGCCGCGCGCCACTCCGCCGGCACCTTGCCGCCCGATCCATGCTCGGTGCGAAACGCGAGGTCGCACCACAGGTTGCGGTGCTTGCGCAGCATCGCGCGAACGCGATCGGGCGCCTCGAAGCCCGAGTGCGCCCACAGGATGCGCGCGTCGCGGTCCTGTGCGAACAGCCTGTCGATGGCGTCGACGTCCGAGTGCGCGTGCAGTATCAGCTTGTACTGCTTCGCCAGCTCGACCATCCTGCGCGGCACCGGCAGGTCGGCATCCGCGCCGTAAACGTGGAACTCGCCGATGGCGGCGTAGCGGCTCGCCCGCAGGCGCTCCTCGACGAACGTGGCGACGGTGTCGTCGCGCACCCAGGTGCCGACGTCGCTGCGCGTCCGGTAGGGCCGCAGCGATGGAATCACCAGCGCGGGTGCTGCGGCGACGAGGCGCTGTGTCCCTTCGTCGCCGGCGCTCGACATCAGCGCGCGCTGGAGCCCGGCCTTGCGCAGGATCGCGATGGCGTCCGCCGGCTGCAGGTTGTCCCACGCGTCGTGGCTGTAATGGACGTGCGCGTCGAAGATCGGCAGCTCCGCCGCGCCAAGCGGCGCCGCGCCCGCCAGGATCGGCAGCGCGAGGACGGCAGTGAGAGCCCGCATGGCAACCTCCGGTCGCGCCGTGCAGAAGCGAGAGATGACAATCGACATGATAAGCCTCGACGGCGCCCGCGTCCTGCCGGAACGAAAGGTCCCGCCGTACGACGTACCGGAGGTTGGCTCAGAGCGCAGTCTTGACGAGTATCCAGACGCCCATTGCCATCATCATCAGGTTCTCGGTCAGCGACACGAATCCAAGTGGCACGTTGCTGCCGCCGCCGACGCAGGCGCACTTGAGTTCGCGCTTGTCGACATAGACGGCCTTGATTACCGATACAGCGCCCACCGTGCCGATGAACAATGCTACGGGCGCAGATATCCACACGAATGCGCCGGCGATCATCAGGACGCCGGCCAGCCCCTCCGCGAACGGATAAACATATCCGTAGCGGACCCACCGTCTGGCCAGCAGGTCGTAGTTCAGGAACATGGTCGAAAAGCTCTCGACATCCTGAAGCTTTTGCGCCGCGAGCAGACACATTGACATGGCGATGAACCATTCGAGGGTTCGCGGCGACACGACGGTTCCGTATGCGGCAAAGCTCGCGGCCAGCGCCATAGCCAGGGCCATTGCGAAAATGACAATCACTGGCTGATAGCTGGTGTCGCCCTCGCGTTTGACTTCCTGGCCGAAATGCACGCGCACGGCGTCGTATCCGCCGATGCGCTTGCCGTCTATCCAAGTTTGCGGCGTTGTTTCGACGCCGTGCCTGGCCTGGAAAGCGTCCGTTTCCTCACGCGTGGTCAGGTGGTTGTCCTCGACTTCCAGTCCTTCGCGTTCGAGCAGGTCCTTCGACTTCAGGCCGTATGGGCAAACGTGGTCCGGCATGACCATGCGGAAGAGCCTCGCGCGCGGTTCAGTCCTGGGGGGCATGTTCGTCGGGTGTGGCCGGCGTGTTCTCTCGCTCCATCGCGAGCTCGGCCATCAGGCTGTCCGCGTCACGATAGATCGACGCGACAGCAAGCAAGCGGCCGTTGCGCCGGTATCGCAGCAGGCAGTCGCGGCCTTCGATGTCGCCGTCGACCGTCAATTCGTCCCACGTCTCGGCGTGGCCGACGTAGTTGATCGGGACGTCGTAGTGCTGGCTCCAGAAGAACGGCACCGCGTCGAACTCGACGCGATCGCCCAGCATGTTGCGCGCGGCAGTTTGTCCCTGGCGCTGCGCGACGACCCAATGCTCGACGCGGATCGCAGCGCCGCTGTGGCTGTCCGGCCAGCGGGCGATGTCGCCGGCAGCGAAGATTCCCGACACGCTGGTCTCGAGATACCTGTCGACCGCAACCCCGCGGTCGAGCGCAAGACCGGCCCGCTCGGCGAGCGCCAGGCGCGGCCGCACGCCGACGCCCGCGACGACGAGATCGGCATCGAGGGTTGCGCCGCTCTTCAGCAGCAGGCGGTGCGGCTCGATCGCTGCCACCGTGTCGCCGAGGTGGAAGACCACGCCGTGCGCTTCGTGGAGGCCGCGGATGAAATCGCCCATCTGCGCGCCGAGCACGCGCTCCATCGGCCGCGCCTCGGGCGCCACGACGTGCACGTCGATTCCGCGCGTGCGCAGCGATGCGGCGACTTCGAGACCGATGAAACTCGCGCCGATCACCACGGCGCGTCGCGCGCTCGCTGCCTGCGCGATGATGGCGCGGCAATCGTCGAGCGTGCGCAGCGTGTGCACGTGCGGCAGGTCCATTCCCGCGACCGGCAGACGCACCGCTTCGGCGCCGGTCGCCAGCAGTAGCCGATCGTAGGCGAGCTTGCCGCCGTCGCCCAGCACCACTTCACGCGCCTTAGCATCGAGACTCGCGACGGAAGCGTTGAGCCGCAGTTCGATGTGCTGTTCGGCGTAGAAGGCGTCGTCGCGCAGCGGCACCCATTCCTCCGGCGCGCTGCCGGCCAGATAGTCCTTCGACAGATTGGGCCGGTCGACGGGCGGCGCGGTGTCGTCGCTCAGCATCACGAGACTGTGCTGGTAGCCGCGGCGGCGCAGCATCTGTGCAGCGGCGAAACCGGCCGCGCCCCCGCCGACGATCACGATCTTGCGCGCCGCGGCGCCCGCGCTCGTGGCACGGAGGGGTTGGGGCGGCGAGACCTTCCCCAGTACGAACACCTTGCCGTCGCGCAGTTCCGTCGACCAGCACGCAACAGGTGCGAGCGCAGGCGCGTGCAGCGCCTCTCCGGTGCGCAGGCTGAAGCAGGCGTGGTGCCAGGGGCAGCGCACCGCATCGCCCGTCATCACACCCTCGGCCAGCGGCCCGTTGTAATGTGTGCAAGTCGCGCCGATGGCGAAATATTCGTCGCCATGACGCGCGAGCAGAACGGCGTCGGGACCGACGTGCCCGGTTAGCATCGCGCCATCGACAAGCGCGTCGGCGGCGATGCCCGTCGTCAGATCAGGCCCCGTGGTTTCGGAACGCTCGGCGCTCATCGGTGTCTCCGGTTATCACTTCCCACTTTTGAATCGTCCACACATCTTCCCATGACCGCTCCCGACATCGCGATAACCGGCGGCGTATCCGCGCTGCCCGATCCCGTGCGTGCGCCGGAACCGCCCGAGCCGCCCGTGAAAGAGCCTCCGCCGAAGACGCCCCTGAAAGGCCCGCCGGCGAAGGAGCCGCCGCCCAGGACGCCGCCCGAAGACGTACCCGCCGAAGAGCCGCCGCCGAAATCGCCTCCGGCCGAGGATCCGCCGTCGAAGGAGCCACCGGTCACGGAACCGCCGTCGGAGTCGCCGCCGCAATCCGCGCGCGGTAGCGGCACAGCCGAAGCCATCGGCGGGCTCGCTGCGCGCATGTAGATCGTGCGTCATACGGTGCGGTTGCCGGGTGGCATAATCGCCGGCGGCGGGGTGTAGCGCAGCCTGGTAGCGCGCTTGCTTTGGGAGCAAGATGTCGGAGGTTCAAATCCTCTCACCCCGACCAAAAACACATAGCAAATCAATCACGTGCA
>JBDSLT010000303.1:0-4656 GCA_039916265.1 Casimicrobiaceae bacterium | reverse complement strand
GCGACGTGCGCGCCCGCATCGACGTCATCTCCGAGCGGCCCGCGGCGTGGCGCCTCATGGTGCGGCGCTGGAACCGGATGAACCGCAGCCGCAAGCGGCAGGTCGACGGGCGCGAAGCGCCGTCGCGCAACGACGAGTACCTGTTGTACCAGACGCTCGTGGGCACCTTTCCGGTGGAGGAAATGGACGGGCCCGCGCTCGACCGTTATTGCGCCCGCATCGAGGCGTACATGATCAAGGCCGCGCGCGAAGCAAAGCTTCGCACGAGCTGGCTGTCGGTCGACGCGGACTACGAGGACGCGTTGACGGGGTTTGTGCGCGAGGTGCTTGCGGCAGGTCCGCGCAACCGCTTTGTCGATGATCTGCGGCAGCAGGTCGTCGCCTTCGCCTGGTTCGGGCGGTTGAACAGCCTGTCGATGGCGCTGATCAAGTTTGCGTCGCCCGGCGTTCCCGATATTTACCAGGGCACCGAACTGCTGGAAATGCGTCTCGTCGATCCCGACAACCGCGCGGTGGTGGACTACGCGCAACGGCGCGCGCTGCTCGCGGAGCAGGACGCGCTGGCGGACGCGTCTGCGGACACGCTGGCCGCGGCGTTCCCCGCGTGGTTCGCCACGCCCGGTGACGGGCGCGCGAAGATGTGGATCACCCATCGCCTGCTGCGCTTTCGCTCCCGCACGAACGCGATCCTTGCTCAGGGCGACTACGCTCCGGTCAACGTCACCGGCGCGCGCGCCGATCACGTAGTCGCGTTTGCGCGGCGCCACGGCCGCCAGGGCGCCATCGCGGTCGCCGGACGGCTGTTCGCCTCGCTCGGGCAGGAACCCGGCGTCCTGCCGCTCGGCGAAGGTGTCTGGGGCGATACCGAAGTCGACCTCGGATTTCTGCCGACCGGCGCCACGCTGGAGAACGTGCTGACCGGGGAGCGGCTCGGGGCCGCCACCGGACGCTTGCCGCTGGCGCGCGCCCTGCGGCATTTTCCGGCTGCGCTGCTTCATTACGCGCTTCCCGAGTGACGCGCCGCGCGTGCGGCATGGCATGATTCGCGCAGGATTGCGGCGCGCCGCGCCGGGAGGCGGCGGCCGGGCAACTCGATACGACGCTTTCCCTCGGAGGATCGAATGATGACGCGGCTCCATTGCATGCGCACGTTGGCAGCCCTTGCCGCCACGGCGTTCATCGGTACGGCGCAAGCGCAGGACACGCTAAAGATCGCCGCCGGACAACGCGGCAACTGGGACACCTCGATCTCCGAGGTCGGCCAGCGCGCCGGCATTTTCAAAAAGCACGGCCTCGTCCTGGAGATCCTCTGGACGCAGGGCAGCGGCGAGACGCAACAGGCGGTGCTGTCGGGCAGCGTCGACGTGGGCGTCGCTGTCGGCGTGATGGGCGCGCTGTCGGCATTTTCGAAAGGCGCGCCGGTGCGCATCATCGGCGCGGAGACAACGGGCGCGTCTGACCTCTACTGGTACGTGCCCGCGAGTTCGCCGGTCAAGTCGCTGAAGGATACCGCCGGCAAGACGATCGCGTACTCGACCAATGGTTCGTCGACGCACGGCATCGTCACGGCGTTCATGAAGCAATACGACCTTACCGCCAAGCCCACCGCCACCGGCGGTCCGGCGGCCACGCTCACGCAGGTCATGTCGAACCAGATCGACGTCGGCTGGTCGGCGCCGCCCTTCGGCCTGACGCAGCTCGACGAGGGCAAGATTCGCCTCATTGCAAGCGGCAACGACGCCGCCGTGTTCAAGGGGCAGACGGTGCGCACGCTGATCTCGACGCAGGCCGTCGTCCAGAGCAGGAAGGCGGCGCTCGAGCGCTACCTGAAGGCGTACCGCGAAACGATCGACTGGATGTACTCCGACGATCCCGCTGCGCTCAAGACCTACGCCGAGTTCGTCGGGATTCCACTGGTGATGGCGAAGCGCACGCGCGACGAGTTCTTCCCGAAGGCGGCGGTCGATCCCGACCGGATCGTCGGGCTCGACGTGATCGTGCCCGACGCCGTCACGCTCAAGTACACGGCGACGCAGCTGACCAAGGAGCAACTGGGCGAGTTGATCCAGGTCCCGTTCAAATAGCGGCTCCCGCGCGCGAGCGGCGCTCCGCCAATGGATCGCGCGACGACGGCGACGCACCTGCTCGACGTCGAGGGAATCACCAAGCGCTTCGTCACGGCGGAGGGCTCGCTCACCGCCGTCGACGACGTGTCCTTCGGCGTGGCGCCGGGCGAGTTCGTGTCGGTGATCGGACCGTCGGGCTGCGGCAAGTCGACGCTGTTCAACATCATCGGCGGCCTCGTCGGCGACTACGACGGGCGCGTCACCGTCGATGGCGCCCTCGTCGCCGGGCCGCACGAAGCCGTCGGCATGGTGTTCCAGGAGGAGTCGACGTTTCCGTGGCGCGACGTTCTGGCGAACGTCGCGTTCCCGCTCGAAATCGCCGGCGTCGCGAAAGGCGAGCGCCACGAGCGCGCGAGGGAACTCGTCACGCTCGTCGGCCTGACCGGTTTCGAGCGGCGCTATCCCGCCGAGCTGTCGGGCGGCATGCGACAGCGCGTGGCGATCGCACGGACGCTGGCGTCGAATCCGCGCATCCTGCTGATGGACGAGCCATTCGCCGCCCTGGACGAGCAGACGCGTGTGCTGCTCGGCGACAAGGTGCTGAAGATCCAGCAGACGCTGATGCAGACGACGCTGCTCATCACGCACAACCTCACCGAAGCCGTGCAGCTCTCCGACCGGGTGATCGTGATGACGTACCGTCCGGGGCGCGTGAAGCGGATCGTGGACATCGACCTGCCGCATCCCCGCGACGCCGGTGTCGTCGGCAGCGATCGCTTCGGCCGCTACGTCGCGGAGATCTGGCAGGACCTGCGCGAGGAGGCCACGCGCGGCATCGAGGACAGCGAGGCGCAGGCGCGCGCGCGCGGTCCCGCACGATGAGCGACGCTGCTTCCCTGCGCCCGTCTCCATGGACCGCGCGTGCCGCCGGTGCGGGCTCGATCGTTGCGCTCGTCGCGATCGTCGAGGCGCTGATCCGCGCGGGTCTCATCAATCGCTTCGTGGTGCCGCTGCCGTCGCAGGTGCTGGCGGCGATCCCGCGTGTCATCGCCGAGGAGAATGTCGCGCAGCGATTCTGGCAGACCGCGCAGGAGATGCTGTGGGCGGCGCTGCTGCTCGCCGTCGTCGGCATTGCCCTCGGCGCGCTGCTGCACCGCGTGCGGCTCCTGCGCCTCGCGTGCGAGACGTGGGTCGGCGCGATGGCGGCGGCGCCGGTGGTGCTGATGTATCCGCTATTCCTCGTGATCTTCGGACGCAGCGCCGCGACGATCATCGCGATCGGCTTCGCGGCCGGAGTGCCCGCCGTCATCCTGAAGACGATCGAAGGCCTCGCCGGCACGCGGCAGGTATTGATCGACGTCGGCCGCAGCCTGAAGCTCACACCCGCGCAGCAGTTTCGCAAGATCCTGCTGCCGGCGGCGCTGCCGGCGATCTTCACGGGCTTTCGCCTCGGGCTCATCTTTGCGATGATCAACATCGTCGGCGTCGAGTTCCTGATCAACTTCGGCGGCCTGGGCCAGCTCATCAACGACCTCGCCGAGCGCTACGACCTGCCGGCAATGTACGCCGCGATCTGCTTCGTCGTGCTGGTGAGTGTGCTGTTCTTCGACGCCACCGAACGGATCGAGCGATGGATGCTGCACGCCCGCTGAAACGCGGCGCCCCGACCTCGACCGCGCATCGCGTCGTCGCGCTGCGTATCGCGATCGTCGCGGTGATTCTCGTGGGGTGGGAGGCGTTGTCGGCGTCGGGACTGCTCTTTCGCGACGTCGTGCCCTCGCTCGGGGCGATCGGCCGTGCGCTGGTGCGCGTGCTCGGCAACGCCGAATTCTATTCGCACCTCGCGACATCCGCGGGCGAGGTCGGCGTCGGCCTTGCGATCGGCGGTGCTCTCGGCATCCTCGCCGGCATCCTGCTCGGCGCGAACCGCTTTCTCGCCGACGCCTACGAGGCGCTGCTGCACTATCTCGGCCCGACGCCGAAGATCATTTTCTTCCCGGTGATGATCATGTGGTTCGGCGTCGGCGCGGGCTCGAAGATCGCGATCGCCGCGATCACCTGCTTCTTTCCGATCGCGATCAGCGCGGCAGCGGGCATGCGCGCGATCGACGGCGTGCTGATCCGCGTGGGTCGCAGCTTTCGCGCGAGCGCCCGCCAGATGGCGACCAAGATCTACCTGCCGGCGATGCGCGCCCCGATGCTCAACGGACTGCGGCTGGGCCTCGGCGTCGCGATCATCGTCACGCTCCTCGCGGAGACGAAGCTGTCGAATCGAGGCGTCGGGCACCTGATCATCCAGGCCTACGCGACCTTCGACATGCCGCGGATGTACGCGTTGCTGATCGTCGTCTTCGTCATCGCCATCGGATTGAACGCGCTGATCGGCCGTGCCGGCCGGCGCGCCCGGTGACGCGCGGTGACGCTTCCCTGCGCGTGCGCGATAATGCGTCCCGTGCCCGGGTGGTGAAACTGGTAAACACAAGGGACTTAAAATTCCTCGGCCGCAAGGCCTTGCCGGTTCGAGTCCGGCCCTGGGCACCACGCGATGAACAACTACTCCACCATGCACCTCCCCAGACTCTGTAACCTT
>JBDSLT010000302.1:0-11608 GCA_039916265.1 Casimicrobiaceae bacterium | reverse complement strand
CCTGCGGACTGCATCATCTCGGCGATGGCGAGTCCGGTGAGGGTCGCGAATTCCGACGGCTTGTAGAGGACGGCGTTGCCCGCGAGAAGCGCGGGAACGAACACGTTGCTGCCGACGAAATACGGATAGTTCCACGCGGAGATGTTGGCGATCACGCCCAGCGGCTCGTGGCTGATCCGCTCCTCCAGCTTCGGCGCGGCGCTCGCGTAGACGCGCTCGCCGCGCAGCGCGCGCGCCGACTCGGCGAGGAAGAAATCGAGGCGTCCGGCCAGGGCGCTCAGTTCGCCGCGCGACTGGCGCAGCGGCTTGCCCACTTCCTCCGACAGCGTGCGCGCCAGCGTGTCGGCGCGCGCCTGCACCTGCGCGCGGAACTCGCGGATCGTCGCCAGCCGCTTCGCCATCGGGCGCGCCGCCCAGCGCGGCTGCGCGGCGCGCGCGCGCTCGTATTTCACGCGCACGCCCTTGGCGCCGTCGGCGGTGACGTTGGCGATGACGCGGCCGGTCGCCGGATTGTGGATCTTCACGTCTTGAGCTTCTTGCGCGCGCGCGCCGCCTCGAGAAAATCGGCGAGAACCGGCGTGCCGTCGAGATGCTCGGCGGTCATCGCCGGCCCGTTCATGAACTCGGGATGCCACTGGACGCCGTATACGTAGCTCGGTCCGCGCCAGCGGATCGCCTCGACGATGTCGTCGGGAATGGCAAAGGCCTCGACGTCGAGCCCGCGACCGAGCTTGTTCACCGCCTGGTGATGGATGGTGTTGATCGTCGCTTCGGTGCGGCCCGGATAGAGGCGCGCCAGCCGCGAGTTCGGCAGGAAGCGGACGCGATGGAAGGCCTCGTCGTAGCGGTTGGTATCGCGATGCGGCTGCGCCTGCGGCAGCGCCGTCGCGATGTCCTGATAGAGCGTGCCACCGAACGCGACGTTGATGAGCTGGCAGCCCCTGCAGATGCCGAGCACCGGCTTGCCGCGGCCGACGAAGGCCTCGAAGAGCTCGATCTCGTAGCGGTCGCGGACGCGGTCACCGCCCCAGTCGGGGTGCTCGGGCTTGCTGCCGTACGATTCGGGCGCGACGTCCGCGCCACCCTGCAGCACGAGGCCGTCGAGCGCGTCCGAGTAGTGGTAGAGGCGCATGTCGCCGCGCTTGATCAGGCCGTCGCTCTCGATCGAGGGAATCATGAACACCAGCACGTTCGCCGAGATCACCCAGTGCGCAACCGACTGCTCGAGGTAGTGGAGCGTCTTGGTGTAGACGCCGCCCAGGCCGCGCGCGGCGCCGATCGGATGGTGGATCCGCGCGGAAATGCCGATCAGGAGAGGCGACGCCATCAGAGGGCCCCGGCGAAGATCTTGCGGAAATCCTCGCGGGTGCAGGGACGCGGATTGGTCTGGTGACAGATGTCCGTCGCGGCAATCTCGATCAGCCGCGGGAGGTCGGCCTTGGTCACGCTGCGCGATGCGCAGTAATCCGACAACTTGGCGGGAACACCGATGTCGCGCTTGAGCTTGCCGAGCCACGCGATGAAGGCCTCCGCGCGCGCCTCTTCGCTGCCCTGGTCGCCGCCGGGCGCACGCACGACGCGCGCAAGCTCCGCGAGCTTGCCCGCAGCCGCAGGAAGGTTGAAGCGCATCACGTGGTCGATCATGATTCCGTTGGCGAGGCCGTGGTGCAGATCGGCGACCGTGGACAGCGCGTGCGCGCAGGAATGCACGGCGCCGAGATCCTTCTGAAAGGCGATCGCCCCCATCATCGAGCTCATCAGCATGTCACCGCGTGCCGCGAGGTCGTGGCCGCTCTTCACGGCCGTCGGGAGCGCGCGCGCGGCGATGCGCGCGCCCTCGAGCGCAATGCCGTCGCACAGCGGATGATAGGCGGGCGACAGGTACGACTCCACGTTGTGCGTGAGCGCATCCATTCCGGTCGCTGCCGTGATCAGAGACGGCAGGTCGAGCGTGAGTTCCGGGTCGGCGAACACCGCCTTCGCGAGCAGCGCCGGCGAGAAGATGATCCGCTTGATGTGCGTGTCGTCCTCGGAGATCACCGAGGAGCGTCCCACTTCCGAGCCGGTGCCGGCTGTCGTGGGCACGGCGACGAACCACGGAAGCGGGTGCTCGATGGCGCGCACCTGCGGGTGGTCCCACGCGTAGTCGAGGATGTCGCCGTCGTGGTGCGCCATCAGCGCAACCGCCTTGGCAACGTCGAGCGCTGCGCCGCCCCCGATGCCGATGACGCCGTCCGCCTTGTGGCTCTTGAACGCCGCGGCGCCGATCATCACCTGGTGGCGCGTCGGGTTGCCCCAGATCTCCGCGAAGACCGCGACCTCGAGGCCTGGCAGCTCGTGCAGGAAGCTTTTGAAGACCGGCAGCCCCGCGAGGATGCGGTCGGTGACGACGAGCGGGCGGCTGACCCCGTTGCTGCGCAGATTTTCGACGGCGAGCCTGCGCGCGCCGGCGCCGAAATGGATCGTCGTGGGAAAGGCGAAACGGACGACATTATTCATGGAGGTCAAAGGTCGTGCGGGGTAACGAAGGTCAATCGTACCCGAATCCCGCCTGCGCCCGCCCTGGGGGCGCCGCGGCTGCGCCGCGGCGAGGAGGATTCATCCCCTGCTGCTGCTCCTGGCGGCGGCGTGCTCGTCGCGAGGCCGCCGATCAAATGATCTCGAAGTAGCGCTTCAGCTCCCAGTCGGTTACCGCGTCCTGCCACTGCCGCCACTCCCACTCGCGGGTGGCGGCAAAGTGGTCGACGAAGTCGTCGCCGAACCAGTCGCGGGCGAACTCGGACTGGCGAAAGACGCGCGTCGCCTCGATCAGCGTGCGCGGCGCGCGCGGCACGTCTTCGGCGCCCTGGTTGGTGCCGTGGATCGGCGGCGTCTTGAGCTTGAGCTTCTGTTCGACGCCGGCGAGCCCCGCGGCGAGGCAGGCGGCCATCGCGAGATAGGGGTTGACGTCGGCGCCGGGGCAGCGCGTTTCGAGGCGCGTCGACTTGGGCGAGCCGGCGAGCACGCGAAAGCTCGCGGTGCGATTGTCCACGCCCCAGGTCGGCTTGACCGGCGCCCAGAAGCCGTCGACGAGGCGCTTGTAGCTGTTGACCGTGGGCCAGAACATCGGCGCCAGCTCCAGCAGGAACGCGAGCTGCCCGGCGAGATAGCTCTCGAACACCTTGCTCATCGCGTGGCGGCCCTTGGCGTCGTGGAAGACGTTCCTGCTGCCGTCGGAAAGCGATTGGTGGCAATGGCCTGAGCAGCCCGGATACTGCGCGCTCCACTTCGCCATGAAGCTCGGCATGATGCCGAAACGCGCGCCGATCTCCTTCGCAGCGGTCTTGAACAGCAGCCCGCGGTCGGCGGCTTCGAGCGCCTCGGAAAACACGATCGCGGCCTCGTATACGCCCGGACCCGTTTCGGTGTGCAGGCCCTCCAGCGGAATTCCGAATGCCGCCATCTCGTTGAACAGCGCGTTGAAGAATTCGCGCGACTGGTTGGTACGCAGCAGCGAGTAGCCGAACATGCCCGGCGTCAGCGTCGTCGGGCCGACGCCTTTCTTGTCGGCCCACGACTGCGGCGTTTCGATGAAGTTAAACCACTCGAATTCGAGGCCGCACATCGGCATCAGGCCGAGCTTCTCGGCGCGCTTCAGCGCCCGCTTCAGCACCTGTCGGCCGTCGAGCGGGAACGGCGCTTCGCGGCCGTTCTTCTGCATGACGAACTCGCCGAGGAAGAAATCGACATTGTCGTCCCACGGCACGTTGCGGTGCGTCGCCAGGTCGATGCGCGCCAGCGCGTCGGGGAAGCCCTTGTGCCAGCCGGTCATCGTCGTGTTGTCGTAGCAGACGTCGTGCAGGTCCCAGCCGTAGACGACGTCGCAGAAGCCGAAGCCGCCGTCGACGGCGGAGAAGAACTTGTCCTTGTGGATCGACTTGCCGCGCAGGATGCCGTCGATGTCGGCCACCGCGACTTTCACGCGCTGTCCGGGTGATTTCCGTACCGCGGCAAGGATCTGGGTGGGAGTTGCGGGCATCGGACGCCTCCTGGCGCGGCGGTTCTCGTTGTCGGCGGGCACGACGCGGCCCGTGGCCGCGCACAAGCGAGGCATTCTAGCCGAAGGCGCCCCGTAGAATCGCGGGCGATGTCCCGGACCGCCGCCCTCGTTGCGCTGCATGTGGCCGTCGCGCTGTTCGGCGTCGCCGCGCTGTTCGGCAAGTGGGTCGCGTTGCCGCCGGTGGAGATCGTGCTGGGGCGCACGGTGGTCGCGGCGGCGTCGCTCGCGATCGTCCTGCGCCTCACGCGCCAGCCTCTCGTCCATCCCGGCTTCGGCCTGGCGCTCAATGGCGGCCTGCTCGCACTGCACTGGGTAGCGTTCTTCGCCGCGGTGCAGCTCGCCGGCGTCGCCGTGGCGTTGCTGGCGTTCGCAAGCTTTCCGGTCTTCGTGCTGGCGCTGGAGTGCCTCGAGCTTCGCCGCCTGCCGGACCGGGTTGAGGCCGGTGCCATCGCTCTGGTCGTCGCTGGGCTGGCGCTGCTGGTGCCCGAGCTGCGATGGTCGAGCGCGGCGCTGCAGGGTCAGGTCTTTGGCGTCGCGGCGGGCCTCACCTTCGCGATCCTCACGCTGCGCAACCGCCGCACGGTGACGCGCTACGGCGCCGTCAATCTCGCGCTGTGGCAGAACGCGTTCGCGACGCTGTGGCTCGCGCCCTTCGCGCTCGGCGGGACCGCGACGATCGTCCCGACGCACGCGGACCTGGCGCTGCTCGTCGTGCTCGGCGTCGCGTGCACCGCGCTTGCGCACACGCTGTTCATCGCGTCGATGCGCCGCTTGTCGGCGCATGCGGCGAGCGTCGTGAGCGTGCTCGAGCCGGTCTACGGCATCCTGTTCGCAGCGCTGTTCATCGGCGAGCGCCCGGATCTGCGCACGCTGGCGGGCATGGTGCTGGTCCTCTCGGCGGCGTTGCTGGCGACGCGGCACGCGAACCGGTAGCATCGCGGCTTTCTCGCCGGACACGACGCGCATGGATATCGGGATGGTGGGGCAGGGCCGGATGGGCGGCAACATGGCTGGCGATCGAGGACCGGGCCTCGCGATGATGCGCAAGGGTTTCGGCGCTCACGCCGTGACCACGTACGGGACCAAGACATGATCGTCGTCCTGATGGGCGTATGCGGATGCGGCAAGACGACGGTGGGACGCGCGCTCGCGGGCGGGCTCGCGTGGCCCTTTCACGACGCCGACGGCTTTCATCCGGCGGCCAACGTCGCCAGGATGGCGTCGGGTATGCCGCTGACCGACGCCGACCGCTGGCCGTGGCTCGATCGCATCGCAGTGGAAATGGGCGCGCTCAACGCCGCTGACAAGCACGCGGTGCTCGCGTGCTCGGCATTGAAGCAGGCGTATCGCGACCGCATCGCGCGGGCGGGCGACGTCCGCTTCGTGTTTCTGCGCGGCGACGCGGCGACGATCTCCGCCCGGCTCGCGACGCGCGAGCACGAATACATGCCGCCGTCGCTGCTGGGGAGCCAGTTTGCAACGCTCGAGGAGCCGGCGGACGCCCTCGTCGTCGACATCCGCGGCAGCGTCGCCACGCAGGTCGCGGCGATTCGTCGCGGGCTCGCGCTCGATGCCGCCGCTCCCGCATGAAGTATCGCAAGGCAACGCAGGTGCTGCATCTCGGCCGCGAGCCGCGGCGCTACCTCGGTGCGGTCAACACGCCGGTGTTCCGCGCCACGACGATGCTGTTCCCCAGGGTGGAAGATCTCGAGCAGGCGTCGCGCGGCGAGTATCCGCACCTGTCCTACGGGCTGCACGGCCTGCCGACGGTCGTCGACCTGCAGCAGGCGATCGCAACGCTCGAAGGTGGACATGCCGCGCTTGCCGTTCCCTCGGGGCTCACCGCGACGACGTTTCCGCTGCTGGCGCTCGCGAAGGCCGGCGATCACGTGCTCGTCACCGACGTCGTCTACGGCCCGACGCGACGCTTCTGCGAGAACCACCTGCGGCGCATGGGGGTCGACGTCGGCTATTACGATCCGCTGGCAGGCGCCGCCATCGAGCGCGAGTTTCGTCCCAATACGCGGCTGGTGTTCACCGAGTCGCCGGGATCACTGAGTTTCGAGGTGCAGGACATCCCCGCCATTGCGGAAGCCGCGCACGCGCACGGCGCCCGGGTCATCCTCGACAACACGTGGGCGACGCCGCTCGGCTTTCGCGCCTTCGACCACGGCGTCGACGTGTCGGTGCACGCCGCGACCAAGTACATCGGCGGTCACTCCGACGTGCTGCTCGGGGTGATCGTCGCGAACGAGGCGACGCACCCGGCGCTGCACCGGCTGTGGACCGACATGGGGGTGGCGGCCTCCACCGACGACTGCTTTCTCGGCCTGCGTGGCCTGCGCACGCTCGCCGTGCGAATGGCGCGCCACCAGGAGAACGCGATGACCGTCGCGTCGTGGCTGCGCGCGCGTCCCGAAGTCGCCGAGGTGCTCTATCCCGCGCTGGCGGGGTCTCGCGGCCACGATCTGTGGAAGCGCGATTTCACCGCGGCGTCGGGCCTGTTCGGCGTCGTGCTGAAGCCCGTCGCGCGCGAGCGCGTCAACGCAATGCTGAACAGCCTCGCGCTGTTCGGCATGGGCTGGAGCTGGGGCGGCTTCGAGAGTCTCATCATCCCGACCTATCCCGAGCGCTCGCGCACCGTCACGACGTGGACGGCAGCGGGGCCGTGCCTGCGGCTCGCCGTCGGCCTCGACGACCCGCACGATCTCATCGCCGATCTGGAGCAAGGGCTGCGGGCGCTGGCGGGATGACGCGGCGGTTGCAATCGGCTCCGCATCGGCACCATCTCACGCGGGCTCGTCCTCTCCGAGGTAGACCGCCTGGACATGCGCGTCGGCACGAACGTCCGCGGGCGTGCCGCTCGCAATGATCGCGCCGCGATCGAGCACGATCACCCGGTCGGCGAAACCGAACACCATGTCCATGTCGTGCTCGGTGAACAGCACGGCGAGTCCATCGCGGTGCGCGAGTGTGGCGGCGAGGCGCATGAGGTCGGCGCGCATCGCGACGGCCATCCCGGCCGTCGGCTCGTCCATCAGCAGCAGGCGCGGCATTCCGGCAAGCGCCTGCGCCAGCTCGACGCGCTTGGCGTCGCCGTAGGTCAGCGTCGCGCAATGCGCGTCGGCGAGCGCGGCGATGCCGACGCGCGCGAGGATCGCGTCGGCGGCCTCGTGCCGGGCCGCCGCGCCGCGCTCGATCCATTGCCGGTCCATCCGCGCGTGCGCGAGCTGTGCCATCTCGACGTTCTCGCGCACCGTCATCGACGCGAACGTTGCCGCCACCTGAAACGTGCGCGCGACGCCGCGATGCGCGACCGACGCGGGCGCGAGGCCGTCGATGCGCGCGCCGTCCAGGCGCACCTCGCCGGCATCCGGCGCGAGCTGTCCGTTGATCAGGTTGAAGCAGGTCGTCTTGCCGGCGCCGTTGGGGCCGATCAACGCGACGAGCTCGCCGGCGGCGACGTCGAAGGACACGTCGTGCACCGCGTCCACGCCGCCGAACGCCTTCGACAGTCGGCTGACGACGAGAACCGCGGGAGTCGCGGGCGGCATGTCAGCCGGCCCGCCGCCGCGTGATGCGTGCGAGCGCCCCGCCGAGCCCGTTGGGAAACGCCAGCACCAGCACCAGGATTCCCGCGCCCACCATCGCCCGCCAGTACTCGCTGGAGCGCGCCAGCGTGTCCTGCAGCCAGGTGAATGCCGCGGCGCCAAGCAGCGGGCCGAACAGCGCGTTGAGACCGCCGAGGAGCACCATCACCAGCGCGTCGACGGAGCGCGGGATCGCCAGCGTCTCGGGCGAGATGCTGCCCTTCGAAAAAGCGAAGAGGCCGCCGGCGAGACCGGCGAAGGCGCCTGCCACCGCGAAGCCGCGCCATTGCGTCGCGCGCACGTCGATGCCGATCGCAGCGGCGCGCAGCGCGGAATCGCGCGTTGCGCGCAGCGCCCGGCCGAAGGGACTGCGCATCAGCGCGTAGAGCCCGAGCAGCGCGGCGACCACCGCGACGGCGGTGATCGCGTGAAACGTCTTGCGCCCCGCGACGAGGTCCGGCGGCCATACGCCGACGATGCCGTTCGAGCCGCCGGTCACCGCGTCCCACTGGAACGCGATCGACCACGTGATCTGCGCGAACGCCAGCGTCAGCATCGCCAGATAGACGCCGGCGAGCCGCACGCAGAACCAGCCGAAGAGCAGCGCCGCCGCCCACGCCGCGACGGGCGCCACGGCAAGCGCGACGCCGAAGGGCAATCCTGCGCGGTCCGCGAGCGCCGCCGCATACGCGCCGACGCCGAAGTACGCGGCGTGGCCGAAGGACGTCATGCCGCCGGTGCCGATCAGGAACTGGAGGCTGGCCGCGAAGAGCGTGGCGATCAGGATGTCCGTCGCGAGCACCGCGGCGTAGTCGTCGCGCAGCAGCGGCACCAGCGCCACGAGGATCACGCCGGCGACGGCGATCCACGCGTCGCGCACGCCGGGAGCGACGACCAGCGCGCGCTGCTCCGGCAGCGGCGTCGTCACGGGGACAGCCGGCGGGGTGCCGAGCAAGCCCTGCGGGCGCAGCGCGAGGACGATCGCCATCACGACGAACTCCGAGACTAGCGTCAGCTTGGGGAAGGCGATCGCCGTGCCGAGCACGTCGACCGTGCCCAGCGCGATGCACAGCGCCTTGGTCAGCGCGATGATGACGGCTGCGAGGAAGGCGCCGGGAATCGACCCCAGGCCGCCGACCACGGTGACGACAAAGGCGTCGGCGATGATCGCCAGGTCCATGCCGAGGTTGGCGGGCTCGCGCGGCAGCTGCAGCGCACCGGCGAGTCCGGCGAGGAAAGCCCCGAGCGCGAACACGGCGGTGTAAAGGCGCGCCTGATCGATGCCGAGTGCCGCGGTCAGCACGCGATTCTCGGAGGCGGCACGCACCAGCACGCCGAAACGCGTGCGCGTGACCAGCCACGTCAGCAGCACCAGCACCACGGGGCCGACGGCGACCAGGAAGAGATCGTACTGCGGGATTGCGCGGCCGAGCAGCGTGATCGCACCGTCGAGTCCCGGCGCGCGCGGGCCGAGCAGGTCCTCCGGCCCCCACAGCGCCAGCGCGGCGTCGCGCACGATCAATACGACGCCGAAGGTCGCGGTGAGCTGCAGGAGTTCCGGCGCATCGTAGAGACGCTTGAGGAGCAGCGCCTCGATCAGCGCGCCGATCAGCGCGACCGCGAGCGCGGCGACGACGACGGCCGTCCAGAACGCGAGCGGGCCGCGGCCCAGCGACGCCATCAGGAACGCGCCCGCGCTGTACGCGATGTACGCACCGAGCATGTAGAGCGAGCCGTGGGCGAAATTGACCACGCGCGTGACGCCGAAGATCAGCGTCAGCCCCGCCGAGACCAGGAACAGCGCCGACGCCGAGGCGAGACCGTTGAGGAGCTGAATCGCGACCGAGGCGATGGTCAGCAAGCGAAGCCCCGCGCTGCGGCGTTCACTCCTTCGGGCGCATCTTGCGCACGACGTCGTCGTCGGGCTGGTAGTCCTTGCCGTCGGCGTATTTCCAGTCGACCATCACGCCCTTGCCGTCCTTCACTGCGGTGCGGCCGACGTAGGCGCCCATCGTCGACTGGTGATCGATCGCGCGGAACGTCACCTTGCCGAACGGGGTGTCGACGTCGAGGTTGCGCATCGCCGCGACGAGCTTCTCGCTGTCGGTCGACTTCGCCTTCGCCAGCGCGGCGGCGGCCGCCTTGACGGCGCTGTACCCGACGACCGAGCCCAGCCGCGGATAGTCGTTGAACTTCGCCTGGTAGGCGTCGCGAAAGCGCTTGTGCGCGGGCGTGTCGATCGCGTACCACGGATAGCCGGTGACGTACCAGCCGGCGGGCGCCTCGTCTTTGAGCGGATCGAGGTATTCCGGCTCGCCGCCGAGCAGGTTGAACACCGGGCGGTCCTTGAACAGGCCGCGCAACTGGCCCTCGCGCACGAAGCGCGCGAGGTCGGGACCGAACAGCGACGAAAAGATCGCGTCGGGCTGCGCGTCGATCAGCGCCTGCACGACGGGCCCCGCGTCGATCTTGCCGAGCGGCACCGCCTGCTCGACGAACTCGAGGCCGCCCGACTGGCGGAACAGCATCTGCTTCTTGAATGCGGCGGTGGCCGACTGACCGTATTCGTAATTCGGATAGACGATCGCCCAGCGCTTCTTGCCGAGCTTGGCCGCCTCGGGGACGAGCATCGCCGTCTGCATGAACGTCGAGGCGCGGAGCCGGAACGTGTACTTGTTGCCCTGATCCCAGACGATCTTGTCGGTCAACGGCTCGGCAGCGAGGAACAGCACCTTGCGCTGGCGTGCGAGGTCGGCGACGGCGAGCCCGACGTTGGACGCGAAGGTGCCCATCAGCATCGACACCTTCTCGCGGGCGAGGAGCTCCTCGGCCACGCGCACTGCGTCCCCCGGCGTACCGTTGTCGTCGCGCGAGATCAGCTCGATCGGGCGACCGTTGACGCCTCCCGCGGCGTTGATCTCCGCCTGCGCGAGTTCCATTCCCTTGCGGTAGGGCTCGAGGAACGCGGGGAAGGTCTTGTAGCTGTTCAGCTCGCCGATGCGGATCGGCTGGGCTTGCGCCGTCAGGCCAGCGAAAGCCACGGTGACGGCGACGGCAAGCTGAATGGCGGTGCGGGTCATGGCGGGTCCGTGAGAGCAGGCGGGTCGAGGGAGCGCCCACAACGCGGCACTGGCGCCGCGCGTTGACGCCCGCCGGGCCGCCGTCGTTCGCCATGGTAGCAGGGCAGCGGCGGTGCGCAGGGCCTAAGCTTATGCTCCACCGACGCTGTCGCGGGAAGGCGCCAAAGCGCTAAACTCGGTGGTTTTGCGCCCTTCGCTCATGCTGAATTCCGCCTTCGCGCTCACCTTCGCCGACCTCTACACGTCGGGGGGCGCCGCGCGCGTCGACGCGGCGTTCGTCGCGGGGTTGCGCGAAGCGGACGCCGTGCTGGTGGAGCGGCTCGCCGCGGCACGCGCGGCGCCGGCGGAACTGTCCCGGAAGGACGAATCTACGCTGCTGATCGACGTCGCGCCGTACGTCGAGGATTTCCTGGCGCAGCTTTTCGACATCGGGCCCGAAGTGCGCGCGCTTCAGGCGCGCCACCACGCGCTCGCGCCGCTGTTTGCCGTCAAGCGGCAGTTCGTCCAGCGCAAGGCGATGAACGCGTACAAGGCAGACGCCGCGGCCGCCATCGACGGACCGGCGTTGCGCACGACGCTCGACGCGATGCTCGGCGCGCCGGTCGGCGTCAAGGCCTTCGAGCTCGCATTCGCGGAAGCGGTCAGCGTGTGGCAGCGCGACGACGCCGCGCACACCACCGAACTCGACGTCGCCGCGCGCTACGCCGCCTGGTCCGCGCACACGTCCGCCGGCAAGGCGCTGCACAAGGGTGGCACGCTGTTTCGCGCGCCACGCAAGCTCGACATGCTGAAGCTGGTGCCGATCGCGCCGGTGGACCTGAACGGACTGCGCGCGCTGCGCCTTGCCGACGATCACCCGCTGCGCCGCCGCGAGGGCTTCGCGCTGACCGACCGGGGTA
>JBDSLT010000301.1:0-4139 GCA_039916265.1 Casimicrobiaceae bacterium | reverse complement strand
ACCCCCAAGGAGAAGCGAGCGCAGTGAGCGCGGGGGTCGTCAGCTAGACGCAGCGACCCCCGTCCACTTCGAGACACGCGCCGGTGACGAACGCCGCCTCGTCGGAGGCGAAGAACACCGCCGCCGTCGCGACGTCCGACGGCTTCGACAGGCGGCCGAGCGGGATGGTCGCGACGAACTGCGCGCGCTTCTCCGGCGTGTCTTCGCCCATGAAATCGGCGAGCATCGCCGTTTCCCCCGCAACGGGATTGATGACGTTCACGCGGATGTTGTCGCGCGCGAGCTCGGCCGCCATCGAGCGCGAGGTGACGATCGCCGCCCCCTTGCTGCCGTTGTACCAGGTGAGCCCGGGTCGCGGACGCACGCCCGCAGTCGATGCGATGGTGATGAACACGCCGCCGCGCCGCTTGCGGAAATGCGGAACGACGTGGCGCGCGGTCAGGTAGAGGCTCTTCACGTTGACGGCGTAGATGCGATCGAATTCCGTTTCGGCAACGTCGAGCAGCGGCTGGTTGCGATGCGTGGTGCCCGCGTTGTTGACGACGACGTCGAGATCGCCGAAGGCGTCGAGCGCGAAGGCCGTCAGCCGCGCGACGTCGGCATCCTGCGCGACGTCGCAGCGGCAGAAGCGCGCGGGCAGGCCCTCGGCGGCGAGCGCCTCCGCCACGCGGCGGCCGTTCGCCTCGTGGATGTCGGCGACGACGACCTTGGCGCCTTCGTGCACGAACCGCTGCGCGATGCCCTGGCCGAAGCCGGAACCGCCGCCGGTGACGATCGCAATCCTGCCTTCGAGTCTCGCTGCCATGGCCCGCCGCTTCGTCAATCGTGCCGAAGCACGACGGTCTTCACTGTCGTGAAGCCGTAGAGCGCCTCGAAACCCTTTTCGCGGCCATGGCCCGAATGCTTGACGCCGCCGAAAGGGAGTTCGACGCCGCCGCCGGCGCCGTAGTTGTTGACGAACACCTGTCCGCTCTGCAGGGCGCGCGCCATGCGCATCTGCCGTGCGCCATCGCGTGTCCATACGCCGGCGACAAGGCCGTAGTCGCTTGCGTTGGCGAGCCGCACCGCATCGGCCTCGTGATCGAAGGGCAACGCCGCGAGCACCGGGCCGAAAATTTCGTCGCATGCGATTCGATGGTCGATCGGGACATCGCGCAACAGCGTCGGCGGCGCGTAGAAGCCCCCTGCAGGCGCGTCGTCGGCGACCGCACCCTGCGCCACCGTCGCGATGCCGTCGCGCGCCGCTTCGGCGAGAGACGCGCGGACGCGCGTGAGCTGCGATGCGCGGATCAGCGGGCCGCAATCCAGATCGGCGAGCGCCGGCCCGGCGCGCAGCGCGGCGAAGCGCTCGCCGAGGCGCGCCAGCACTTCCTCGTAGCGCGAACGCTCGACCAGGAGGCGGCTTCCCGCCGAGCACGTTTGCCCGGCGTTCTGCACGATCGCATTGACGAGCGCCGGCAGCGCGGCGTCGAGATCGGCATCGGCGAAAACGATCTGCGGCGACTTGCCGCCGAGTTCCAGCGTTACCGGGCAATGGCGCTGCGCCGCCGCCGCGGCCACCGCCGTGCCGGTCGCCGGCGACCCGGTGAAGGACAGGTGCTGCACGCCGGGATGCGCCGCGAGCGCCGCGCCCGCCTCCGCGCCGAGTCCCGTCACGATGTTGAGCGCGCCCGCCGGCAGGCCCGCGTCGCCCGCGAGCATCGCGACACGCAGCAGCGACAGGCAGGCGTCTTCGGCCGGCTTCACGACGCAGGCGTTGCCCGCCGCGAGCGCGCCACCCACCGAGCGCCCGAAGATCTGCAGCGGATAGTTCCACGGAATCACGTGGCCGGTGACGCCGTGCGGCTCGCGCCAGGTGAGCACGGTATAGCCGTCGGGATAGGGGATCGTCGTGCCGTGGAGCTTGTCGCAGGCGCCCGCGTAGAACTCGAAGTAGCGCGCGCAAGCCGCGACGTCGGCGCGCGCCTGCTTCAGAGGCTTGCCGCAGTCGCGCGCCTCGATCTGCGTCAGCTCGTCGGCGCGATCGGCAATCATGCGCGAAAGCGCCGCCAGCAGCCGGCCCCGGTCGGCCGGCGCCATCCTGCCCCACGCGCCGTCGCGCGCCGCCTGCGCTGCACGCACGGCGGCATCGACGTCGACGGCACCGCCGCGCGCGATCTCGGCGAACGGCGCGCCGTCCGAAGGATCGATCATCGACAGCGTCGCGCCCGACGCCGGCGGCCGCCAGCCGTTCGCGATGAAGTGGGCGGACGGCGTGGTGATCGCCGGCCAGTGCGGCTGCGGCGCGTTCATCCCTTGGCCGGCTTGAACTTCCACGCCTGCGTCTGCTCGTCGACCCGCGGGACGTAGGAAATCCCGTCGCGCGTCGCCCACAGGTTCACCTGGAAATGCAGCGGGATGACGCCTGTGTCGTTGATCGCCAGCTCGGTCGCGCGCTGCAGGTACGCTTCACGCTTGACGTCGTCGACGGTCATCAGCGCATCCTCGGTAAGCGCGTCGACCTTGCCGTTCGAGTAGCGGCCACGGTTCGCGGTGCCGAAGCCCTTGTCCTTGTTGAACGTCATCAGCAGCGCCTTCAGAGACGACGACGCCTCGCCCGTCCCGGTGCTCCAGCCCAGCAGCATGAAGCTGAACTTGAGGTCGGTCGCCTGCGAGAAGTAGGTCGCCGACGGCATCGCGATGACCTTGGTGTCGATGCCTGCCCGCGTCAGCATCTGCGCGACCGCCTGCGCGATCTTGGCGTCGTTGACGTAGCGATTGTTCGGCGAGTGGATCGTGAGGCCGAAGCCGTTCGGATAGCCGGCGTCTGCGAGAAGCTTCTTCGCACCGTCTGGATCGAACTTCTCCGGATGCAGATTTTTGGTTGCGCCGAACAGGAAATCGGCGACGAGCTGGCCCGAGGGAATCGCCTCGCCTTCCATCACCCGCTCGACGATCGCGGGCCGGTTGATCGCCTTCGACAGCGCCTTGCGCACGCGCGGATCCTTGAGCGGATTCCTGGCCATCGGCTTGCCGTCGCGGTCGGTGACGAATGGCGACACGTCGCGGTCGCTGTCGAGGTGCAGGTAGATCAGCCGGTCCGCAACGGTGCGGTAGATCGCGAGCCGCTTGTCGGACTTGAGCTTGCCGACGTCGGAGGTGGGCACGTTCTCGATCACCTGCACGTCGCCTGACAGGATCGCGGCCACGCGCGACGCGTCGTTGGGCAGGATGCGCAGCGTGACCTTTTCCCACGGCGTCTTGCCGCCCCACCACGCGTCGTTGCGGGTGAGCTCGATGCGGTCGCTTTTCACGTAGCGGGCAACCTTGTAGGGGCCGGTGCCGATCGCCGCCTTGCCGCTGTTGAAGTCGTCGGTCGACGCGCCGGCGAACTGTTTCGAGATGATCGCAACCTGCGTCATGTCCGAAGGCATCAGCGGATACGGCGCCGCGGTCTTGAAGCGGACCGTGTACGGGTCGGGGGTCTCGATCCTGACGATCTGCTTGGTGTACGCGGTGAACGGCGACGGACTGTTCGGGACCTTCGGCACGCGCTCGATCGACGCGACGACGTCGGCGGCGGTGAAGTCGCTGCCATCGTGGAACTTGACCCCCTGGCGCAGCTTGAACTCCCAGGTCGTCGGATCGAGCGCTTTCCACTCGGTCGCGAGGCCCGGAATGGGCTGCGACTTTTCATTGCGGTCGACGAGGTAGCCGAAGACGTGCGCCGCGACGTTATTGTTCGGCGTGAGGTTGTGGTAGTGCGGATCGAGCGCCGTTACGTCGGTACCCAGTCCCACCGTCAGCGACGCCGCCGCCGCAGCGACGGCGGGCAGGACGAACGCCAGCGCTGCGGCTGCGAGCCTGCGAATGGATGTCATGGTCCTAACCCCTGGAAAAGCCCCAAGCATAGCGCGGCACTCGGCCTTGTAACAATTCGCAACACCCGGCGTCGGCGCCCCGGGTAGCTTGTAACAAAACGCAACCTCCGGGAACAGGTCAACGTGCCCGCGGTCTGTATCGTTGTCGGAGTAGTGCGTGTCCGGCAGACCCGAACGACGGCACGCCGCCCACCAGCAAAGGAGCCCCATCATGATCCGCAAGATTGTCATCGCATCGACCGCAGCAGCAGCCCTGGGCCTTGGCGCCGCCGCGCCGGC
>JBDSLT010000300.1:0-4884 GCA_039916265.1 Casimicrobiaceae bacterium | reverse complement strand
ACGTCATGGTCGCGGACCTCAAGTATTTCGACGGCTCGCTCGCCAGGATCGACCGCGTGCCGGCGGAGATGCGCAACCTGTACGCGACGGCATTCGAAGTCGATTCGACCTGGATCGTCGAAGCCGGCGCGCGGCGGCAGAAATGGATCGACCAGGCGCAGAGCCTCAACATCTACATGGCAGGCGCGTCGGGCAAGAAGCTCGACGAGACGTACAAGCTTGCGTGGACGCGCGGCCTCAAGACCACGTACTACCTGCGCACGCTGGCGGCGACGTCGGCCGAGAAGTCGACCGGACGCGGCGGCGAGCTCAATTCGGTGCCGGCGTCGGGCGGGATCTCGACCGCCGGCGGCAAATCGGCGCCGGCGTCGAAGGGCACCTCGCCCGCCGGTGCTGCCGCCAGGGCGGGCGACGAGCCCAAGTTCTGCGCGATCGACGATCCGACCTGCGAAGCCTGCCAATAGGCGCGGCCTTCGACGTGACAGACGGAAGGAGCGACGCAACATATTCGTAATCGGTGGACCGGTTCGAAGCGACAGCAGCGGCGACCTAAGAGCGCCGCGCGGCCGGACCGGAGAAGCGGACCCTCGCGGGCCCAGACAGGATCGCGAAAGCGATGGACGCGACAGGGACCGGCAAGTGCCGAGGGCCGGGGCGACAAAACGCCTCGGTCCGATTGCTGGAGTTGTGCTGGGGGCGCGCGGATGCCGACGGCTCGAAGCGCCGCGCGCCGATTTTTCCCCAGCGCCGGGTTCCCGGCCGTTCCGTCAACCGTCGCGAAAGGAGGCACCCCAGTTGGCCCGTTACGAGCACGCACCCCGGCATGTGGTTGAGGCGCGGTATCTCGGAGATTACAAGGTCTGGCTGGAATTCAACGACGGGCGCAAGGGCGTGGTCGATTTGTCGGACGAGCTCCACGGGGACGAGCTGGAGCCGTTGCGCGACCGTCATCGCTTTGCGCAGTTTTATCTGGACTACGGCCTCGCGTCGATCGCGTGGGTCGACGGGCAGGACTTCAAGCCCGAGTTCCTGTACGAAAAGCTGAAGGAAATGCACTGATGCAAACGAGCAAGCGGAGAACGACATGCTGAGCTTCGACGACGATTTCACCGCCGCGGCCGCGATGCCCATGGCGGCGCCGCGCACGCCCGACACGATTCGCGCCCAGGCCGCCGGCAGCATCGCGGGCGGCCTCCTCTCCCGCGAGCCGGTGCACGACCTCGACGTCGAGGCGCAGGCGATGCAGAACGGCTTTCGCCGCGTGCGCCTCGAGGACAAGCGCGTCATCAACGCGCAGGCCGACGTCAATCAGCTCGTCCCGTTCAAGTACAAGTGGGCGTGGGAGAAGTATCTCGCCGGTTGCGCGAATCACTGGATGCCGCAGGAAGTGAACATGCAGCGTGACATCGAGCTGTGGAAGAATCCCAACGGCCTGACCGACGACGAGCGCCTGATCGTCAGGCGCAACCTGGGCTTTTTCGTCACCGCCGATTCGCTCGCCGCGAACAACATCGTGCTGGGCACGTATCGCCACATCACCGCGCCCGAGTGCCGGCAGTACCTGCTGCGCCAGGCGTTCGAGGAGGCGATCCACACGCACGCCTACCAGTACATCGTCGAGAGCCTGGGCCTCGACCAGGCGGAGATCTTCAACGCCTACCACGAGATCAAGTCGATCCGCGACAAGGACGAGTTCCTGATCCCGTTCATCAACGTGCTGACCAACCCCACGTTCAAGACGGGGACGCCCGAAACCGACCGTGAGTTGCTGAAGAGCCTGATCGTCTTTTCCTGCATCATGGAGGGACTGTTCTTCTACGTCGGATTCGTGCAGATCCTCGCGATGGGCCGCCAGAACAAGATGACCGGCGCCTCCGAGCAATACCAGTACATCCTGCGCGACGAGTCGATGCACTGCAGCTTCGGCATCGACCTCGTCAACACGATCAAGCTGGAGAACCCGCACCTGTGGACCTCCGAGTTCCGCGAAGAGATCGCCGCGCTGATGAAGCGCGGCGTCGAGCTCGAATACGCCTACGCCGAAGACACGATGCCGCGCGGCGTGCTCGGCCTGAATGCGCCGATGTTCAAGGAGTACCTGCGCTTCATCGCTAATCGGCGCTGCCAGCAGATCGGGCTGGACCCGCTGTTCGACAAGGCCGACAACCCGTTCCCGTGGATGGCCGAGATGATCGACTTGAAGAAGGAGAAGAACTTCTTCGAGACGCGGGTGATCGAGTATCAGACGGGTGGGGCGTTGAACTGGGATTGATCTGCTGTCGAGCTGGACTCGCTATCAGGTAGCGGCGGTCAAAATCGTCTCGAGTTCCATTCGCGCGCCGGGGAGAGGCGTCGCTTGGTGCTGCGCGAAGGTGCTCGTCGTGGCCGCCATTGCGAGTATGGCACCCCCGGCCCACGCCGCCGACCCCGCCAAAGTCCTGCGTATCGCCCAGTTCGATATCGATACGCTGGACCCGCAGCAGTACTCCGACGATCCGTCGTTCCAGGTCGTGCAGGCGCTGTTCGAGCCGCTCTACGAGTACGACTATCTCTCGCCGACGCCCAAGCTGACGCCGCTCACCGCCGACGGACTGCCGCAGGTCACCGAGGGCGGCCGCGTGTGGACGGTCAAGCTCAAGAAAGGCGTCCTCTTCAACGACGATCCGGCGTTCAAAGGCAAGCCGCGCGAGTTGACGGCGCAGGACTACGTGTACTCGTACAAGCGCTGGCTCGATCCGAACCTGCGCCGCGGCGGCAATCCCGTCCTCACCGACCTCGTCATCGGGGCGCGACCGGTCGTCGATGCCGCCAAGAAGGCGGGCAAGATCGACGTCGACGCGCCGATCGAGGGTCTGAAGGCGCTCGACCGCTACACGCTGCAGATACGGGTGAACGAGCCGAACTTTCCGATCGTCCGCGACCTGATCGGCTTCGTCGGCGCCGCGGCGCGCGAGGTCGTCGATGCGGCGAACGGCGATATCCGCACGCGCCCCGTCGGCACCGGCCCATATCGACTCAAGGAGTGGAAGCGCGGCTCCAGGATCGTCCTGTCGGCGAATCCGCGCTATCGCGAGGCGTATTTTCCCGAAAGCACCCGCAAGGAGGACGCCGCGCTTGTCGCCGGCATGAAGGGCAAGCGCATTCCGCAGGCGGGCACCGTCGAGGTCAACATCATCGACGAGGACATCACGCGGCTGTTGCTCTTCGAGCAGGGCAACCTCGACTTCGTGCAGCTGCGCGGCGAGATCGCGACGCGCCTCCTCGCCGACGGCAAGGTGAAGCCCGAGTACGCGGCGCGCGGCATCACGCGCAAGGTCAGCGTCGAGCCTTTCCTCTTCATGCTGTACTTCAACGTGAAGGGTCCGGTGGTGGGCGGCATGACCAACGACAGAATCGCGCTGCGGCGCGCGATCGCGCTCGCGTGGGACGCCGATTCGTTCATCAGGATCGTGTTGGCCGGACAGGCGATCCCGGCGAGCCAGTTCATCCCGCCCGGCGTCGGTGGCCACGATCCGACGGTGACGTCGAAATCGACCTACGACCCGCGGACCGCGATGGCTCTGCTCGACCGCTTCGGCTACGACAAGCGCGATTCCGACGGCTTCCGAAGGTTCCCCGACGGCTCGCGCCTGACACTGACACTGTCGCTGCGCACCGGCGGCGTGACGCGCGAGACGCAGACGCTGTGGAAAAAGAACATGGAGGCGATCGGCCTGCGCACCGAGTTCATCGTCGCGCCGTTCCAGGACATCATCAAGGATCTGGAAAACGGCAAGTACCAGATGTACCAGGGCGGCTTCGGCGGATCGCCGACCGGCTATAACATACTGGCGCAACTCCACAGCAAGCAGCCGCAGCGCGTCAACGTGTCGCAGTTCGTCAATGCGGACTTCGACCGTGCCGCCGAGCAGTTCCTGCGCAGCCCCACCGACGAGGAGCAGATCGCCGCCGCGCGCACGATGACCGACATCGCGCGCACGTACATGCCCGAGCTGCCCGTCTACTTCCGGCTGGAGAGCAACTACGTGCAGCCGTGGCTGCTGGGCTACAGTCCGGGCGTGTTCTCCAGCTACTGGAAGTACCTGGACATCGACACCGCGCGGCGGAAGTAGCGGGACGGCGCTTGCGATGGCGCAAAAGGCGACCATCTTCAAGGTCGAACTCGCGGTCGCCGACATGGATCGCAACTACTATGGCGACCATTCGCTGACAATCGCGCGGCATCCGTCCGAGACCGACGAGCGGATGATGGTCCGGGTGCTCGCATTCGCGCTCCACGCGCACGCGCGCCTCGAGTTCGGGCGCGGCCTGTCCACCGAGGACGAGCCCGACGTGTGGCAGCGCGACCTGACGGGCGCCATCGAGCGCTGGATCGACGTCGGCCTGCCTGACGAGCCTGACGTCCGCAAGGCGTGCGGACGCGCGCGCGAAGTCGACGTGCTCGCGTACGGCGGGCGTGCCGTCGACCTGTGGTGGCGCGGCACGGGTGGGAAGCTGGACAAGCACGATCGCCTCGCCGTGAACGAGGTACCACCGGATGCGAGCAAGGCGCTGGCGAAGCTGGTGACGCGCTCGATGAGCGTCCAGGTCAGCATCCAGGAACAACACCTCTACGTCGTCGACGGCCTGACGTCGGTGTCGCTGGAGCTTCGATCGCTGAAAGCGCGTGCGTCGACGCGCTGAGCGCAGGATGCGCCCGCGCCCTGCGGCCCGGCGTCAGCCGAGGAATGCCCGTTCGAGCGATGGAATGTGGAGCTTTTTCATGTTCATGACCGCCGCGAACACGCGTTGCGACTTCGCGTGGTCGGGGTCCATGACCATGTCGACCATCGCCCTTGGCACCACCTGCCAAGAGACGTTGTATTTGTCCTTCAGCCAGCCGCA
>JBDSLT010000299.1:0-3207 GCA_039916265.1 Casimicrobiaceae bacterium | reverse complement strand
CCGGTGTTCCTCCCCGCGGGACCGTGAAGCAGGCGGGCGCGGCGCGCCCCTTCACGTACAATCGCCGCGGGATTCAAACCGGACTTCGAGCATGCTGACGACGACCCCTCCGCGCAGCCTGGAGCTGCGCGGTCTTTCGCCGCACGGCTTTCATCGCGTCGTCTATTACGAATGGGGCGAGCCGGCGAACGCGAAGGTCGTCGTCTGCGTGCACGGCGTGGGCCGCAACGGCCGCGATTTCGACGTGCTCGGCGAAGCGCTTGCGCCGACGCACCGGGTGCTTGCGGCCGACATGCCGGGTCGCGGTCGCAGCGACTGGCTGGCCGACCCGAACGACTACGTTTTTCCGACGTACCTGACCACGCTCGCCGCGCTGGTCGCGCGTAGCGGCGCGGACACCGTGAGCTGGGTCGGCACGTCGATGGGCGGCCTGCTCGGGATGGTCGCCGCGTCGCTGCCCGAATCGCCGGTGTCGCGGCTCGTCGTCAACGACGTGGGCCCGGTGATCGAGCCCGCGGCGCTTCGCCGCATCGCGGAGTATTTCGGCGCCGATCCCACGTTCGCGACCTACGACGAGATCGACCGCTATATCCGCCAGATCTCGGCACCGTTCGGCCCGCTGTCCGACGCGCAGTGGGCGCATGTCACCGGCCACAACGTGCGCCAGCGCGACGACGGGCGCTGGGGGCTCGCCTACGACCCCGGGATCGCGGTGCCGTTTCGCGCGCAGCCGGCGCCGCCCGCGCTGTGGCATGTGTGGGACGCGATCGCGTGCCCGACGCTGTTGCTGCGCGGCGCGCAATCGGATCTGCTGTCGGCGACGACCGCCGCCGAGATGGCGCGCCGCGGCCCGAAGCCCTCGGTCGTCGAGTTCGCGGGCGTTGGCCACGCGCCGATGCTGCTCGAAGCCGACCAGGTCGATGCCGTCGTCGCGTTCCTGCGCGGTGCCTGACGCCTTCGGATGAAGTTGGCGCTCAACTTTCCACTTCTCGAAGCCGGCAGCGAAAAGCTTGCGGAATCGCGGCCTGCGAAGGTCGGGCCGTGGCTGCAGGAGATCGGCAAGCGCGACACGGTGACCGCCGCGCGGCTGATCGGCGACGCCGTCGCGATCTCCAACCGGATGGCGCTGTCCGATTCACGGCGCATGGAGCTCGGGACGCTCTACGGCAAGGCCGTGTCGGCGCTGTGGTCGCCGCTGCAAAAGCGCTTCGCCAAGTCCGGGCAGCCGCTGACCGGCGACGCGCAGAACGCCGCGCGTGCCGCGGTGACGCTTTCGAGCGAAATGTCCAACACCTGGAAGCGTCTGCTGTCGCGCGAGGCCGAGAAGCGGCTGTCGCTGGGCGGCCACCGTCTTGTCACGGCGCTGATCCATCGCACGCTGCAGGCGTCCGGGCGCGTCCTGATCAACAGCTACGCGGCGTATGCGCCGGTGCCGGCGTTTACCTGGCACGACCTGCACGCGACCTACGTGTATGCGCGAGGGCGCAAGCTGCACCTCAGCATGCCCGGCACCGACCCGAACGAACGCACGCCCGAACTCCTGTACATCCAGTCGCTGCTGCTCGCGCTGTCCAATCCCTACGGCTTCGTTCCGGGGCAGATCGATTCGGTGATCCGCTATCTGCACGAATTCGCCCAGCTCGCCAAGCTCACCGACGTGGCGCCCGTGCACAGGATGCAAAAGGCGGTGGCGATCGTTCCGGTCGGCCACGACTTCCCGCCGTTCTCGGCGAACAAGGGCGGCTCGGTGCATGGATCGAAACTGTTCCTGCTCACGTACGACCTCGCCTTCCAGCTGCAGGAGCAGGTGACCCAGATCGAATCGGGCGGCGAGATTCCCGCGGGCCTTGCGCGCGACAGCAGGTTGCGCCCGCGCCACGTCGCGCTGCTGAAGCGGATGCTGCGGCAGTGGGCGATTCCGCCCGCGCGCCAGTTCGGCCGCCTGCCGGCGCGCGGCAAGGTTCGCGTGTTCACCGGCTTGTTCGGCGTATGGCAGGCGGGCCGCCAGGCAGCGGCCGCCACCTCAGGTCTCGACCTCCCGACGCCATCGACGTGCCAGATTCTCAACCAGACGCCCGGCGGCTATGCGCTGCGCCAGCTCGGCACCGCGCCGGTGCCACTGCGAATCGGCGATCTGGTGGCGATCGAGGTCGAAGGGCGGCCGCGACCGCAGGTCGCGACGGTGCGATGGTTTCGCAACGCTGCCGAAGTGACGGCGCTCGAGTTCGGCTGCGAGCTCGTCTGCGAGGCGCTGGAATCCGCGACCGCCGCGCTCGCCGAGGGCGCGGGCGCGGCGCCCATCCCGGTCGTCATCCTGCCGGGCGAGCGCGCTGGCGGCGCCGCACCTGACAACGCCGCGCCCGACCAGATCGTCGCGCCCAACGGAACGTTCGGCGTCGAGCAGGCCGTCCGGATCTGGCGCGCGCGGGGCATCGAAGTGGCCGTGCTGGTGAAAAGCGCCGACCAGGGGCCGGATTTCGAGATCTTCGACTACGTGGCGGTGGCCGAGTAGCGACCGCCGCCGTGTCGTCCGCTCGCGTCTGCACCGCTGCCCTGCTCGCGCTGGTGATCCTGCTGGTGTTGTGGGAAAGCGTGCTGGCGCCGTTGCGGCCGGGCAGCGGCTGGCTCGCGCTGAAGGCGTTGCCGCTGGCGCTGCTGCTGCCCGGGACGATGCGCGGCGTGCGACGCGCGCGCCAGTGGCTGGCGCTGCTGCTGCCGTTCTACGCGGCCGAAGGCTGCGTACGCGCCGTCACCGAGCATGGGCGACACGCGCTGGTCGCGGCGCTGGCCGCGACGCTAGCCGTCGCGACATTCATTGCGCTGCTGGCGTGGTTCCGCGCGGAACGCGCCCGCGCCTGACGCGCGATCAACGGCTGCGCGGCCCGACTTCGGGTGCCTTGGTCGCGGCCGTGCCGGTCAGCCCCTTCGGCAGCGGGAACACCACTTTCTCCACGACGCCTGTGACCTCCTTGATGGTATGCGCGCCGAAGCCTTCGAGGCGCTCGACAACCGCGCGGACCAGCACCTCCGGCGCGGACGCGCCGGCCGTGACGCCGACGCGCTTGCGGCCCTCGAACCATGCCGCCTCCAGCTCGTCGGCGCGGTCTACCCGGTACGTCGGTACGCCGCGGTTCTCCGCGACTTCGCGCAGCCGGTTGGTGTTCGAGCTGTTGGGGCTGCCCACCACGACGAGAACGTCGACCTCGG
>JBDSLT010000298.1:0-6996 GCA_039916265.1 Casimicrobiaceae bacterium | reverse complement strand
TCTACCTGCTGCTCATCGCGCGAGGCATGGTGATCGCCGCCAACGCATCGACGTTGTTCGCGCGCCTTCTCGCCGGCGCGATCACGCTGATGTTCTTCACCTACGCGTTCGTCAACATGGGCATGGTGAGCGGCGTTCTGCCGGTCGTGGGCGTGCCGCTGCCGCTGGTGTCCTACGGCGGCACCGCGATGGTGTCGCTGTTCATCGGCCTTGGCGTGTTGATGAGCGTGCAGGCGCACCGTAAGCTGGTGGCGACGTGATCCGCCAGCGGCGCCATGCCGCGGCGTAGAACGCGACGTTGACCGCGAGCAGGATCGCGCCGATCGCCGTCTGCATCCCCGCTGTAAGCCCTGCCGGATAGATCACCGGAATCACGTAGTGCTCGACGAAGCCCCCCGCGTAGCCGGCGGCGCCGGCGCGCTGCCGGAACAGGTTCTCCAGTGGCGTCAGCGGGCAGATCGTCGCGGTGAATTCGACGTACGCCGCCCAGGCGAGCGCCGGCAGATGCAGCCAGGCGATACGCGGGCGCCACAACACCAGCGCGCCGCCGGCGAGCGCGAACGCGATGAACAGCAGGTGGGCGACGACGATGGCGTCGGCGAGCAGGCGGTCACTCACGACGCTGCGCCGACCCGCGGCGCCCGGCTACTTGCGCGGCCGCCGCGCGCGCGCGCCCTTGCGATTGCTCGCGGGCTTGGACTTCGACGTGGCGGCCGCCTTCCCCGCCTTCTTTCGGACGGGCGGATCCTCGTGCTTCTCGGGCTTGTAATCGCCGATCACCGTCTTTACGGGACAGACGGAAAACGCGGGACAGCGCTTGCAGCCGACCGCGAGCGCGATGGGACAGATCACCATGGGGATCTCCAGACGGACGAACACAAGGATACACCCGGCAACTGCGCGGGCCGATGCAGCGTTGGACCGGGGCGCAGCCGCGCGCCCGCTCGTCATGCCTGCGGCGGCCAGTACTCGGCGATCACCGGCGCGACGGCGCGATCGGCCTCGATCCGCTGCAGCAGGGCGTGGAACGCGGGCCGCGACTCTTCGAGATGCTTGCGCGCGCCCGACCATCGGGACACGACGCAGGCGAGCAGGTCGAGCGCGCCGACGCGCGCGCCGGCGAGCCAGGGCGTTGCGGGAAACGTGTCGGCGAACGTGTCCCACAGTTCGTGGAGGCGCGCGCGCGCGCCGGCGCGGATGCGCTCCTTCAGCGCGTCGTCGGCGTCGGCAACCACGCGCTCGGGATAGTCGATCACGCCAATGCACGCGTAGCAGTTGGCGGCGATGTAGACGAGCCCGCGGAGCGACTGCGCGCGCGCCGCGGGGCCTGCCGGCAACAGGCCGCTTTCGGGATAGCGCTCGCCGAGGCACGCGAGGATCGCGGCGCTTTCGCTCATCACGCCGCCCTCGGGCAGCACCAGCGTCGGTACCTGTGCCAGCGGATTGACGTTGCGCAACTCGTCGAGCCCGGGCCCGGGCTGCCACGACGCTGCGTCGACGACGCGGTACGGCGCGCCGGTCATCCGCAGCGCGGCGTCGATCGCCGCGGCGCCGGATCCTTTGGTCCCGTAGAGCACCATCATTTCCTGTCCTCCGCGAATGAGTCGTCGATTGTCGCGCCGGCGTCGCGGCTGCGCAATGGAGAGGGTGCGCTCAGGAATCCGGAGCGATCGCCGCCCAAAGCATCGCGAGCCCCGATCCCAGCATCAGCGCATCCATCAGCAGCCGGAAGCGCTCCGGCGGCAGCTTCAGCACGAAGCGCTTGGCGAGATACGATCCGACCATCAGCGAGCCGCCGATGACGAGCCCCCGCGCGATGGCGTCCCACGGCAGCGCGCCGAACGTGCGGAACACGGCGGCCTTGGCGACATAGATGCCGAGCGAGCCCGCAGCCTCGGTCGCGAGGAACGCGCCCTTGACGAGGCCATAGGCGAGGAACACCGGGGCGCTGATCGGGCCCGTGGTCACGACGATGCCCGTCACGAAGCCGATGGCGAGCCCGATGATCGCCAGATGCGGCAGCCGCAGCCGGACGGCGTGCCTGGCGAGGACGCGGCGCGCCGGGACCATCGCGATGAAGAACGCGCCCAGCGCGACCTCGACGACGCGGGGCGGCAACACCAGGAGCGTGCGCGCGCCCAGCGCGGCCGCGGGGATGCCGGTGGCGGAGTAGGCGAGGCACGCGCGCCAGTCGACGTCGCGCCACCACACCATCACCCGCGAGAGGTTCGCCATGATCGCCGCGACCGCCATGATGGGCACCGCGGCAAGCGGCCCGTAGGCGAATACGAGCACAGGCATCAGCATGATCGACGAGCCGAAGCCGACGATGCCGCTGATCGTCCCCGCCACCAGGCCGACGGCGAGGACGAACGCCAGGTCCACGAAGCCGCGGACGCCCGGTCAGCCGGTCTTGAGCGCGAGGTCGAAGGTCGCGGCGAGGCCGCCGTCCCGCTCGACCGGTGCAAGCGTGAGCTCGCGGCCGCCTTGCCGGAACAGGAAGTCGCGCGCGTTGCGCACGTCGGCGTGCCCGCGCGCGGCATACGGCGCGCGCGCGAAGACGCGATCGGACAGTGCGTCGTCGAAATAGAGCTGCGACGCCAGTTCGTGCGCGCCGCTACGGACCTTGAAGTGGAGGTGAACCGCGCGGCCTGAATACCATCCGGGATAGATCGTGAGGAAGCGCACGCGCCCGTTGGCGTCGCTCACCTGGTAGCCACGGAGGAAGCGCTCGGTGCCGCGCGTGCCGGAGTAGACACCGTCGGCGTCGCAGTGCCAGACGTCGACGACCGCGCCGGCGAGCGGTGCGCAGCCGGCGCCGCTCAGCGCGCTGACGGCGAGTTCCAGCGTGAGCGGCAGGCCCGCGCGCGCCGGACCGCCGCCGGGATCGCCGCGAAGGTCGGCGCGCTGCAGGCGCGTGTCGACGAAGAACGGTCCTTCGGTCTGTGCCGGTGTCGCCACGCAGGCAAGCGCAGCCGCGCGCACCGGCGCGAAAATCAGCGCCGCCGCCCCCAGACGCGCGAGCGTTTCGCGCCGCGTCTGCACGCGGCCGCGCGTCGCGTCGTCGTCCGTCATAGGCCCTCGGTGAGGAACAGGTCGCCCCTGGACGCGCGCTTGCGCAGCGCGAGAAGCGGCGCGTACTCCGGCGACGCGTACCAGGTCTTCGCTGCGGCGCTCGACGCGAATTCCAGGACGACGACGCGCTTCGGCATGAAGGATCCTTCGAGGTGCTCGCTGGCGCCGCCGCGCGCGAGAAAGCGCCCGCCATACTGCGCGATCGTCGCGGCCACGCCTTTACGATAGTCCTCGTACGTCGCCGGGTCCGTCACTTCGATGCTCGCGATCACGTAAGCCGCCATCGTCGTCCTTCCGGTTCGTGGAGTGGCGATGATACGCCGCAGCGCGCGCTCGATGCAGGCGTGACGCGCGCACCCATGGCCGGCGGTGGCGTGCGCATCAGGGCCGCCACGTCGCCGGCTCGAAGTAAGCGTGCGCCGCATCGGCAAAGGCGAGCGTCAGCACCGGAGGCACGTGAGGCTTCATGCGCAGCGTGGCGAGTTCGCCGCGCGCGAAGTAGCGTGTCTCCAGTGTCTCTGCGCCGTCGGGCGCGAGCGTCCCGCCAAGCGCTCTCGCGGCAAACACGGTGGAGACGAACGAGATCTCGTCGCCGTTCGAGTAGCGCGCACGAAACAGCGGACCGCCGAACACGCCGATCATGCGCGTCAGCTCGACAAGGAGGCCGGTTTCCTCATGCGTCTCGCGCACCGCCGCGTCGGCGGGCGTTTCGAGCGGCTCGATCATGCCGCCCGGCGTCGTCCAGTCGTTGCCCTCGACGTGGCGGACGAGCAGCACCCGCGCCGCCTCGTCGAGGACGACGACGCTGACCGTCGGTACTTCGAGGAGCGCGGTGCCGAGTTTCGCGCGCAGCGCACGGACGTAGGGTGACATGGGCATGGCGGGCGCCGTCGAGTGTCGCGCGCGCCCGCCGCTCGAGGCGGCGCGCGGCGCTACATGATGCGATTGAACCAGAGCAGCGACAACAGCGCGGATAGGAGCGCCAGCACCGCGGCCGTCGCGGCGAACAGAGCGGTAACTTCGGTTTCCTTGCGCTCGAGCACCATCCGCGAGTTGAGCGTCTCGTAGACCTTCTTGAGTTCGGCCGCCGTGCCGGCGTAGAAATATTCGCCGTGCGTGATGAGCGCGATGCGCTTCAACGCCTCCTCGTCGAGGCGCACGCGCATCGACCAGCCCTCGGCGCCGATGACCTCGCCGGCGACGGTGCCGATGCCCACGGTGAATACGCGCACGCCGCGCTCCGCGGCCATCGCCGCCGCTTCGAGCGGGTCGGGCCCGGTCGTCGTCTGGCCGTCGGAGAGCAGGATGATCGCTGCCGACGTGTACGAGCCCGGCGCGACTTTCTTCGCCTTGTCGTCCGCAGACTTGTCGCTGGCCTTGTCGGTGAGCGGGCCTTTGCCCTTGTCGCGCGAGGCGTCGCGACGCGGGTTCCAGGCGCGCAGGTCGAACTCGGCTTCCGGAAAGATCGTCTTCAGCGAGACGAGGATGCCGCTGCCGACCGCGGTGCCGCGCTGGAGCTGGAAGCGGTCGATCGCCGCGAGGATGTCCTCGCGCGAATTCGTCGGCGGCTGGACGACCGACGCGGTGGCGGCGAACGACACGATGCCGATGCGCGTCGTGCGCGGCTGCTCGTCGACGAAGGCGCGCGCGGCAGCCTGCGCGGCCTCGAGGCGATTCGGCTTGACGTCGGTCGCGCGCATGCTGCCTGACACATCCATCGTCATGATCACCGTCTCGTGCGCGGAGGGCAGCGTCACGATCGCCGCCGGCCGCGCGATCGCGACGACCATCAGCGTGAAGGCGAGCAGGAACAGCACCGGCGGCACGTGGCGGCGGATGCGCTGCGCCGGGCCCATCGCCTCGCGGAACAGCGCGAGGCCGGCGTAGCGGACCGACGACTTCTTGCGCCGGCGCAGCACGAGGAGGTACGCGGCCACGACCAGCGGCACCAGCACCAGCAGCCAGAGCATTTCAGGCCATAGAAATGTCATTGCTCGCTTCCAGGTGGCGGGGCAGCCCCCCGCCGGAGGCCAATTGACTGCGCCGCTTGCGCAGGTCGGCGAAGCGCATGATCGCGTCGACGAGGTCGTCGTCGGTGCAAAGCTCCAGCGCGTCGACGCCGGCGTCGCGCAGCGCATAGCGCAGCTCGCGCTCGCGCCGCTGCGCCGCCTCGGCGAAGCGCCTGCGAAAACCCTTGTCGTGCGTGTCGACAAACAGCTGCTCGCCCGTCTCGGCGTCCTCGATCACCAGCATGCCGAGGTCGGGCATGTCCATTTCCAGCGGATCGTAGAGCCGCACCGCGAGGATCTCGTGGCGCTTGGCGAGTTGCGCCAGCGGCTTGCCCCAGCCGGGCGTGCTGATGAAATCGGAGATGACGAACACCAGTGAGCGCCGCGGCATGACCGAGAACGCGGTTTCGAGGAAATCCTGCAGGTTGGTCGTCGCAGCGCGCTTGAGCGGCGGGCGCGTCAGCAGCGTGTTGAGGATGTGCAGCACGTGACGACGGCCGCTGCGCGCAGGGATCATCTGCTCGACGCCGTCGCCGTAGAACAGCGCGCCGACGCGATTGCCGTGCTTGGTGAGCAGCCGCGCTACCACGGTGACGAAATCGGCGAGCACCGCGCGCTTGCGCACGTCAGCGGAGCCGAAGTCGACCGACGGCGAAAGGTCGAGCAGGAACCACGCCGTCACCTCGCGGTCCTCGTTGTACTCGCGGACGTAGGGGGTGCCCATGCGCGCCGTCACGTTCCAGTCGATGTGGCGCACGTCGTCGTGATACTGGTATTCGCGGATGTCCGCGAGATCGAGACCGAAGCCGCGGAACAGCGTCCGGTAATCGCCCTGCAACAGGCCGTCGAGCCGACGGATGACCGTCCACTCGAGACGGCGCAGCAGCGCGTCAGGATTGCGCGGCGAAGCGGACATGCGTGTCGAGCGGCTTGTCGGGCGCGCGCACGCCCTGCAGCACGCGCGTGACGATCTGGTCGGCGGTCATCGCGTCGGCGAGCGCCTCGTACGACAGCACCAGGCGATGGCGCAGCACGTCGGGGGCCAGATCGGTGACGTCCTCGGGAAGCACGTACGTGCGCCCGCGCAGGAAGGCGAGCGCTCGCGCACCTTCGATCAGCGCGATCGAGGCACGCGGACTCGCGCCGAAGGTCAGGTACTTGCCGAGGTCCTTGATGCCGTAGCGGTCGGGCTGGCGCGTCGCCGCGGCGAGCTTCACCGCGTACTGCATCAGCGACGGGTCGACGTAGCCGCTGCGGCACTCGCGCTGCAGCGCGTAGAGCTCGTCGGTGGTGGCGACGGGCACCACGTCGTGCGACGGACCGGTGACGCGCTCGACGATGACGAACTCCTCTTCCTCGGTCGGGTAGCCGACCAGCACCTTCATCATGAAGCGGTCGACCTGCGCCTCGGGCAGCGGGTACGTGCCCTCGGTCTCGATCGGATTCTGCGTGGCCATCACCAGGAACGGATTGGGAACGCGATGCGTCTCGCCGGCGATCGTCACCTGGTATTCCTGCATCACTTCGAGCAGCGCGCTTTGCACCTTCGCCGGCGCGCGGTTGATTTCGTCGGCGAGGAGCAGGTTGGTGAATACCGGGCCGAGCGACGTCGTGAAGTCGCCGGTCTTCTGGTTGTAGATGCGCGTGCCGACGAGATCGGACGGAACGAGGTCCGGCGTGAACTGGATGCGTCGAAACGAGCCGCGCACCGTGCGCGCGAGCGTCTTCACCGTCAGCGTCTTGGCGAGGCCCGGCACGCCCTCGACCAGCAGATGGCCCTGCGCGAGGATCGCGACCAGCACGCGCTCCAGGAAATGGTCCTGCCCGACGATGATCTTCTTCACCTCGTAGAGGATCCGCTCCATCAGCGTGGCGACTTCGCTGCCGCGGCTTGCGTCCTTCGGTTCCATGA
>JBDSLT010000297.1:0-4120 GCA_039916265.1 Casimicrobiaceae bacterium | reverse complement strand
GTGACGCGAGCCGTCGGCTACTTCCCCGGTCGTGCGTTGCGGCTGGGCGAGGACCTGCCGCGCGAGGTCGCGCTCGATTGGGCGCGTCGCCGCCGCCCGGCGCTGATCCGCTCGCGGCGCGACGCGGTGCGCTTCGGTCCCTACGTCGCGCGCTACGCGCAGTTTCGCGCCGCCACGCTGTCGATATCGATCGCCGACGATGCGTTTGCGCCGCCTCCGGCCGCCGAGCGACTGCTCGCCATGTATCCTGGCCTCGACGCGCGCCGCGAAACGGTCGCGCCCGCCAATGTCGGGGTGGCGAGGCTCGGCCACCTGGGCTTCCTGCGCCGGCCGGCGGGCGTGCATTTCTGGCGCAGGACGGCCGACTGGCTGCTCGACGAGGCTCCCTGCCCTATTCGCCGCCTGGCGTGAGGGTCTTTTCGAGCGGATCGCGAACTCCGGCGCATCTGCGGCGCGGCGTGGCGGCGAGTCGCGAACGCTGTTAATGCTTCAGGCGGCGGTGCGGCATGGCAACGCCGTGCGGCATGACAATACTGCGAAGCGACAGGGCGCCCGTGCCTAGCGTCCATGTGACGGCGTGTAGGACGCGCAATTCCTGCGCGATCCTACAAAGGAATCGGGGCGTGTCCTGATTTCTGTGTTTGAGACTTGGGAGAGACTTGCCGACCGATGCAGTGGGAAAGTCGGTTGCAAATCATCTTACGCCTGCGGCCGCATGAAACGGTCCTCGTAAAGGATTGCGAATTGGTTCATGGCGATCTTCCAGTCGCGCGTCGCTCGCTTCCAGCCGGCGGTGATGTTGCGAAGAGCCAGCCAGATCAACTTTCCAGCGGCATCATCAGACGGGAAGTGACCGCGCGTTTTGATGATCTTTCGCAGCCGCGCATTCACACTCTCGACGCAGTTCGTGGTGTAAATCACTTTGCGCACCGCCGGTGGAAACGCAAAGAATGGAATCACGTTCGACCAGGCCCGTCGCCAGGAGGCCACCACGGTCGGGAATTTCTGACCCCAGGGCCCGGTCGCGAAGGCCGCGAGCTCCGATTCGGCCGCCTCGGCACTGACAGCCGTGTAGATGGGCCTGATCGCCCTGGCCAAGGCTCTGCGGTCTTTCCAGCTCGCGTAGTCCAGGCTGTTGCGGATCAGGTGCACGATGCAGGTCTGCAGCGTGGTGGCCGGATAGACCGCCGCCAGGGCCTCGCCCATGCCCTTCAGACCATCGGTGACCGCGATCAGCACGTCCTGAACGCCGCGGGTCTTCAGGTCGTTGAACACCTTCATCCAGAACTTCGCGCCCTCGGTGTTCTCGATCCACAGTCCGAGGATCTCGCGGCTCCCGTCGGGCTGCACCCCAAGGGCCAGATAGACCGCTTTGCTGCGCACCACGTTGTCCTCGCGGATCTTCACCCGCAGGGCGTCGAAGAACACCACCGGGTACATCGTCTCCAGCGGCCGGGATTGCCAAGCCAGAACCTCCGCAAGCACCGCATCGGTGACCGTGCTGATGAATTCCGGGGTCACGTCCGTGGAATACATCTGCGACAGAAACCCCTGAATCTCGCGTACCGTCATGCCGCGCGCGTACATGGCGATAATCTTGTCGTCAAAACCGGTGAAATGCCGATCGTGCTTGCCGACCAGCTTGGGTTCGAACTCACCCTTGCGATCCCGGGGCACCTCGATGCGCAGTGGCCCATCGTCGGTCAGCAACGTCTTGCCGCTGTTGCCATTGCGGTGGTTGGTCGCCGTCTCGGGCTTCTCGAACCCGAGCGCGTAGCCCAGGTGATGGCTCATCTCGGCGCCCAGGGCGCGTTCGATCAGCGCCTTCTTGAACGCCTGAGAGGCGTCCTGGACCGCCTCCGCGGTCATCGGACCCTTGACCAACTGGTCAAGCAACTCCGGCGGTATCTTGGGAAGCACTCGAGCCTGCGCGGCTGCGTTCGCTTTCTGCATCTTCCTGACGGGCTTGGGCATTCATGTTCCTTTGATCAAGCGACATGGTATGCCTCAAACACAAAACTCCTGACAGGCTCAGGAATCGCCGTCGCGCCTCTCACCCTCGCCCCGGTCGGCGATCACTATTCAACGGTCGGCACAGAGGCGCGCCGGCAATCCCCTCAACGTCACCGGAGTAGATCATGGCTGAACAGAACCGGAGCAAGGACAAAGACAAGGACAAGGACACCAAGCATCAATCGCAGGAATCGTCGACACACCGGCAGCAATCGCAGCAGCCCACCGAAACGCATCGCGATTCCAACAGCACGCCCGACCACGACCGCAGCAAGCAGCCGCAGTCGGGCGGTTCAGGGCAGACGCAGCACGGTGGACGCGGTTCCGACGATCGCTAGAGCGAACTCGCGGACGCGCGACGATCGCGCGTCCGCCCCACGACAGGAGATTCAATCATGGTAAAGACGGTCATCGGCTCCTTCGACCGCATCGATGACGCGCATCGCGCGGAACGCGCGCTTCTCGATGCGGGGTTTCTCGACAGCGACATCAATTTCATTGCCAGCGACGCGCGCCGCGGCGATGCGGACGTTCGTGTCGCAGACGATTCGGACTCGAGCGGCGTGGCGACGGGCGCGGTGGCCGGTGGCGCGCTTGGCGGCGCCGCGGGTCTCGCGCTCAGCCTGATGGGCCTCGCCATACCCGGGATCGGCCCTATCCTGGCTGCGGGCCCCATCGTCGCAGCACTGGCCGGCGCCGGCGCGGGCGCCGCGGCAGGCGGGCTGATCGGCAGCCTGACGGGTATCGGGGTCGAGCCCGAGCGAGCGGAGATCTACGCGGAGTCGGTGCGCCGCGGAGGCACGCTCGTAACGGTGCGCACCGACGAATCGCGCGCCGACGAAGCGGCTTCGATCCTGCGCGACACCGGCGCGGTCGACATTGATCTGCGCGTCGTGGAATGGCGCTCGTCGGGCTGGACCGGGTTCGATGCGAAGGCGGAGCCGTATTCGTTCGACGCGATCGAGCGTGACCGGTCGAATCACGCTGCCGACCTCGACGATGATTTCCGTCGGGACTACGAGAGGAATCTCGCCGAAGCGGGAGCGCCCTTCGACGAGTACGCGCCTGCGTATCGGTATGGCGCCGACGTGGTCAGGGACGACCGTTACGTGAACCGGCAGTGGGACGACGACGTCGAGGCCGAACTGCGCAGCGATTGGGAGCGCGATTATCCGAACCGTGACTGGAGCAAGGTCCGCGACGCCGCGCGCTACGGCTACACGCGGGCACGCTGACACGCAACGCGGCGGGGGGCGGCACGGGCCTATGCGCCGGTGCCGCCCTTCGTCTTCCAGGGCCGGATCCCGATGGCGAGTTCGCGCTGGGCTCCTGCCGTCGCTGTTGCTTCACGGCACACCCTTCCCGGAAAGTTGATCCCGTAGTGTACAAAGGCGCCACACCGGGAGATCAAAGCGCGCTGTGGCGTAGGGGAAATGACTACGGAAAACACCTAGACAGGCGATTCGGTTCTGTCTAGGCTAGTCGTGCAGGTCCCTTCCGGCCTGTCCTGACCCAGAGCATGAAAGCGTGGACCAGCGATGTGCGTGCCATGCGCCCGCGCTTTGGCGTGAGGTAAATCTTCTTTAGGGAGTTAACGTGGAGAACATGATTCAAGCAAGGTATCTTGCGTCGAGTATGGCCTGCGTGTTTCTCCTAGTAGGTATGGGACCCGCACGGGCCGACAATGATGATGCGAAGGAAGATAGCGACAGCGTCATTCAACGCGGTTTTGCCATTTCGCCGGTGCCGTTAAATCTCAAGCGCAAGAATCGCGCGCTGGTCGGGCTTGGCAGTTACATCGTCAATTCGGGAGGTTGTAACGACTGCCATACCAATCCGGCCTATGCGCCAGGGGGCAATCCGTTCCTTGGCCAACCGGAGCAGATCAATGTCGCACAATACCTGGCAGGCGGTCGAACGTTTCCTCCGTCGCCGTTTGTATCGGCCAACCTCACCCCCGATGCGAGTGGCAAGCCGGCGGGCTTGACCCTCCAGCAGTTCATCACGACGATACGCACCGGGCACAACCCGTTGGACCCGCCGGGAATGTTGTTGCAGGTCATGCCGTGGCCCGTATTCGCCAAGAAGACCGATCGCGATCTAACCG
>JBDSLT010000296.1:0-4978 GCA_039916265.1 Casimicrobiaceae bacterium | reverse complement strand
TTCAGCACGGGTTCCAGCGGCTCGCGAGCGTTGCGATTCAGCGTTATTCCGCCGCCGAGGCGGCCGCGAGTGAAGTCGAGCACGTTCTCGATCAAACCCGCCATCCGGTCCGCGCTTCGCTGGATCATCTCTGCGGTTCGGCCGATGGCCTCATCCGGCTGCATTTGCGCGATCAGCGCCGTGCCAGCGGCGACGGCGCTCAGCGGCGTGCGCAGGTCATGCCCCAGAACGGCGATGAACTGCTCGCGCAGCGCTGCCGTCGCCTGCTCGTCGAGAAGGCTGGCATTGAGGGCCCGATTCAGCTCTTCCAGCTCCTTCTTTGCCGCTTCCGCGGCACCCCGGGCCTCGAGCAACTCGCGCTCATAGCGGCGTCTGTCCGTTGCATTGAAAACGGTGAGGCGCGTGACCAGATGGTTGCCGTTGCCGTCACGGCGCTCCGCGGCATTAACGAGCGTCGGCAGGCGCGCGCCCTGCCTGGTCGTCAGGTCGAGCGCGACCTCGTTGAAAAAGCCCTGCATGCGAAGCAGGGGGGCGAAGTGCGTCTCGTAGAAAATGCGACCGGCAACGTTCAGAAGGTCGTGCAGGCGCCTGGAAAGCAATTCGTCGACGCTGAACCCGATCCACGACGAGAACGTCGCGTTCGCCTTCACGATGCGCCCGTCCGGCTGCAGGGACAGGTAGCCGCAGGGCGCGTTCTCGTACAGATCTTCCAGATCCTCAGCCGGAGGCGTGCCCGCGGTATTCACATTCCCGTCAGATGAAGGCTTCAATGGCAGCGATCGTTTCCGCGGGCGCACTGAGGTTCGGGCAGTGTCCCGTCGCGCGCATCACGACGAGCTTGCTGCCGGCGATGTTCCTATGCACGTACTCGCCAACCTGCATGGGCGCGATAACGTCGTCGCTGCACTGAAGCACGAGCGTGCGCGCTTTGACATGAGCGAGGTCGTCCCGGTTGTCCGACATGAACGTCACCCGCGCGAAAGCCTTGGCGATCTCGGGGTCCGTGCGGCAAAAGCTGTTCGTCAGTTCCTCGGCGAGTTCGGGCCGCTCCGGATTGCCCATGATCGTCGGTGCCATCGTCGAGGACCAACCCATGTAGTTCGCGGAGAGGAACTCCAGGAGTTCGTCGATCTGCGCCGCACTGAAGCCGCCGACGTAGCCGCGGTCGTCGATGTAGCGCGGCGAGGGTCCGATGAGCACCAGGCGCTCGAACAGCCCCGGCGCCTTGATGGACGCGAGGATACCGATCATCGCGCTCACCGAGTGCCCGACGAAGATGGCGTTTTGGAGGTCAAGATCGCGGGCGATCTCGACGACATCGTCTACGTACCCCGATAGCGCGGAATACTTGGCCGCGTCATAAGCGCCGAGGTCGGAGCCGCCGGCGCCTACGTGATCGAACAGGATCGTGCGGAACCGGTCTTCGAACGCCGGAGAGACGAAACGCCACATGTTCTGGTCGCACCCGAAGCCGTGCGCAAACATCATCGTCCGATCCCCGCGGCCATTGATCCGGACGTTGTTGCGCGCCGTGGGGGTCATCGGCCCGTCCCGGTGGTGCGTGAATCGCGCATCGCTGAGTGTCGTATAATTGGTATTATGTCAAATAGCATCTGAGGGTCTTCCAGGAGGGGTGACTTTGCTTCGCAGCATCTCGAATGCGACCGGCTTCACGAGATGATCGTCGAAGCCGGAATCCAGCGCGCGTTTTCGATCGTGCCCTGGCCGAATCCTGTCAGCGCGATCACGCGAACGTCGCGGAAGCGCGAGTCGCCCCTCAGCCGCTTGGCCAGCGAGTACCCGTCCATCACCGGCAGTCCAATGTCGAGAAGCACCACGTCGGGCACGATGCCGCGCATCATTTCGCCCATGGCGCCGCCGCCAATCAGGCAGTCCTCCGGTCGGATCGTCGGCATATTCCTCGGGTGCTTGGAGCGTCGCTGCGAGGAGGATAGCATCGCCCGCCCGCTTCTTTCGGCGAGGGTTGGGCACAGGTGCGGGCGAGCGACCGGAGGCGCGCGACGCCACCGCCATGGCATCGATCGCGCATCGCAAACTATCGGCGATTCTTACACTTGTTGTGGCGTACGCGAAGATCGCAACAGTTGTCTCTCTCAACCGGTTGATGCGACTACGCAATTTTCCCCGGCGCGATGACGGCACGGACGTTGCTCAAGGAGAGGCAAGGCTTGGGTGTGAGTTGCCGACGGGACCTTGAACCAGTCCTGGTCACCCAAGCCAATTTTCTGTTCGGTGTGGCAAGGGGGAAGCGGCACTGCGGCCGGACGACGACCCAAGGGTCTGGCCCAGCAAAAGGTCGTGTCGAAAGACACGGCCTTTTTTTATATCAGCCGGGAAGCGTGAGTTGCTCGAGTGAAATCTCTGAAGTCCTTTCTTGAATGGCGTCGGCGACGACGCGTCCGCTTGCCAGCGCCAGCGTCCAGCCCAGCGCGCCCTGGCCGCAGTTGACGTAGAGCCCGCCGATCGGCGTGCGCCCTAGCAGCGGCGACCCTTTGGGCGTCGCCGGACGCAAGCCGGACCAGGGCTGCAGCGTGGGAAGGGGCGCGCCGTAGTCGGTCGCCGCGGGGAACGCTGCCTTCGCCTCGGCCACGAGCTGGCGGACGCGCACGGGATCCGCGCGTGTCGAGAACCCGGCGATGTCTGCCATCCCCGCGACGCGAAGCCGTTGACCCGCGGGGCCGTCGAGCGGCGCGTAAACGATCTTGCGCTTGAAATCCGTGACGCTGACCCTGGGCGCCGCGCCTGTCACCGGCAGCGTCAGGCTGTAGCCCTTCAATGGGTACACCGGCAAGCGCAGGCCGAGGGGCAGCGCGAGCCAGGAAGTCTGCGACCCGAAGGCCAGAACGAATGCATCGGCCTCGAGATCGCCACCGTCGGTCTCGACGTGTGTCACGCGATTCGCACGGGCCACCATGCGTTCGACGGTAACCCCGAGCCGCCAGCGCACGCCGAGCGCGGCGAGTCGATGCTCGAGGCCGACACAGAACCGGTAGCAATCCCCGACCTCCTCGCTCGGCGTGTAGATGCCTCCCGCCACGCGCTTCGACAGGCGTGACGAGGCGTCCGCGAGCGAAGGCTCGAGCTCGAAGCACTCGTCGCGCGACAGCGCGGATTGCTCGCAGCCGAGCGAGCGCTGGTAATCGACGAGTCGCCGCGCGGCGGTGAAGGCCCCGGGATCCGAGTGCACGACGAGCTTGCCGTTTCGCGCATGGCCGAACTCGATGGTCTCGCGCGCCTGCAGCTCCATCATCAGGCGCCGGCTGTAGAACGACAGTGCAAGGAGCCGCCGCGTGGTGAGATCGCTCTGTCCTGCCGTGCACGCGAGCACGAATTCGAGCAACCAGCGCCACTGCCGCGGATCGGCTCGCGGATAGAAGCGCAGCGGCGAATCGCGCCGGAGCAGCCAGGGTGGAATCTTCGGCAGGACCCCGGGACCGGCGAGCGGCGCCACATAGCTGTACGACAGTTGCGCACCGTTGGCGAAGCTCGTCTCCAGTGCGACGCCGTCGTTGCGGTCGACCACCGTCACCGCGTGACCGTCGCGCACCAGGTAATACGCGGTCGCGAGGCCGATGACGCCCGCGCCGAGGACGGCTACATGCATCGGCCTCCGCCCTCGCCCTCGCCCTCGCCCTCGCCCTCGCCCTCGCCTGCGCCGATGCCCATACTCAATCCAGGTTCGCCAGCGCGAAATCGGCCAGCGCTTCGACCACTGCCGCATCCTCGCCCGCCGCCGCAGTGATCTCGATCTCGACCGCCGGGGCCGCGGCCCGCGCGCGGGCGACGTGCTGCGGGAAGTCGTCGCGCAGATGCCCGCCGCGCCCGAAGAAAAGCGGGACGATCCGCACGCGCAACGCGCCTCGGGCGGCCAGCGCGACGGCGGCCGCCGCCAAGTCGGGCGGCAGATGCTCGAGATAGGCCAGCGCGACAGCAAGGTCGGGCCGGCGCGCTTCAACGCGCGTCTTCAGCCGCTCGAAGGGCTCGGCCCAGCGGGTGTCGCGCGCGCCGTGCGCAAACAGGATCATTCCCTGGTCGGGCATGCCGCAATTATAGCCACGGCCCGCCGGCGTTTTCCCGCTTAGGCTCTTGAGGAATAACAAAATAGCTACTGATTCCTTCTGTTTATTTGGGTCACCCCGTAAGGTGGCGCGATCACAACCAGACCCCATAGCCATGTATCGCTACGATGCCTTCGACCGCCGGATCGTCGACGAACGCGTGGCCCAGTACCGGGGCCAGGTGCAGCGCTTTCTCGCCGGTCAGCTCGCCGAAGAGGATTTCCGGCCGCTGCGTCTTCAAAACGGCCTGTACATCCAGAAGTACGCGCCGATGCTGCGCATCGCCGTTCCCTACGGCCTCCTGTCGTCGACGCAGCTGCGTATGCTCGCGCGGATCGGACGCAGCTACGACCGCGGCTACGGCCACTTCACGACGCGCCAGAACCTGCAGTTCAACTGGCCGCGGCTCGAGGACACGCCGGACATCCTCGCCGACCTCGCCACGGTCGAGATGCACGCCATCCAGACGTCGGGGAACTGCATCCGCAACATTACGAGCGATCATTTCGCCGGGGTCGCGCGTGACGAGAACGCCGACCCGCGTCCCTGGTGCGAACTCGTGCGGCAGTGGTCGACGTTCCACCCGGAGTTCGCGTACCTGCCGCGCAAGTTCAAGATCGCGATCACCGGCGCGACGACCGATCGCGCCGCGGTGCTCGTCCACGACATCGGGCTGCAGCTCGTCCGCGACGACGCGGGGAAGCTCGGCTTTCGCGTGATCGTCGGCGGCGGTCTCGGCCGCACGCCGATCGTCGGCCACGTGATCCGCGAGTTCCTGCCGCGAGAGGAAATCCTCAACTATCTCGACGCGATCCTGCGGGTCTACAACCGCCACGGTCGCCGCGACAACAAGTACAAGGCGCGCATCAAGATCCTGGTGAAGGAGCGTTCGCCGGCGG
>JBDSLT010000295.1:0-3343 GCA_039916265.1 Casimicrobiaceae bacterium | reverse complement strand
CAGCACGGTCACGGCGAGGGCATGGCCGACAGCGCCTTGCCCGACGTCGTCGTTTTCCCGCATTCCGACGCGGAGGTCGCCGCGATCGTCAAGCTGTGCCACACGGCGCGCATTCCGGTGATTGCGTTCGGCGTCGGGACGTCGCTGGAAGGCCACGTGGCGGCGCTGTACGGGGGCGTGTGCATCGATCTGTCGCAGCTGAACCGCGTGCTCGATGTGAACGCCGAGGATCTGGATTGCCGCGTGCAGGCGGGCGTCACGCGCGAGCAGCTCAACGCCGAGCTGCGCGGGACGGGCTTGTTCTTTCCGATCGATCCGGGCGCCAATGCGACGATCGGCGGCATGACCTCGACACGCGCGTCGGGAACCAACGCCGTGCGCTACGGCACGATGCGCGAGAACGTGCTCGGTCTGACCGTGGTCACGCCCGATGGCAGGATCGTGCGTACCGGCGGGCGCGCGCGCAAGTCCAGCGCCGGCTATGACCTGACGCGCCTTTACGTCGGCGCCGAGGGCACGCTCGGCGTCATCACCGAGATCCAGCTTCGCCTCTACGGGATCCCGGAAGCGGTGTCCGCGGCGGTCGCGCAGTTTCCCGATCTCAAGTCCGCCGTCGACACCGTCATCACGACGATGCAGCTCGGCATCCCCGTCGCGCGCATCGAACTCCTCGACGCCGTGCAGATGGACGCGTGCATCAAGTATTCGAAGCTGGAAGGCCTCGAGGCGAAGCCGACGCTGTTCTTCGAGTTCCACGGCACCGAGCCCGGGGTGCGCGAGCAGGCGGAAACCGTGCAGTCGATCGCCGCCGACCACGGCAGCGGCGCGTTCGAGTGGGCAACCAGGCCCGAGGAGCGCACGCGGCTGTGGAAAGCGCGGCATAACGCGTATTACGCGGCGATGGCGCTCTCGCCGGGCAAGCAGGCATTCGCGACCGACGCGTGCGTGCCGATCTCGCGGCTTGCCGACTGCGTACTGGAATCGCGCGCCGACGCCGAGTCGCTCGGGCTCGTCGCACCGATCGTCGGCCACGTCGGCGACGGCAATTTCCACCTGACCGTCCTGTTCGATCCGAACGACCCGGTCGAGCGCGAGAAGGCGGAGACCCTCGCCAAGCGCGTGAGCCTCCGCGCGATCGCGATGGGGGGCACGTGCACGGGCGAGCACGGCGTCGGCATCCACAAGTTGGGCGCGCTGGTCGCCGAGCACGGGGAGGCCGTCGATCTCATGAAAGCGATCAAGCGCGCGCTCGATCCGCGCAACATCATGAACCCCGGCAAAACCGTGCCGCTCTGAACGGGTCCCCAACCCGATGAAGCTTTTTCTCGGCAACAAGAACTACTCGTCGTGGTCGCTGCGGGGCTGGCTCGTCGCCCGACTCTCAGGTGCGCCATTCAAGGAAGTCTTCGCCCCCCTCGGCGGCGTCACGCCCAACCCCGCGTATTTCGCGTTCTCGCCGTCGGGGCTCGTGCCTTGCCTTCACGACGGCGATACGCGCGTGTGGGACACGCTCTCCATCGCCGAATACTTGGCGGAGCGATACCCGGCGATGTGGCCGGCGGATCCGTTGGCGCGTGCCTGGGCCCGCTCGATCACCTGCGAGATGCACTCGGGCTTCGGCGCGATGCGATCCGCGATGACGATGTGCATCCGCGAGCGCGTCGACGTGAGGCCGTGGTCGCCGGCGGTCGTGCAGGACGTCGCGCGAGTGACGCAGATCTGGAACGATTCGCGCGCGCGCTTCGCGGCTGCTGGCGATTTCCTCTGCGGCGCGTTTTCGATCGCCGACTGTTTCTACGCGCCTGTCGCGTTCCGCTTCCGGACGTACGCCGTCGCACCCGACGGCGATGCCGCACGCTACCTCGCCAGTCTTCTCGCGCACCCCTTGCTGCGCGAGTGGGAAGCGGTGGCGCTCGCGGAAACGATGATCATCGACGCGGACGAGCCGCGCGTGGTGTACCGCGACAAGCTGGCGGCGACCGGCCGTCTCTGACCGATGGCAGAGGCCGCGCTCGCGCAGATCAGCGACACGGTGCGCGCCGCGGCGGCGGCGCGCACGCCGCTCGAGATCCGCGGCGGCGGCACCAAGGCGTTCTACGGCGGCGCCGTCGAAGGCACGCCGATTTCCACGGCTGCGCTCGCCGGCATCGTCGATTACGCGCCGAAGGAACTCGTCGTCACGGCGCGCGCGGGGATGCAGCTCGCGGCGCTCGAGGACGCCATGCGTGCCGAGCGGCAGATGCTCGCCTTCGAGCCGCCGCACTTCGACGCCGGCGGCACGCTCGGCGGCGCGATCGCGACGGGACTGTCCGGCCCGCGCCGTCCGTACAGCGGTGCGGCGCGCGATTTCGTGCTGGGACTGCGCATCGTGGACGGCACCGGCGAGGCGCTGGGATTCGGCGGTCGCGTGATGAAGAACGTCGCGGGCTTCGACGTCGCGCGCCTGATGACAGGAGCGCTCGGAACGCTCGGCGTGATTACCGAAGTGTCGCTCAAGTGCCTGCCGATGCCGCGCGCGGAAGCGACGCTCGTCATCGACTGCGACGCGGGCGAATCGATTCGCCGCGTCAACGAATGGGGTGCGCGTCCGCTGCCCGTGACCGCGACCTGCCACCACGACGGGCGCCTGTGGGTCCGGCTCGCGGGCGCGCAGCCCGCGGTCGCCGCGGCGCTGCAGCAGATGGGAGGCGGCGAAGACGCCGGCGGCGCCGCGCTCTGGCCGGCGGTGCGCGATCAAGCGCATCCGTTTTTCGTTCGCGCAACAGAGGGCGGGCTCGCGCTGTGGCGGCTGTCGGTGCGTTCCACGGCGCCGCACGCGCACGAACTCGCCGGCGAATCGCTGATCGAGTGGGGCGGCGCGCTGCGCTGGCTGGCGACGAGCGCCGACGCTGCAGCCGCGCCGATTCGCGCCTGGGCGGCGGCCCACGGCGGTCACGCGACGCTGTTTCGCGCGTACGACAAGCACGCCGGGGCATTCGCGCCGCTCGACGCTACGATGCTTGCGCTGCACAAGCGTCTCAAGGCGACGTTCGACCCGCGCGGCATCTTCAACCGCGGCCGCCTCCATCCGGACTTCTGATGGAGACCGCGCTTGCGCCGTTCATCCGCGATACGCCCGACGGGCGCGAAGCCGACGCGATCCTGCGCGCCTGCGTCCACTGCGGCTTTTGCACGGCGACCTGCCCGACGTATCAGCTGCTGGGCGACGAGCTCGACGGTCCGCGCGGACGCATCTACCTCATCAAGCAGGTGCTCGAAGGCGCCGCGGTCACGGCGAAGACGCAACTGCACCTCGACCGCTGCCTGACGTGCCGCAGCTGCGAGACGACGTGCCCGTCGGGCG
>JBDSLT010000294.1:0-5423 GCA_039916265.1 Casimicrobiaceae bacterium | reverse complement strand
CCACCTGCTCGACGCCGGCGGCGTGCGAGTGGCCGCAGCACACCAGGTCCCAGTTGCCGGTGCACGCCATCGCGTGACCGTACTCGGGATAGTGCACGGCGAAGATGCGACGCCCGCCGAGTTCGAGGCGCGCGTCCATACCGTGATAGCGCAGCAGTCCGCCGCTTTTGGACATCTGGAAGTGCAGCGCCTGCACGTCGCCGATGTTGTTGCCGTGGACGAGGTGCACCGGCAATCCGTGCGCGAGCGCGGGCTTGACCGTCTGCGCGCCGATCAGGTCGCCGCAATGAATGACCGCCTCGGCGCCCCTGGCCTTCGCCTCGCGCACCGCCTGCTCGAGTGCGTCGGCACGGTCGTGGCTGTCCGAGACGATGCAGATTTTCACGCGACGATGTTACCAGCAGAACGTGGCGACGACCCCGCTTCGGGTTCAACGCCGCCGCTCACCCGCAGTGACCCGACGACGCCTACTTTGGCAGGTAGTCGTTGGAGAAGAAGTCCTGTGCCTTTTTCGTCGTATCGAGCGCCATGTATTTCTTCATGAGTTCGAGCGTGTCTTCCCAATCCTTGAGCGCGAAATACCCGGTCGGCAGGCCCCTGGTCGCATCGGTCTTCATGAGACCGAGGCCGACCTTCAGTTGCTCCATCGATAGCCCCGTTTCGAGATCGGGCTTGACCTTCTGGCCCGCCTTGATCGCCGCTTCTGGATCCTTGATGGCAGCCTCGAAGCTGCGGACAGTCGCCTTGACGAAGCGGCGAACGAGGTCGGGATTGTCCTTGAGCAGGTCGTTGTGGGTGAAGATCGTGAGCCCGACGGTGTTGGTACCGTATTTCGAGTAGGCGAAGTCGACCAGCGCGACACCCTGCTTCGGCAGGGTCAGCGACTGGTTGTCGAGACCAGCCATCAACCCTTCGGCGCGCTTCTCCGCGACCGCGACCATCTTGCCCGCGCCATCCACGCGCAGAATCTTTACTTTCTCGATGTCGACGCCGTTGCGCGCGAACAAGGCCGGCAGGAGCTGCAGGCCAGCTTCACCCGGCGCGCTGGCGACGGTCTTGCCCTCGAGGTCCTTCATCGTCTTGATTCCGGCATCGGCGCGGACGGCAAGCGAGTAGGGAGAGGAATTCGTCACCGCCATCACAGCCTGCACCGGCGCGCCTTTGGCGACTCCCGCGACAACGCTGCCACCATCGGCAAGTCCGAACATGTCGCCCTTGGCACCGACGGTCTGGACCGCGCGTACCGAGCCCTGGCCTTCGCCGATGGTCAGGTCGATGTTCTCGTCCTTGTAGTAGCCGCGCTCGAGTCCGAGATAAAACGGCGTGTGGAACCCGTACATCAGCCAGTTGAGGCGAAATGTGACTTTGTCGGCCGCCTGCGCGGCCGTCGCAACGAGCAGGCTTGCAAGAACTGCTGGAACCAGCTTGGTCCATCTCATGTTTTCCTCCTGTGGTGTTTCTGTTCTGTCTTTACGTCGCCGTGGCGACACTCGTTCCTACGTTGCGCTGGGAGACATGCCAGGGAATCGAAACACGTTCGATCGCCTCAACGCTGGCGTAAAGCAGAAGCCCCATGACGCTGAGCACAAGAATCGCCGCGAACACGCCGGGCGTGTCGAAGCGGTTGGTGTAGTCGACGAGAAGATAACCGAGCCCGCGATCGGATGAAACAAATTCTGCGACCACAGCTGCCGTCGCAGCCAGCGCCGCCGCGACCTTGAATCCGGTGAACATGGTCGGCAGCGCGTGTGGAACCTGAACCCTCCAGAACATGCGGAGCGCACTTGCTCCGGTGACCCGCGCGAGGTCCACTATGTCGGGGTCGACCGAGCGAAAAGCCTGCACGGCGGAGACGACGACCGGAAAGAAGGACAGCAGGAACACGATCAGCACCTTCGAGGTCAGGCCGTAGCCAAACCAGATCATGAACAGGGGCGCGACCGCGATCTTCGGAATGATCTGCAGGAACACGATCTGCGGATAGACCATGGATTCGATCCGTCGCGAGACGGCAAACATCAGCGCGAGCAGGACGCCGATCACGATCGCGAATCCGAATCCGATCAGCATGGGTTGCGCAGTCTGCCACGCCGCGGCACCGATGGTCGGCCATTTGTTCCACAACGTCGCAAGTACGACGGACGGCGCCGGGAGGATGTAGAGCTTCACGTCGAAAAGACGGACGACCGCTTCCCATAGTCCCAACAGCAGCGCGAAGCCCAGAATCGTGGGTCCGTGCGTCGCTGCCGTGGCCCCGATCCTTGTCTGCAGCGATTTGCCAGTAGGGGCCGATGGCATTGCCTCGTCTCCAGGATTGACGCCGCGCGGGCCTCGGTGGCAGCAGCAGCGGCAGTTGACGATGGCGGAAACGCCCGTCATAGTGCGCTGCCCTATTGATGGAACAGTGTACCAATAACATGCGGGTCGTCAAGTCACAGCTCACCTCGTGCCTCGACCTACTTTCGGTGATGGCGTCGAATGCGCGGGGCATGCGGTTGACTGACCTCGCCGCTGGTCTCGGCGCACCGAAAAGCTCGACGCAGCGCCTGCTCGAGCACCTCGCCGGCGAAGGCTGGATCGAACAGGACGAGACCACGAATCAGTATCGGCTGACCACACGTCTTGCCGTGCTCGGTCATCGTTATCTGGAATCGGCCGGCATCACGAGCATCGCGCAAGCGCTGCTCGAGCGCCTGGCGGCAAACACCGGCGAACTCGCCCGGCTCACCGTGCTCGATGGCAAGCGGCTGGTCTGGATGGGATCGGCGCAGGGCGCGCCCCGGGGCCTGCGCTATGAGCCGTCCATGGGAGCGGCGATCGTTTCCTACGCGACGGCGAACGGAAAGGCCTGGCTTGCGACAATGCGCGACGAGGACGCGGTCGCCATCGCCAGCGCCGACGGTCTCGGCCGGCGCAAGAAGCAGGCGGTGAACGGGCCGAATGTGATCACAACGAAACGGGAACTCGTTGCCGACCTCGACCTGACGCGCAGGCGCGGCTATGCCATCTCGAACGAGGAGGCGGAGCGCGGCGTGGCGGCGGTCGCCGTGGCAATTCGCGCGCCGGGTGCCGGCGTGCTCGGAACGACGAGCGTCGCGGGGCCCGTGATCCGGGTTACGCACGCGCGATACGACACGATCGTGGCCGCCTTGAACGCGGTCGCGACCGATCTCGCTCTCGCCTGGCCGGGCGCCTCCACCCGGCAGAGCCACTCGCGCCGAGTGCGATCGTGAGCGGCGGCATCGACATCCGCGGCGTGCGCAAGCTCTTCGGGTCGGCAGAGACGGGAACGCTCGCCATCGAGCATCTCGATCTCGAGATCGAGCAGGGCGAATTTGTTTCCGTGGTCGGCCCATCCGGTTGCGGGAAGTCGACATTGTTGCGCATCATCGCCGGGTTGACACCCGCCACCGCAGGTTCCGTATCGGTTTTCGGAAAGCCGGTGCGGGGTCCGCTGACCGAGTGCGGCATCGTGTTCCAGCAGCCGATCCTGCTTGAATGGCGCACTATCGTCCAGAATGTCCTCTTCAACATCGACATGCGCGGGCTCGACGCCGCTGCGTATCGTCCGCGTGCGTTGCAACTCCTCGCTTCGGTGGGCCTCGGTGATTTTGCCGACAAGCGTCCTTACGAGTTGTCGGGCGGCATGAAGCAGCGCGCGGCCATCGCCCGTGCGCTCGTGCACGAACCGCCCCTGCTGATGATGGACGAGCCGTTTGGCGCGCTCGATGCGTTGACACGCGAGCAGATGCGGCTCGATCTCGAGCGAATCTGGGTCGATACCAGGAAGACCGTTCTTTTCATCACCCACTCGATCGACGAGGCGGTCCTTCTATCCGATCGGGTAGTGGTGATGTCGCCCCGGCCCGGGCGGGTAGAGACAATCCTCAAGATCGACCTTTCGCGACCGCGCGGATTCGCGGCACGCGAGAAGCCCGCCTTCAACCAGGCGACGAGGGCAATTACGGAGATCTTCCTCGCACGCGGCGTCCTTCATAGTGAAGTGCCATGAGTACCGCTGCCGAAGTCGAGACGATCCTGGAAGAGATGCGCGGTGTCTTCGCCCGCGTATCGTCCGACGCGGTCGGGCAGTTGGCGGAGGAGATTGTCCAGGCGCGCCGTATTCTCGTCTATGGGGTCGGCCGCACCGGACTTGCATTGCAGGGCTTTGCGATGCGGCTGATGCATCTTGGGCTCAACGGACATTTCGTGGGCCAGCTCTCCGCCCCGCCGGTCGCCAAGGGAGACCTGCTCGTGTGTTCACTCGCACTCGGAAGGCTGCCGACCGGCGACGCAATCGCCGATACCGCGAGACGTGCCGGCGCACGCGTCGCGATCATTACGGCCCGGCCGCAGCTCGTCTCGGCCGATCTCGTCGTCGGCCTGCCCGCCCAGACCATGGCCGATCCCATGACGAGTCTGCTACCGCTCGGCAGTCCATTCGAGCTTGCGCTCTCGCTGTTCTGCGACCTGACCGTGATCGATCTCATGCGCCGGCTCAACCTCGACAACGCCGATCTTGCGGCCAGGCACGCCAACGTTCTTTAGGTGATGGCTGCCATCATCTGCCTGGGCACGGCGGTGCACGACCTGGTGTTCGCCGTTCGTGAAATTCCCGCGCGGCCGCGCAAGCTGACCGCGACCGGCTACACGACGTCCGGAGGCGGCATGGCGGCCACGGCAGCGGTGGCAGCCGCACGCCTCGGAGGCAACGCGGCGTACTGGGGACGATTGGGCGAGGATGCTGCGGGCGATGCCGTGATCGCCGCGTTGCGCAGTCACGGCGTCGATGCCGCAGTGATCGGACGGACACCGGGCACGCGCACCGCCGTCTCGGCCGTGCTGGTGTCGCCCGAGGGCGAGCGGCTGCTCGCCACGTACCCCGGCAAACTCGACGGCGACGCCGATTGGCTGCCGATGGCGCGCGTTGCCGACGTGCAGGCGGTGATGGTCGATTTCCGGTGGCCCGAAGGCGCACAACGGTTGTTGGCTGCCGCGCGCGACCTGGGCCTGCCGCGGGTGATCGACGGTGATGTCGGCCACCCGGGCGCACTCGCCTCACTGCTCCCACTGGCCGATCATGTCGTGTTTTCGGAGCTGGGGCTGGCCGAGTTGACGGGAGAGTCCGAACCCGGGACCGGACTGCTTGCCGTTGCGGCAATGACGCCCGGGATTGTCGCGGTCACGCTGGGCGACCAGGGTAGCTTGTTCCTGATCGACGGCAGCCTTCACCCGGTCGCGCCCTATGCTGTCACCGCGCGCAACACCAACGGCGCCGGCGATGTATTTCATGGCGGCTATACGTTGGCTCTGGCCGAGGGGCAGCCTCCTCTGGCCGCGGCATGCTTTGCCTCGGCCGCAGCGGCGCTGATGTGTGAGGCGGGCGGCGGGTGGGACGGAACTCCGCAACGCGCGGCCGTCGA
>JBDSLT010000293.1:0-2807 GCA_039916265.1 Casimicrobiaceae bacterium | reverse complement strand
CGCGCCAGCGGTTCGCCGGCGAGCAGGATGCTGCAATGCACGCGCTCGATCAGCAGCGTGTCGACCGAGCCGCGCCACCAGCGCAGCGCCCATTTCTTGCTGCGCTTGTGGCCGAGGATCAACAGGTCGATGCCGAGCGCTTCGATCATCCGCGTGATGACGTCGACCGGCTCGCCGTCGAGCAGGTGCGTCGTCACCGAGAAGCCGCGCTGGATCAGCAGCGTCGCTGCGTCCTTGAGGTCGGACTCGCTGCGCGAGCGGTCGATTTCGAGCGTCGGCGCGGGAACGAATTCGCCGGCGAGCAGGTAAGGCGACGGATCGTGCAGCACGCAGGCCAGGTGGACCATCCGCTCGGCTTGCGGCGTCAGGTGCACGCATTCGTCGACTGCGAGCTTCGACTCGGGCGAGCCGTCGTAGGCGACCAGGATTCGGCGATACATGGCGCTCTCCCGCAGGATGTTCGAGACAGGCCGGATGATAGTCGCGGGGCGCGCCTGAGTCACCACGCACGGCGCATCGACGCGCTGTCGCCGGGCGCCGTCCCGCGGATTTACGCCGCCGTCAGCGGGCGTGCGGGCTGGCCGGCCAGCGCGAGCGCCAGGGCGGCGAGGTCGTCCCAGGGATCGCCGCGGCCAAGACCCTTCGACAGCGCGTCCAAGCGTGCGGCGGCGCCCGTCATCACGGCGAGCGCGTCGCCCTTCACCCGGCGCGCGGCGCGCTCCATCGCATCCTGGCGCTTGCCCCAGACGCGCGCACTGCGCAGCGCGGTCGCAAGCGACATTCCGGCGCGCGCCTCGGCCTGCACGAGCGCCAGCGCATGCAGGTCCTCGGCGAGCTGCCACACCGCGAGGGTCGGCGAATCGCCGCCGGCGCGCAATACCGCGAGTATGCGAAGCGCGCGCGCGGCGTCGCCCGCGAGCCACGCTTCGGAGAGCTGGAAGACGTCATAGCGCGCCACGTCCGCGGTGGCTTCCTCGACAGCGGCGAGCGGGAGGTCGCCTTCGGGCAGCAGCAGCGCGAGCTTGTCGATTTCCTGCCGTGCAGCGAGGAGGTTGCCCTCGCACTGCTCCGCGAGGTAGCCGAGCACGTCGCGCTCCGCGGACTGGCGCTGGCGCGCGAGGCGCGCGGCGATCCAGCGCGGCAGGTCGGCGCGGTCGAGCGGCTGCACGGCGACCGTGACGCCGGCGCCCGCAAGTGCTGCAAACCACGCCGAGGCCTGCGCGGTGCGATCGAGCCGCGGCAGCGTGACAAGCGTCACGTTGTCGGGATTGGGATTCGCCGCGTACGCCTCCAGCGCCTTGCCGCCCTCGACGCCCGGCTTGGCCGAAGGAATGCGCAGGTCGACGAGTTTGCGGCTGCCGAACAGGCCCAGGTTGGCGTTCGCGGCGAGGAAGGCGTCCCATTTGAAGTCGCGCTCGACGACCAGAACGTCGCGCTCCTCGCAGCCGGCCTTGCGCGCGGCAGCGCGGATCGCGTCGCCGGCCTCGAGCGCGCCGAGCGGCTCGTCGCCGTGGACGAGGTAAAGCGGCGCAACGGTGCGCGCGAGATGCGCGGCGAGGTCGTCCGGGCGGACCTGCATGCGTCCTTAAACCGGCTTGCGCGCGGCCTGCAGGCGACGGACGAGCTGCGCGACGGCGTCGCTTTGCATTTCCCGCAGCAGCCGCTGCTCCTCGGCATCGCGCGCCAGCACCTCGGACTCGTTGAACGTGTACGAGCGACGCAGCACGATCTCGCCCGGCGGCAGCCAGTCGAGTCCGTTGGCGTCGTGCAGGCGGAACGATAGGCGCATCGCGAGCGCGTACTCGCGCACGCTGCCGCCGGACGACAGCGAAAGCACGTCCTTCTCGTCCACGATCGCCGGCACGTCGAGGATGACCTGCGCGCCTTCGGCGCCCGGCAACACCTGCGCGTTGCCGCCACCTTCCAGCGCGCGGGTCAGCTGGGAGCGGAAGATCGGCGTTGCCGGGGCGTTGATGTAGATGGACGCGAACGTGTAGGTCGCCTGGCCGCGCAGCTGGAAGCCGCAGGCGCCGGGCGCGAGCGCGAGCGCTGCGATGAACGCGCGCCGGGTGATGCCGCTAGACGACGACATTGACGAGCCTGCCGGGGACGACGACGACCTTCTTCACCGGCGCGCCGCCCGCGTGCCGCGCGACCTCCTCCGACGCCCTGGCCGCGGCCTCGATCGCTGCCCTGTCGGCCGACGCCGGAACCACGAGCTTGCCGCGCAGCTTGCCGTTCACCTGCAGCACGAGCTCGATCTCGTCCTGCACGAGCGCCGCCGCATCGACCTCCGGCCACGGCGCGTCGAGCAGGTCGCCCTTTTCGCGAGCGAAGCCGAGATCGCGCCACAGCACCCACGCCGTGTGCGGCACCACCGGATAGAGCGTGCGCAGCGCGATGGACAGGCCTTCGCGTATCACGGTGGCGGCGCCCGGCGCGTCGGGCGCGAGCCCTTCGAGCGCATTGAGCATTTTCATGCCTGCCGACACCACGGTGTTGTACTGGATGCGCTCGTAGTCGTAGTTGGCCTGCTTCAGCGTGAGGTGGAGCTCGCGGCGCACGGCGCGCGCTGCGGGCGACAGCGGCGTCGCGTCGCCGGCGGCGCTCGTCGTGCCCGGATGCGCCTGCGCGAAGGTCCACAGGCGCTTCAGGAAGCGCGTCGCGCCCTCGACGCCGGCGTCCGACCATTCCATCGTCGCTTCGGGATGCGCCGCGAACATCACGAACATCCGGGCCGCGTCGGCACCGTAGCGGTCGACGATGTCCTGCGGGTCGACGCCGTTCAGTTTCGACTTCGACATCGT
>JBDSLT010000292.1:0-8929 GCA_039916265.1 Casimicrobiaceae bacterium | reverse complement strand
GGGGGCTACTTTTTCGCCATCAGCTCCAGCACGGCGGCGGACATCGAAGTGACGCACACCTTCAACGTCGGATCGGGCACGAACGTCGCGGTGGGCGAATGGTTCGTCGCGAGCGAAACGCCGGCCTTGCTGGCGGCCGCGAACTTCTTCGGGTCCGCCGCACCCACACTCCAGATAAAGATCGGCACCTTCTGCACCGTGCGGCCGAACTCGGAAAAATCCTCCCCACCGGTCGTCGATTTCAGCCAGCAGGTGGCGTTTCAGCGCGCCATCCGGCAGCAAATTCCACAGCGGCTTCGCGTTGCTGGCCATGTGGGCGCGGCCTTCGGCGGTGTCCAGGTCGCAGCCCTCGCTGGCGGTTTCAAGCAGGAAGCGGCTCAGCGGCACGGCCTTGCTGACATAGGCGGCAAAGCCTTCGCTGCCGTGCTCGCGGATGTAGCTGTCCGGGTCATGCTCGGATGGCAGGAACAAAAATTTGACAGTGCGCACATCCGTGGCAAAGGGCAGGGCGGCATCCAGCGCCTTGCGGGCTGCGCGTCGCCCGGCGTTGTCGCCGTCAAAACTGAAGACGACTGACTCGGTAAACCTGAACAGCTTTTGCACATGGTCTGCCGTACAGGCCGTGCCCAGCGTGGCCACGGCGTTTGCAAAGCCATGCTGGGCCAGCGCCACCACGTCCATATAGCCTTCGGTGACCAGCGCGTAGCCATGCTCGCGCAGCGCGGTGCGCGCTTCAAACAGGCCATAGAGCTCGCGACCCTTGCTGAACACCGGTGTTTCAGGCGAATTGAGGTATTTGGGCTTTTCGTCGCCAAAAACCCGGCCGCCAAAGCCTATGCATTCACCCTTGACGTTGCGGATGGGGAACATCACCCGGTCCCGGAAGCGGTCATAGCGCTTGGCTTCACCCTGCGCGTTTTCTTCGCCCGGCTCACCCGTGATGACCAGCCCGCTTTCGACTAGTAGCGGGTCGTTGTAATCAGGGAAGACGCTGGCCAGGCTGCGCCAGCCTTCAGGCGCATACCCCAGTCCAAAGGTTTTGGCGATTTCGCCGGACAGCCCCCGGCCCTTGAAGTAACTGATGGCCTTTTCAGAGCCACGCAGGTGTTTTATGTACGCCGATCCGGCTTTTTCAAGCACGCTGGTCAGGGTGGCCTGCTGCTCGCGCATCTGCGCGGCTTTGGCACGGTCCTGCGGCGAGACGTCGTCTTCCGGCACCTGCAGGCCGTATTGCTGCGCCAGGTCTTTCACCGCTTCGAGAAAGGTCATGCCTGCGTGATCCATCAAAAAGCTGATGGAGTTGCCGTTTTTGCCGCAGCCAAAGCAGTGGTAGAACTGCTTGGTCGGGCTGACCGTGAACGAGGGGGTCTTCTCGCTGTGGAACGGGCAGCAGGCCTGGTAGTTGGCGCCGGCCTTTTTCAGCGGGACGTGGCGGTCGACGACGTCGACGATATCGACGCGGGACAGCAGCGTCGAGACAAAATCGTTGGGAATCATCGACTTGGCTGGGTAGGGACTGCTGCTGCCGCCGTTCGCCCGACGCACCGCGAATCTGGTCGCTGACCCAGCGCAGCGCCGAGTGCGGCCGGACGATGCAGAAGTCCGACCGCACGGACGCGCCACACGGCAGGGAACCCTCCGATTATAGGCGCCCTCGTCGCGCCGAACAGGGTGCGGCCGGCCATTTTGGATGCCGGCCGTCGGGGCGCCTGCGCGACGCGCTGCGCTCCTGCGCTGGCAGCGGGTCCGGTCGGCCCGCGGCGGCCAGCCAGGCGCGGCGCCGTTCAGCCGGCGAGGGCGGCCCTGGTCCTGGCGGAAACCGCCGCCATGTCCGCCCGGCCGGCCAGTTGCGGCTTGAGCTCCGCCATCACCTTGCCCATGCCGGCAAGGCCCGCGGCGCCCGTCGTGGCGATTGCGGCAGCGATCGCGGCGTCGATCTCGGCCTCGGTCATTGCCGCGGGCAGATAGGCCGACAGGATGGCAATCTCGGCGCGCTCGATCTCGGCCAGATCCGGCCGCTTCCCGGCTTCGAACTGCGCAATGGAGTCGCGCCGCTGCTTGATCATCCGGTCGACGATGGCGAGCACGTCGGCGTTGGTCATCTCCTTGCGCTCGTCGACCTCGCGCTGCTTGATCGCCGCTTGCAGCAGGCGGATCGCCGAGAGGCGGCCCGCGTCGCGCGCGCGCATCGCGTCCTTCATGTCGGCAGTGATCGTTTGCTTGAGCGGCATGGGTTCTCGCGGAAAAGCAAAGGGGCGAATCGCTTCGCCCCCGACGGTGCGTGCCCAGGCTTGGCCGGGCACTGCCTGACGCTCGAATCAGAAGAGCTTGGGCGGAAGCTGCTGGCCGCGCAGCCGCTTGTAATGGCGCTTGATCGCGGCGGCCTTCTTGCGCTTGCGCTCGGACGTCGGCTTCTCGTAGAACTCCCGGGCGCGCAACTCCGTCAGCAGGCCGGTTTTTTCGATCGTGCGCTTGAAACGACGCAGCGCGGCCTCGAAGGGCTCGTTTTCACGGACGCGAACGCTGGGCATGGGTGGGCGGACCTTTTCGTGCGGTAGCAAGAGGTAGCCCAAAATTATAGCAGCGGCCAAGGGGCCGGGCAACCCCGGCCGGTAGAATCCCAGCCCATGCGCGTCCTCGGCCTCGAAACCTCCTGCGACGAGACGGGCGTGGCGGTCTACGACACCGGCGGTGGACTGCTCGCCCACGCGCTGCACACGCAGGCCGCCATGCATGCGGATTACGGGGGGGTCGTGCCGGAGATCGCCTCGCGCGACCACGTCCGGCGCGTCCTGCCGCTGGTCAAACGGGTGCTGGCGGAGGCGGGCCTGGCGCTTGCCGATCTCGACGGCATCGCCTATACGCAGGGTCCGGGATTGGCGGGGGCGCTGCTGGTCGGCGCCGGGGTCGCCAGCGCGCTGGGCTACGCGCTGCAAAAGCCGGTGATCGGCATCCACCACCTGGAAGGTCACCTGCTGTCGCCGCTGCTTGCCATGCCGCGGCCCGCGTTTCCGTTCGTCGCGCTGCTGGTGTCGGGCGGCCACACGCAGCTGTTCGACGTCACGGGCGTGGGCGGTTACCGGCTGCTGGGCGACACGCAGGACGACGCGGCAGGCGAGGCATTCGACAAGTCCGCGAAGCTGCTCGGCTTGTCGTATCCCGGCGGCCCCGCGCTGGCGCGACTCGCCGCCGCGGGACGCGAGGGCGCCGTCGCGCTGCCCCGGCCGATGCTCGGTTCCGGCGATCTCGACTTCAGCTTCTCGGGCCTCAAGACCGCCGTCCTGACGCTCGTTCGGCGCATGGAGGCTGCGGCGCCCCTCGATGAGCGACAGCGGGCCGACATCGCGCGCGAATTCCAGGCGGCGGTCATCGACGTTCTCACGGCCAAGGCACTCGCGGCGCTCGACGCCGCGGGGCGCAGCCGGCTGGTGGTCGCCGGTGGCGTCGGCGCCAATCTGGCGTTGCGGGCGCGACTCGCGGACGAGGTAGCGCGCCGCGGCGCAGAGGTCTTCTATCCCGATGTCGCGTTTTGCACCGACAACGGCGCGATGATCGCGCTCGCGGGTGCGCTGCGCCTCGCGCAGGCAAAGCGCGGCGGCTACGCCTTCACCGTCAGGCCGCGCTGGAACCTCGCGGAAGCGGGCGCGGCGGACTAACGCAGCATTAGCGCCCGATCGAGCGCTCGCGTCCCGCGAGAAGCTTGCTGATGTTCGCGCGATGGCGCAGGAACAGGAGCGCCGCGATCGGCACCATCGCCCACGCGACGAGCGCATTCCCGAACACGTAGAACATGCCGAGCGGCATCAGCGCGGCGGTGACGAGCGCGGCGACCGAGCTGATCTTGAAGCCGAAGGCCATCGTGAGCCAGACGACCGTCAGCACGAGGCCGAGCGGCCAGTGCAGCGCAAACACCACGCCGGCCGCCGTCGCGACGCCTTTTCCGCCGGCGAAGCGATGGAACACCGGGTAGAGGTGGCCGACGAAGACGGCAATCGCCGCCGCAGGAACGACCCATTCGGGCGCGCCGGTGGCCACCGCGAGCTTCTGCGCGACGAACACCGCGACGAAACCCTTGAGACCGTCGCCCAGCAGCGTCAGCAGCGCTGCGGCCTTGTTGCCGGTGCGCAGGACATTCGTGGCGCCCGGATTGCCGGAGCCGTACTGGTGCGGGTCCGGCAGCGAATACGCGCGGCTCACGACGACGGCGAACGACACCGACCCGATCAGGTACGCGGCGACGACGATCATCAGCGGGGCGAGCACGAACGGGCGCGAACGGGTCGGGTAGAATCGATAGCGATTCTATTCCAGAACAAAGCCAGCGGCACTATCGCCAACGCGCGGCATGAACGCCATCTTCATCCACGACCTGCGCGTCCTCACGCGGATCGGCGTTTACGAATGGGAGCGTCACCTGCCGCAGACGATCCGCATCGACGTCGACATCGGCCTGCCGTCCGCGCGACCGTTCACGTCGGGCGAGTTCGCCGACGCCGTCGACTATGCGGCGGTCGTCGCGCGGATCAAGGCGCTTGCGGCGCAGAACACGCACCTGCTTCTCGAGCCCTTCGCTGAAGGCATCGCGCAGGCGGTGATCGCCGAGTTCGGCGCGCCTACCGTGAAGGTGCGCGTCGCCAAGCTCGCACCGGCGGCGGGCGTGCGCGAGATGGGCGTGATGATCGAGCGCGCGCGCCTCTAGCGCAGGCCGTTGAGGATCTCGAGCGTCGTAAGACGCAGGCGCTGGATCTCGTCGGTGATCTTGATCATGGCGTCCTTGTCGCCTTCGAGCTGGTCGACGTTGTCGCGCCACGCGCCCTGAAGGGTGTCGGCGTCGACGGGGCCGGGCGGCGGAAGCACCTGCGCGAGGTCGTGGATCAGCGTGATGCGGCCCCAGCCAAGACGCGTGTCGCCGCGCACGCGATCCTTCTTGAAGTGCAGGTAGTCGACGATGATCTGCACCTCGCCCAGGTTCTTCAGCGTCTCGAAGGCGGCAGCGCGCACGTTGCGGTTGATCTCCGTCTTTTCGTTGCGGTAGGTGTTGTAGGCAAGACCGCTCAGCGCGACCGCCATGCTGGAGATCGCCACGATGTTGGCGCGCAGCTGCGCCCACAGCCATTGCCGGTTCAGCTTCATCGCGGCGTCACCGGTATGCGACCATCGGCACCGACCAGGGCTCCGGCCAGTGGATGCCGAAGGCCGGGCAGGCCTCGGCGGCGATGCGCACCCGCGCGAAGCCCGCGTGCTCGAATTCGCGCAGCAGCGCCGCTTGCGAGAACAGCCGCATCTCGAGCGTCGTCCCCGGCCCGCCGTGGAACACGAGGTCGTCGTGAATCGTCCGGCGTCCGTCGGCGGTTCGGTTGTGAAGGCGCCAGCGGCCGTCGCGCTCCTCGATCGACCAGTCGTGCAGATCCGGAAAGTGCTCGACGGTGTCGGGATCGAGCGTGAAGGGAACGGTGAAGATGAGCCGGCCGCCGTCCTTCAGCAATGCGTGCGCGTGGACGAACGCGCGCGCGACCGGCGGTGCGACGTGCTCGAAGACGTCGCTCGCGACGATGAAGTCGCGCCGGCCCCAGCGCGCTACGTCGGCGTTGGCGACATCGAGTCGCGGCTCGGCGTGGAAATACGTGTTGACGTAGTCGAACTTGTCGGCGAAGGGCAGCGCGTAGGCATCGGCGTCGGAGAGTCCGAGGCCGCGAATCTGTCGGGCGGGCGCAAGATCGGGCAGCGCGCAGTCGCCGCCGGTGAGCTCGCGAACGACCAGTCGCGCGATTGCCCGGAAGCGCACGTTCGAGTTGCAGGTGGCGCACGACGGCCGTTCGCGGTCGAGCGCGCCGGACGCGACGCGATTCGCGGCACCGCACAGGTTGCAGCGGAAGGCGATCGCATCGGTGGCAATCGACCCGGCGCGCTCGCCGTCCGCGACGTGGCGCGCGAAACCGAGGCGGCGCAACTGTGCCCGGAGGCGCGGGACGAGCGGCCGCGCGGCCGCGGGCGGACCTGTCATGGAAGGGCGTGGCGGGCGCGCGAAGGGGAGGCGCTCATTCTACCCGCGCGGATGGTGCAGCGCGTGCAGGCGCTTCAGGCGCTCGCGCGCGACGTGCGTGTAGATCGTCGTCGTCGTGATGTCGGCGTGGCCGAGGAGGAGCTGCACGACGCGCAGGTCGGCGCCGTGGTTGAGAAGATGCGTCGCGAATGCGTGGCGCAGCACGTGCGGCGACAGCGCGGCCGGCGCGAGGCCGGCGGCGAGCGCGTAGCGCTTGGTCAGCGCCCAGAACGCCTGGCGCGTCGGCGGCGCGTGCCGCCGGGTCAGGAACAGGTGCTGCAGCTTGGTCGCGCCGGCGAGGTCGGGCCGCGCCTTCGCGAGGTAGCGCTTCAGCCACTCGACCGCCTCGTCGCCCAGCGGCACGAGGCGCTCCTTGTTGCCCTTGCCGATCACCCGGACCACGCCCGCGTCGAGTCCCACCTGCCCGAGTGTCAGGCCGATGAGTTCGGAGACGCGCAGCCCGGTCGCGTAGAGGGTCTCCAGCATTGCGCGGTCACGAAGACCGAGCGTGGTCTTGACATCGGGTGCGGCGAGCAGCGCCTCGACGTGCTTCTCCGATAGCGATTTGGGAAGCTGGCGCGGACGCCTCGGCGCACGCACGCGCACGGTCGGGTCTTCCTCCACGCTGCCGCGCTCGAGTTGCATTCGATAGAACCGGCGCAGCGTCGACAGGCGTCGCGACACCGACGTGGCCTTCGCCTTGGCCGCGAACTGGTCGGCAAGCCAGCGCTCGACGTCGGCGCGCCCCGCGTGGAGCAGCGGCGTGTCGCGCTTGCCGAGCCACGTGCTCCAGGCGACGAGGTCGCGGCGATAGCTGGCGAGCGACGTCTGCGCGAGCCCGTCCTGCAGCCACACCTGGTCGCAAAACGCATCGATCAACGCAGTGTCCATAAGTAGGGTCAGAGACGACTTATCCGGGAAGAAAAAAAGTAGGGTCAGAGACGATTCTCGTTCGTCGTCGCCCGCGATGCTCGAAGCTCCCCGATAAGTCGTCTCTGACCCTACTTAGGGTTTGGCGGTCGGTCAGCCGAGCTTCATTCGCTGCGGAAGCAGCGTGACAAGTTCGGGCACGAACCAGACGAGGAGCACGGCCGCGACCATCAGGCAGAACATCGGCAGCGTTTGCCGGGCGATCCACGTGATCTGTCGCTGGGTCATTCCCTGCAGCACGAACAGGTTGAAACCCACCGGCGGGGTGATCTGCGCCATTTCCACCACCAGCACGATGAAGATGCCGAACCACAACAGGTCGATCCCCGCCTTCTGCACGGTGGGCAGGATCACGCCCATCGTGAGCACGACCATCGAGATGCCGTCGAGGAAGCAGCCGAGGACCATGTAGAAGATCGCGAGCGCGACGATCAGCATGAACGGCGACAGACCGAGCCCGCCGATCCACTCGGCGAGCTCGCGGGGAAGCCCGATGTAGCCCATCGCGAGTGTCAGGAAGGCGGCGCCGGAGAGGATCAGCGCGATCATGCAGTAGAGGCGCGTCGCGCCCATGATGCTGTCGCGAAACGACGCCCACGCGAGCGAGCGCTGCGCCGCCGAGATCACGAGCGAGCCGACGACGCCGAACGCAGCGGCTTCGGTCGCCGTCGCGACGCCGGTATAGATCGAGCCCAGCACGGCCGCGATCAGCAGGACCACCGGGATGAGGTGCCGCGACGCGAACAGCTTCTGCGCGAACGTCGTGCGCTCGGTCGCCGTGGGCACGAGCGAAGGATTGATCAGCGCCCACACGACGATATAGCCGGAGAAGAGCAGCGCCAGCAGGATCCCCGGAATCACGCCGGCGATGAACAGCTTCGCAATCGAGACGTCCGCAGTGACCCCGTAGACGATCATGATGATCGACGGCGGAATCAGCAGGCCGAGCGTGCCTGCGCCCGCGAGCGAGCCGATGGTGATCCCGTCGGGATAGCCGCGCGCCTTCAATTCCGGCAGCGTCATCTTGCCGATCGTGGCGCAGGTCGCCGCGGAGGAGCCCGACACCGCCGCGAAGATCGTGCAGCCGATGATGTTCGTGTGCAGCAGCCGGCCCGGCACGCGCTCCAGCCACGGCGCCAGGCCCCTGAACATGTCTTCGGAAAGCCGCGTGCGAAACAGGATCTCGCCCATCCAGCAGAACAGCGGCAACGCGGTGAGCGTCCATGACGACGCGGAGCCCCATACCGTGACCGCCATCGCGTCGCCCGCCGGCCGCGAGCTGAACAGCTCCATCCCGATCCAGGCGACGCCGGCGAGCGCCAGCCCGATCCACACGCCGCTGCCGAGCAAGGCGAACAGCGAAATCACCAGCAGCGCGGTGATCAGCGTCTCGTTCATCACTCGTTGCGCAGCGCCTCGGTCCGTGCCGCGACGTGCCGCTCGCCGCGCCATTCGAGCATCAGCTCGTCGATGATGGCGATGGCCAGCACCACCGTGCCGAACGCCATCGAAAGCTGCGGGATCCACAGCGGCGTCGCGTCGTTGCCGGTGGAGATGTCGTTGAACGACCACGACTGGTACGCGAGGCGGACGCTGTAGAACGCGAACGCCGCGGCGATCGCCGTCGCGACGACCAGCGCGACGAGCTCCATCCCGTGGCGCGCGCGCACGCCGGTACGCTCGAGGATCAGCGTGACGCGGATGTGCTCGCCCCGCTTCAGCGTATGCGCGAGCGCCAGAAATCCCGCGGCCGCCATGCAATAGCCCGCATACGCGTCGGTCCCCGGCACGAACCAGTGGAAGAGCCGGCTTCCGATGCCGAGCAGCACGAACAAGAGCGTCCCCGCCAAAAACAACGCCGCCAGGCAGGCGGCGGCGTTGTACAGGCGATCGAGCGCGGCGCGCATACGATCTTTCGCTACTGGATCGCGCGATAACCTTCGATCACCTTCCTGC
>JBDSLT010000291.1:0-8727 GCA_039916265.1 Casimicrobiaceae bacterium | reverse complement strand
TTCAATCTTATCGGACGATGCCCGTCAGGTCAGATACCGAGCAGGACACTTCATTCCCGCGCGCATTGTCGCACTCCCGGCCGCGCGCGTGCGTTACCGTTATTCCGCCTTCGGCCGGAACCGGCGGCCGCGGGACTTTGCATCGGCGATTTCGTCGGTGGTCATCTTGGCCGTGATGTCGACGATTGCGCGCGAGACGTCGCTGCGCGGACCGCCGGCAGGAAGCGCGAACAGCGCGAGCTCGAGCCACTTCAGCGCTTCGACGCTGTCCTTGGGCACGCCTGCTCCGGACGCGTAGAGCAGGCCGACGTTGAACTGTGCATAGGCCATGCCCTGGTTCGCGGCCCGGAGGAACCACTTGGCGCCCTCCGCGTCGCTGGCGCCGACGCCGTGGCCGCCCATGTAGCTCGCGCCGACGTCGTACTGGGCGGTGGGCTCGCCTTTTTCCGCCGCGCGCAGGAACCATTTGAACGCCAACTCGTCGTCCTGCTCGACGCCCTGACCTTCCGCGTAGAGCGTCGCGAGCCGGTACTGCGCGGTTGCGTCGCCCGCTTCCGCCAGCGGGCGCCAGAGCGCCGCGGCCTTGGCATAGTCCTTCGCGCGATACGCTTCCAGTCCTTCTTCAAGGGGGGCGGCGAATGCCGTCAGCGTCATGGCGCCTGCAACCGCGAGCGCGGCAATTCTTGAGCGGGTGGCTGCTTTCATGTTCGAGTCCGTAGGAAAGTTATCGTTCTGCTAGGCAATTCGCACGAGCTGCTTGCCGAAGTTGTCGCCGCGGAGCAGGCCGACGAGCGCGCGGGGCGCGTTGTCGAGCCCCTCGACGATGGATTCGCGGTATTTGAGCCTGCCTTCGGCCACCAGGGCGGACAGCGCCTGCAGCGCCTCGCCGTAGCGGTCCTTCCAGTCGAACACGATCATGCCCTGCATGCGGATGCGATTCACCAGCACCGAGCGCATCCGCCGGTAGCCGTAGGGCTCGGTCGCGTTGTACTCCGCGATGAGCCCGCAGACGACGACGCGCGAATGGCGATTCATCACCGCGAGGGCAGTGTCGAGCACCGCGCCGCCGACGTTCTCGAAGTCCACGTCGACGCCCTCAGGACACGCGGCGCGCAGGTCGTCGAGCAGACGGCCGCCGCGATGATCGACGCAAGCGTCGAAGCCGAGCTCGTTCACGACGTAATCGCACTTGGCCTTGCCGCCCGCGATGCCGACGGCGCGGCAGCCGCGGATCTTTGCGAGCTGCCCGACCACGCTGCCGACGGCGCCGGACGCCGCCGAGACCAGCACCGTTTCGCCGGGCTTCGGGCGGCCGATCTCGTGCAGGCCGAACCACGCGGTCATGCCCGGCATGCCGAGGACACCGAGGTAGTACGACGCCGGAACGTGTCGCGCGTCGATTTTCGTCAGGTCGCCCGCGCTGGCGACACCGTGGCTCTGCCACCCGAGCGGCGTCAGCACGCGCTCACCCGCAGCAAAGCGCGGGTCACGCGACGCGACGACGGTGCCCACCGTCTGTCCGGTCATCGGCTCGTCGAGCTTCGCCGGCGGCACGTAGGATTTCGCGTCGCTCATGCGCCCGCGCATGTACGGGTCGAGCGACAGCCACTCGTTTTTCACCAGCACCTCGCCGTCGGCGGGGACGGGCATCGGCGCGTCGACCACGCGGAAGTTCTGTTCGGAAACCGCGCCTTGCGGGCGGCTGGCGAGCAGTACCTGCCGGTTCGCGGTGGTCATTGACTCACCCTTGCAAGCCGCGCGAGTCGTTGCAGATGATGGTCGGCGTCGCCGAACTGCTGCGCGATCGCCGTGAGGCGCCGGAAGGTGTGGCTGACCTTCAACTCGTCGCTCATCCCCATGGCTCCGTGCAGCTGGATCGACTCCTGGCTTACGCGACGGCACGCGTCGGCGACGCGCACTTTGGCGGCCGACACCGTGCGCGCGCGCCGCAGCGCGTCGGCGTCGGAGTCGACGGCCGCGCAGGCGAGATGCGCCATCGACTTCACCTGCTCGAGCTCGATCGCCAGGTCGACCATCCGGTGCTGGAGCGCCTGGAAGTCGCCGATCGGCACGCCGAACTGCTTGCGCGTCCTGAGGTAATCGAGCGTCGTTTCGTTCGCCGAGCCGATGGCGCCGACGGCTTCCGCGCAAAGCAGCGCCGTCGCGAAATCGACGACGCCTTCGATGGGCGCGAGTGCGCGGCCGGGCGTGCCGATTCGTGCGTCGCGCGAAACCCGGACGGCATCGAGCACGACGTCGGCTGCGCGCGTGCCGTCGAGCATCCGAAGCGCGCGCGTCGCGAGTCCCGGCGTGGCGCGCCCGACCAGGAACAGGCTGATTCCCTCGGCATCGGTGTCGCCCCCTGAGGTTCGGGCGGACACGACGAGCGTATCGGCCGCGGCGGCGTTCGCGACCGCGCGCTTGGTGCCGCTCAGCACGTAGTCGCCGCCACGTTCTTCCGCGCGCGTCGCAACATGCGCCAGTGCGTGCCTTGCGTCGTCCTCGGCATGCGCGAACGCGAGCAGGACACGGCCGGCGGTGACGGCGGGAAGCAGGCGCCGCTTCTGATCGTCGCTGCCGTGACGGGCGACCAGTCGCGCAGCCAGCGCGACCGTTGCGAGCCACGGCTCCACGACGAGCGCGCCACCGATCGCCTCCATCAGCGCCATCGCGTCGAGCGCGCCGCCGTCGAATCCGCCGTGGTCGGCCGGCAGCGACAATCCGAGCAGGCCCATATGCGCCAGCGTTTCCCAGACCTCGCGACTGAGGCCCTCCGGCGACGCGAGGATCGCCCGGCGCTTGTCGAAGGTGTAGTCGCGTTCGACGAAGCGCGCGATCGACGCGGCGAGCAGTTGCTGCTCTTCGGTCCGGTCGAAATTCATCCGAGCCCCAGCGCGTGCTTGGCGATGATGTTGCGCTGGATCTCGTTCGACCCGGCGTAGATCGTCGTCTTGCGCATGTTGCAATAACGCGGGGCGAGCGCGCCGACGAAGTCGTCCGCGAGCGCGCCGCCGTCGACTGCGGCGACGGCCTGCGCCAGCGGCCCGGCGGCTTCCAGCATCAACTCGGTCAACGCCTGCTGGATCTCGGTGCCCTTGATCTTCAGCATCGACACTTCGGCGCCCGGAGCGCGTCCGCCACGCATCCGGTCGAGAAAACGCAGGTTCGTGACTTCCAGCGCCATCAGCTCGATTTCGAGCCGCGACAGCTTGTCGCGAAAGCGCGTGTCGTCGCAAAGCGGCCGGTCATCCCTGCGCTGCTGCGCGGCGAACGCCTTCAGCTGCTCGAGCTCGCGCTTCGACGTGCCGATGCGCGCGGTGTTCATCCGCTCGTGACCGAGCAGGTATTTGGCGACGCTCCAGCCCTTGCCTTCGTCGCCCACCCGGTTCTCGACCGGCACCGCGACGGCGTCGAAAAACACTTCGTTCACCTCGTGCCCACCGTCCATGAGGACGAGCGGGCGGACCGTGATCCCCGACGAGCGCATGTCGATCAGCAGGAACGAGATGCCGTCCTGCTTGCGCTGCGACGGGTCGGTGCGCACGAGGCAGAAGATCCAGTCGGCAAGGTGCGCCATCGTCGTCCAGATCTTCTGGCCGTCGACGATATAGACGTCGCCCTTCCTCACGGCAGAAGTCCTGAGCGACGCGAGGTCGGAGCCGGCATTCGGTTCCGAGTAACCCTGGCACCACAGGTCGTCACCGCGGTAGATGCGTGGCAGGAAGCGCTGCTTCTGCGCATCGGTGCCGAACTCGAGCAGCACGGCGGCACACATCGTCAGTCCGAAGGGGACGAGCGGCGGCGCGCCGGCGTAGCCGCATTCCTCTTCGAAAATGTAGCGCTGCGCGACGTTCCAGCCGGTGCCGCCCCATTGCTCCGGCCACGCGGGCGCGATCCAGCCCTTCGCCGCGAGGATCCGGTGCCAGCCCAGCAGGTCGTCGCGCGTCAGTTCGGCGTAACGCACGACCTTGTCGCGCATCGCGGGTGGCAGGTTCGTGCGCAGCCAAACGCGCACGGCGTCGCGAAACGCACGCTCGTCGGCGGAGTAGTCGAAATTCACGCAGGCGCGGGGGGGTGATGAAGTTGGTACATTATCGTCCATTCGGGAACCGGCATCGCCACGCGGCGGGGGAAGCAATGGGAGTCAGGCAGCTCTTCGATCTCACCGGGCGTTCGGCGCTCGTCACCGGCGGCTCGCGCGGACTCGGGTTGCAGATCGCCGAAGCGCTCGCCGAGCTTGGCGCCCGCGTCGCGCTGGTATCGCGAAAACGCGACGAACTGGACGCAGCGGTCGCGCACCTCGCCGACACGCTGGGTGCGAGCGCCGTGCCGATCGCCTGCGACCTCGCGGACCCCGCGGCGATTCCCGCGATGGTCGCCGAAGCGGAAGACGCGCTCGGGCCGCTCGATATACTGGTCAACAACGCGGGCGCGACGTGGGGCGCGGCGACGGTCGACATGCCGCTTGCCGCGTGGCAGAAGGTGATCAACCTCAACCTGACCGCGATGTTCGTCGTCACGCAGGAAGTCGGCCGGCGCTCGATGGTGCCGCGCCGCCGAGGCAAGGTGATCAACGTCGCGTCGATCCTGGGCCTGGGCGGCGGCCATCCCGACGACAAGCGGCCGGCGACGCTTTCCTACAGCACGAGCAAGGGCGGCGTGGTGAACTTCACGCGCTCGCTCGCCGTCGAATGGGGCAAGCACGACATCAACGTCAATGCGATCGCGCCTGGTTTCTTCCCGACCAGGATGACCCGGGGCGTCCTCGAAATGATGGGCGACGACGCCGCTGCGGACGCGCCGTTGCGGCGCGTCGGCGGTCCCGAGGACCTCAAGGGCGTCGTCGCGCTGCTCGCGTCGGACGCCGGCGCGTTCATCACCGGTCAGATCGTCGCCGTCGACGGCGGCGTGACAGCGATGTGAGCACGGTGCAGGCGGGCCCCGCGGACGTGCCGGCGGATACGCGCCCGGTGGCGGACGTTCATCGCTTCGACGTCGATGCGCTCGAACGGTACCTGCGCGGACAGATCGAGGGCTTCGCGGGTCCGCTGTCGGTCGTCCAGTTCGAAGGCGGCCAGTCGAATCCCACGTTCCGGATCGACGCTGCCGGGCGCAGCTACGTTCTGCGGCGCAAGCCCCCCGGGAAGCTGCTGCCGTCGGCGCACGCAGTCGATCGCGAATTCCGCGTGATGCGCGCGCTCGCCGGCAGCGAGGTGCCGGTCGCGCAATGCCTGTGCCTGTGCACCGACGAAACGGTGATCGGCTCGATGTTCTACGTGATGGATTTCGTCCCGGGCCGCGTGCTGTGGGACCCGCTGCTGCCCGGCATGACGCCGCCCGGTCGCGCGGCGATCTTCGACGAGGCGAATCGCGTCATCGCCACGCTGCATTCGATCGACGCGGCGGCGGTCGGCCTCGCCGACTACGGCAAGCCGGGCAACTATTTTGCGCGGCAGATCGATCGCTGGAGCCGGCAATACAAGGCGTCGCAGACCGAGTCGATGCCGGCGATGGACCGGCTGATCGAGTGGCTGCCGCAGCACATCCCGCCGGGCGACGAGACGGCGATCGTGCACGGCGATTATCGCCTTGACAACCTGATCTTCCATCCGACCGAGCCGCGAGTGCTTGCAGTGCTCGACTGGGAACTGTCGACGCTAGGCCACCCGATGGCCGACTTCGCGTACCACATGATGGCGTGGCGCCTGGGGGGCAAGGAGTTTCGCGGGCTGCGCGACGGCGATCTCCCCGCGCTGGGCATTCCCTCGGAGAGCGAGTACCTGGCGCGCTATCTCGACCGGCGCGGCATCGCGGCGCGTCCCGACGCGCGCGCGTGGAGCTTCTACATGGCGTACAACATGTTCCGGCTTGCGGCGATCCTGCAGGGCGTGATGGCGCGTGCGGTGGCCGGCAACGCCGCCAGCGCCCGGGCGCTCGAGGCAGGGCGGCGCGCGCGGCCGCTCGCCGAGCGCGGGTGGGCCGAAGTCGTGCAGATGCGCGCCGGCTAGCCGCGGCGGGGGAGCGTTCCATGGACTTCGAACCGGGACCCAAGGTGCGCGAGCTGCAGGCGCGGCTGTCGACGTTCATGGACGCGCACGTCTATCCGCGCGAAGCGCTTCATTACGCCGGGATCGAGTCGAGCGCCGACCGCTGGCAGCCATCGCCCGTCGTCGAGGAGCTGAAGCCGCTCGCAAAGACCGCCGGACTCTGGAATCTGTTCCTGCCGGCGTCGGGGCGCGGCGCGGGACTCACCAATCTCGAATACGCGCCGCTGTGCGAGATCATGGGCCGCGTGCTCTTCGCGCCGGAAATCTTCAACTGCTCGGCACCCGACACCGGCAACATGGAAGTTCTCGAGCGCTACGGCACGCCGGAACAGAAGCGGCAGTGGCTCGAGCCACTGCTGGCGGGAACGATGCGCTCGGCTTTCGCGATGACCGAGCCCGGCGTTGCGTCGTCGGATGCGACCAATATCGAAAGCAGGATCGTCCGCGACGGCGACGACTACCTGATCAACGGCCGCAAGTGGTGGACGTCGGGCGCGGGCGATCCGCGCTGTCGTATCTTCATCGTCATGGGCAAGAGCGACCGCGCTGCGCCGACGCACCGACAGCAGTCGATGATTCTCGTGCCCCGCGATGCCGCGGGCCTGCGCGTCGTGCGGCATCTTTCCGTATTCGGCTACGACGACGCACCGCACGGACACATGGAAATCGAGTTCGACGATGTGCGCGTGCCCGCCGGCAACCTGCTGCTGGGCGAAGGGCGCGGCTTCGAGATCGCGCAGGGCCGGCTCGGCCCCGGCCGCATCCATCACTGCATGCGGTTGATCGGGCTGGCCGAGCGCGCGCTGGCGAAGATGTGCGCGCGGACGAAATCGCGAATCGCCTTTGGCCGGCCGATCGCGGACCAGGGTGTCACGCTCGAGCGCATCGCCGACGCGCGCATCATGATCGAGCAGGCGCGCCTCCTGACGCTGAAGGCCGCGTGGATGATGGATACCGTCGGCAACAAGGCCGCCCGCGCCGAAATCGCGATGATCAAGGTCGCCGCGCCGGCGATGGCCTGCCAGGTGATCGACTGGGCGATCCAGGCGCACGGCGGCGCGGGCGTGTGCGACGACTTCGGGCTCGCACGAGCGTACGCGCATGCGCGCACGCTGCGGCTCGCCGACGGCCCGGACGAGGTGCATCGCAACCAGATCGGCCGCCTCGAGCTCGGCCGGGAATGAAGACGCTGCTGATCGTCTACCACTCGATGACCGGCGGCGCTGCGCAGATGGCCGCCGCGTGCGAACGAGGCGGCGCGACCGAGGCCGGCGTGGTGGTGCGCCGCCTGGCGGCGGCGGGGGCCAATGCCGCCGACGTACTCGCAGCCGACGGCTACGTATTCGTCACGCCCGAAAACCTGGCGTCGATGTCCGGCATGATGAAGGACTTTTTCGACCGCACCTATTATCCGGTGCTCGACCGCGCCAACGGTCGGCCTTACGCAGCGATGATCTGCGCCGGGAGCGACGGCCAGGGCGCCGCACGGCAAATCGAGCGCATCTGCAAGGGATGGCGGTTTAAGCGCGTCGCCGAAACGCTGATCGTATCGACGTATGCACAGACGCCGACGGAAATTCTTGCGCCGAAGACGATATCCAGTGGTGAGCTGGCGCGCTGCGAGGGAGTCGGAGCGGCGCTGGCGGCCGGCCTCGCGCTCGGCGTGTTCTAGCCTACACCAGCGACGCACCGACCTCAGTCGCCGATGCGCCGTCTATCCCGCTGTGCGCGCCGCTCGACCGGCGCGGGCCGCCCGTACATCCCCCGATCGGCGATGCGCCGCAGATTCACGCGGCGATCCGCGTGATGCCGGTAGGTGCACCGGCAGCGCGCGGGCCACGCGCACTGCGCCACCGGCATCCGGGGCGCCTCCGCGGCGAGAAAGCGCACGCCGCGCAATCGAAGCGCCGCGTCGCAGGCCGGGTCGCCGCCCTGCACACTGACCGCATGCCAAGGGTTGGGCGGCGCCCTGGGCTTCGGAGGGGTTGGCGTTCGCATAGGCATAGGATAATCCTCGCGAGGAGTCTGGTTCGTACGGCGTCGCGGTTCCATCGGATGCAATGAAGCGTCGGAATTATCGCTCAATCGCGCATCACGCTGGCGAGCAACTCGTATGAGCGCATTCGCGACGCGAGGTCGTAGGTCCACGTGACGACGACGAGTTCGTCGAGCGCCAGTCGCTGCGCGAGTTCTTCGAGGCGCGCGGCGACCTGCCCGGCGGTCCCCACGAAAGCGCGCTGGCGCAGCTTGTCGATGGTTGCGCGCTGCGCTTCGGAGTAGGGAAAGGCGGCCGCTTCCTCCGGCGTGACGAGCGGCGTGCGCAACCCTTGCTCGAAGCCGATGCGCCAGTGTTCGCGGGTCTGCAGCAGCCGTCGCGCCTGCGCTTCGGTGTCGGCGACAAGCGCCCATACACAGACGGTCGCCTGCGGCGCCGGGTGGCGTGCGCTCGGACGGTAATTGCGGCGATAGAGGTCCAGTGCTGCTTCACAGCCCTTGCCGTCGGTGAAGAAATAGGCGAACGCATAGGGCAGTCCGAACCACGCCGCCAGCTGTGCGCCGTAATCGGAACTGCCCAGGATCCATACTTCCGGCGTCGAAGGTCCCGTCGGCTGTGCCTTGATGGCGCCGAAAGGATGCCCCGCCTCGAGGGGCGTGTCGGACAGCCAGGCCTGCAGGTCCT
>JBDSLT010000290.1:0-4591 GCA_039916265.1 Casimicrobiaceae bacterium | reverse complement strand
CGTCGACCGTTCGCTGCGCCAGCGCCGCCGCGGCGTCCTCCGTCGAAAGCGGCAACAGCGTCGCCGTGCGCGCGTCGACGCCCGTCGTCTCGAGCAGCATCCGTGCGAGCGGCTGCGTGCCGCTGCCGTCGCGGCCGATCGCGATTCGCTGCCCCGCGAGGTCGCGCAGCCGCTCCGGCGCCCGCGAAGCGCTCCGCGCGAACACCCAGACGGGCTCGAGATAAAGCGCGCAAAAAATGCACGATAGCGTTTCGCGTAGACCTCGTAGGCGCTGCCGGGCGCGCCGGTCGACATCAAGACATGATCGGGGGGCGCCGGCTTGACGAAGTGCGACGTCACGTAGAACGCGAACGCGACCACGGCGAAAAGCGGCACGCCGATGCGCAGCGAATCGCTCAGCGACAGGCGCCTGATGTCGAGCCCCGCCATGCGCTCACGCCGTTTCGGCGCCCCTCCGTTTTTTTGCCGCCCTCGTTGCCCTGCCGCAGCGCATGCGCGCCGTATGGTAATCGACGCCGCACGGCGGCGACGGGGTTTCATGCGACAATTCGCGCGACGTTCCCGCCGCCCCGCCGCCTGCTCGCCTCGCCCCCTTGGACCATCCGTCGCTGCTCGTCGCGCTCGTCCTCGGCATCGTCGAAGGCGTCACCGAATTCCTGCCGATATCGTCGACCGGTCATCTGATCGTCGCGGGATCGCTTCTGGGCTACACCGGCGACCAGGCCAAGGTCTTCGAGATCGTCATCCAGGCGGGCGCGATCCTCGCGGTGTGTTGGGAGTTCCGCGCGCGGCTCGCCAAAGTGCTTCGGGGGCTCGCCACCGATCCCGTCGCGCAGCGCTTCGCGCTCAACCTAGCGGTGGCGTTCATGCCGGCGGCGGTGCTCGGCCTCGCGTTCGGCAAGGCGATCAAGGCGGTGCTGTTCGCGCCGGTGCCGGTGGCGATGGCGTTCATCGTCGGCGCGCTGGTCATCCTGTGGGTCGAGCGGCGGCAGCGGCGCACTCCGGGCGAGGTGCGCATCGACGACGTCGACCAGATGCGCTGGAGCGACGCGCTCAAGGTCGGCATCGCGCAGGCTTTCGCGCTGATCCCCGGCACGTCGCGTTCCGGCGCGACGATCATCGGCGGCATGCTCTTCGGGCTGTCGCGCCGCGCGGCGACCGAGTTCTCGTTCTTCCTGGCGATTCCGACGCTGTTTGCAGCCACCGGCTACGAGCTCGTCAAGAATCGGGCTCTTCTGTCGACCGCCGACCTGCCGGCATTCGGCGTCGGCTTCGCGGCGGCCTTCGTCTCCGCGTTCCTGTGCGTACGCTGGCTTATCCGCTACGTCAGCCGCAATGACTTCGTGCCGTTCGCCTGGTATCGCATCGCCTTCGGCGCGATGATCCTCCTCACCGCCTACGCGGGGATCGTGCACTGGGATTGATGGCGTCGTCGAACCGGTGGATCGGCCCGCTGTGCGCCGTCGCCGGCGTGCTCGGCTTTTCGATGAAGGCGATCTTCATCAAGCTGGTCTACGCCAGCAGCACGGTGGATCCGGTGACGCTGCTCACGCTGCGGATGCTCTACTCCGCGCCGTTCTTCCTCGCGATCGCGTGGTGGAGTGCCCGCCGTCCGGACGCGCGGCCGCTTAGGCCGTCGGACCGGCGCGCACTCGTGGCGCTCGGCTTCGTCGGCTACTACCTGTCGAGCCTGCTCGACTTCCTCGGGCTGCAATACATCAGCGCAGCGCTGGAGCGGCTCGTGCTGTTCCTCAATCCGACGATCGTCGTCGTGCTCTCCGCCCTGTTCCTCGGCAAGCCGATCACCCGCAAGGCGGTGCTGGCGCTGGCGCTCGCCTACGCGGGGATCGCGCTTTGCGTGTGGCAGAGCCTCAGCGTCGGAGGCGACCTTCACGCGACCGCGCTCGGAACAGGGCTCATCTTCGCGAGCGCGCTGCTCTACGCGTGCTACCTGGTCGGCTCGGGCCAGGTGATCGCGCGGCTCGGCAGCGCGCGCTTCATCGCCTGGGCGATGCTCGCGTCGACGGTGTTCGTGCTCGTCCATTTCGCCTTGACGCGCCCGCTCGAAGCGCTCGCCGCGCCGGCGCCGGTGCACCGGCTGACGCTGGCGATGGCGATCTTCTCCACGGTGCTGCCGACATGGCTCATCGCCGAGTCGATCCGCCGCATGGGCGCCAACGCGGCGTCGCTCGTGGGCTCGCTCGGCCCGGTGTTCACGATGGCCATCGGCGCCGTCGTCCTGAGCGAGCCGGTGTTCGCGATGCAGATCGCGGGCGCTGCGCTGGTGCTGGCCGGCGTGATGCTGGTGACGCTGCGCGCGGCGCGTTCGCGCGGAAGGCTAGAATGAATGGTCCAAGCACACCGGAGTTCGCCATGGCCCCCGACAACCTAGAGCGCATCGCCACGCTGAAGGAACCCGCGCTGCTGCACCAGCAATGTTACGTCGACGGTCAATGGTGCGACGCCGACGACGGCGCCACGCACACGGTCGCCAATCCGGCCACCGGACGCGCCATCGGCACCGTTCCGAGATTCATGGGTGGCGAGACGCGGCGCGCCATCGAGGCTGCCGAGCGCGCGTGGCCCGCGTGGCGCGACAAGACGGCGAAGGAGCGCGCGGCGGTGCTGCGCAAGTGGTACGAGCTGATGCTGGCGCATGTCGACGACCTCGCGCTCATCCTCACGTCCGAGCAGGGCAAGCCGCTCGCGGAATCGAAGGGCGAAGTGTCGATCGGCGCGGCGTACGTCGAATGGTTCGCGGAAGAGGCCCGGCGCATTTACGGCGACGTGATCCCGACGATCGGCAACGACCGCCGCCTCGTCGTCGTCAAGCAGCCGGTGGGCGTCTGCGCCGCGATCACGCCGTGGAATTTCCCGTGCTCGATGATCACCCGCAAGGTCGCCCCCGCGCTGGCCGCAGGATGCACGGTCGTCATCAAGCCCGCCGAAGCGACGCCGTTCTCGGCGCTGGCACTCGCGGAGCTCGCGCACCGGGCCGGGTTTCCGCCGGGCGTGCTCAATGTGCTGACCGGCAAGGCCTCGGCGATCGGCGGCGAGATGTGCGCCAATCCGAAGGTGCGCAAGCTCTCGTTCACCGGGTCGACCGAGATCGGCCGCCTGCTGATGCAGCAGGTCGCGCCGACGATCAAGAAGATCTCGCTCGAGCTCGGCGGCAACGCGCCGTTCATTGTTTTCGACGACGCCGATCTCGACGCCGCCGCGGAAGGCGCGATCATCTCCAAATACCGCAACGCCGGCCAGACCTGCGTGTGCGCGAACCGGCTGTTCGTGCACGACAAGGTCTACGACGCGTTCGCGGCCAAGCTCGCGGCGCGCGTGAAGGCGCTGAAGGTCGGGCCCGGCACCGAGCCCGACGTCGCGCAGGGGCCGCTCATCAACGCCGACGCGGTGACCAAGGTCGAAGAGCACGTCGCCGACGCGACCTCGCGCGGCGCGCGGATCGTGACCGGCGGCCGGCGGCACGCGCTGGGCGGAACGTTCTACGAGCCGACGGTGCTGGCCGACGTCACGCCCGACATGCTGATCTTCCGCGAAGAGACCTTCGGCCCGGTCGCGCCGCTGATCCGGTTCTCGACCGACGCCGAAGTGGTCGAGCTCGCGAACCGCACCGAGTTCGGGCTTGCGTCGTATTTCTACTCGCGCGACATCGGCCGCATCTGGCGCGTCGCGGAGGCGCTCGACTACGGGATGGTGGGGATCAACACCGGCCTCATCACGACGGAGGTCGCGCCGTTCGGCGGCGTCAAGCAATCGGGCATCGGTCGCGAAGGCTCGAAGTACGGCATCGAGGAATACGTCGAGGTGAAGTACGTGTGCTTCGGCGGAATCGACCGCTGACGCTTACCAGCCGGTCGGGAGCTTCTTGAGGAGCGTGATGGTCCGGTCCTCGACATGCAGGTAGCCGCCGGCAATCAGGTCCTTCATCAGCTTGCCGATCATGTCGCGCGACGCGCCGACGCGATCGGCGATGTCCTGCTGCGTCAGCTTCTCCGGCACGATCATCCGCCCGTTGACGTCCTGGCCGAGCGTGTTCAGCAGCCGAACCAGCCGGCCGTAGACATCGGACAGCGCCAGGCTTTTCAGGTTGCCGGTCGTCACGCGCAGTCGATGGATCAGCCGATCGATCAGGTGCAGTGCGAAATCGGGATGGACCAGGATGAAGTCGCGGAACTGCGCGCGATTGACGACCGCGCACGTCGTGGGCTCGACCGTCATCACCGACGCCGAACGCGCGGCGCCGTCGAGCGTCATCTCGCCGACGTATTCGCCCGGACCATGGAAGTCGATGACGAACTCGCGGCCGGCTTCGTTACTCGAGTAGACCTTCACGCGCCCTGACAGCAGCACGAACAACGCGTCGCCGACGTCACCCTCGTTGATCAGCACGGTCCCGCGTGGAAACGTGCGGACGACCCCCGAGGCCGCGATGCTGCGCAGCGTCTCGTCGTGCAGCGGTGCAATCGGGTCGTTGTTGGTCATCGATGCCCGCGCCGTTCGGCCTATTCGAGCTTGCGCAAATCGTCGATCACCTTGCCGTCGTTCGGCAACTCGTCGATCTGCCGGAACATCA
>JBDSLT010000289.1:0-21667 GCA_039916265.1 Casimicrobiaceae bacterium | reverse complement strand
GTGGGCATCCCGGCGCGTATCGCCACGCCGGCCGATCACGCGCGCCGCGAGGCGCAGGCGGCGCACATCGGCTTTTCCCAGTACGCGATTTCCGCCGACATGAACGACCCGGTGGTGCAGGCGATCCATAAGCTGCTGGACCACGCGGCGGAGACGGACGATCGCATGAACAAGCTGGTGGCCCAGTTGCAGAGCGACGGTGTCGACTGCGGCGACGCCAAGGCGGTGGTCGAAGCCTTCGACCCCGGCCAGATCAACAAGATGCTTGAGTGAACCAGTCGGACTTTTAGTTGACTAAATCATTCGGGATTAGGTAAAATACTGTTGTCTAGGGATATTTTGAACGGAAGACGCCCATGCGCCTCACGACCAAAGGACGATTTGCCGTCACGGCGATGATCGACGTGGCGATGCACGGAGGGGCGGGTCCGGTGACGCTGGCCGCAGTGTCGGATCGGCAGCGGATCTCGCTTTCCTACCTTGAACAGCTGTTTGGCAAGCTGCGCCGTCACGGCCTCGTCGACAGCGTGCGCGGCCCGGGTGGCGGCTACAACCTGGCGCGCGCCGCGGAAGCACTATCGGTCGCCGACGTGATCCTCGCCGTCGACGAGCCGATGGACCAGACGCAGTGCGGCGGGCGGGAGAACTGCCTCGACGATCGCCGCTGCATGACGCACGAGCTGTGGGCCGGGTTGAATGCCCACATCTTTTCGTTCCTGCGGTCGGTGACGCTGGCCGAGCTGGTGCGCCAGCAACAACCGAAGAACGGCGAGGTCGCCGTGCTGCAGGACCAACGTCGCCAGCCGGCCGGCACGCGTTCCTGCGAGCCCGCCGACGCCGTTTGAAATGCCGACCGTCAACGCCATGAAGCTTCCGATCTACCTCGATTATTCGGCCACCACGCCGGTCGATCCGCGGGTCGCGCAGAAGATGATTCCGTTCCTGACGGAGCACTTCGGCAATCCGGCGTCGCGCTCGCATTCGTTCGGATGGACCACCGAGGCCGCCGTCGAGGAGGCGCGCAGCCACGTCGCGGCGCTGGTCAACTGCGACCCGAAGGAGATCGTGTGGACGTCGGGCGCCACCGAGGCGATCAACCTCGCGCTCAAGGGTGCCGCGAACTTCTACAAGGACAAGGGCAAGCACATCGTCAGCGTCAGGACCGAGCACAAGGCGACGCTCGATACGGTGCGCGAGCTCGAGCGCGACGGCTTCGAGGCGACGTATCTCGACGTACTGGAGAACGGTCTCGTCGATCTCGACGCTTTCAAGGCCGCCTTGCGGCCGGACACGAGCGTCGTGTCGGTGATGTTCGTCAACAACGAGATCGGCGTCATCCAGGACATTCCGGCGATGGGCGAGATCTGCCGCGAGCGCCGCATCATCTTTCACGTCGACGCCGCGCAGGCGAGCGGCAAGGTGCCGATCGACCTGGCCGCGTTGAAGGTCGACCTGATGTCGTTCTCGGCGCACAAGAGTTACGGTCCGAAGGGCGTCGGCGCGCTGTTCGTGCGGCGCAAGCCGCGCGTGCGCATCGAGGCGCAGATGCACGGCGGCGGCCACGAGCGCGGCATGCGCTCGGGCACGCTGGCCACGCACCAGATCGTCGGGATGGGTGAGGCGTTCCGCCTCGCGAAGGCCGAGATGGCCGTCGAGAACGAGCGCATCCGCATGCTGCGCGACCGGCTGTGGAAAGGCCTGTCCGAGATCGAGGAGGTCTACGTCAACGGCGATTTCGAGCGACGTGTCCCGCACAACCTCAACGTCAGCTTCAACTACGTCGAGGGTGAGAGCCTGATCATGGCGATCAAGGATGTCGCCGTGTCGTCGGGGTCGGCGTGCACGTCGGCGTCTCTCGAGCCTTCGTACGTGCTGCGGGCGCTCGGCCGCAGCGACGAGCTCGCGCACAGCTCGATCCGCTTCACCGTCGGCCGCTTCACGACCGAGGACGAGATCGACTACACGGTAGACCTGCTGAAGCGCAAGATCGCCAAGCTGCGGGAGCTCTCGCCGCTGTGGGAGATGTACAAGGAAGGCGTCGACCTGAACACGGTTCAGTGGGCGGCGCACTAGCACCGGAGAACAGACATGGCATATAGCGAAAAAGTTATCGATCACTACGAGAATCCGCGCAACGTCGGATCGTTCGCCAAGGACGACGACGGTGTCGGCACCGGCATGGTCGGCGCGCCCGCGTGCGGCGACGTGATGAAGCTGCAGATACGCGTCGGCAAGGACGGCCGCATCGAGGACGCCAAGTTCAAGACCTACGGCTGCGGTTCGGCGATCGCATCGTCGTCGCTCGTCACCGAGTGGGTCAAGGGCAAGTCGCTCGACGAGGCGATGTCGATCCGCAATACGCAGATCGCCGAGGAGCTCGCGCTCCCGCCGGTCAAGATCCATTGCTCGATCCTCGCCGAGGACGCGATCAAGGCGGCGGTGGCCGACTATCGCACCAGGCACGGCGAATCGCAGGCGAGCGTCCACACCGAGCCGCAGGAAGCCGCCGCGGATTGACCATGAACAGCGTCACGTTGACTCCGAGCGCTGCGAAGCACGTCGCTGCGCACCTCGAGAAGCGCGGCAAGGGCTTCGGCCTGCGCCTGGGCGTGCGCACGTCGGGCTGCTCGGGCCTCGCCTACAAGATCGAGTACGCCGACGAGGCCCGTCCGGAGGATCATCGGTTCGAGAGCCACGGCGTCGTCGTGCTGATCGATCCGAAGAGCCTGCCGTATCTCGCGGGCACGGAGCTCGACTTCGCCCGTGAAGGACTGAACGAAGGCTTCAAGTTCAACAATCCGAACGTCAAGGACGCCTGCGGCTGCGGCGAATCCTTCAACGTCTGACGCGCGTTTGCGCGGCGAAGGGGCGGCCGACTCGCCGCCCCTTTTTGCTGACGCACACGCCGCCACAGTCCAAACGATGATCGACTTCGCGCGCAACTACTTCGATCTCTTCGGGATTCCGCAGCGCTATCGCTTCGACGGCGAGCGGCTCGAGCAGGCGTATCGCGCGCTGCAATCGGAAGTCCATCCCGACCGGTTCGCCGGCGGCAGCGACGCGCAGAAGCGCATCGCGCTGCAGTCGTCGGCGCGCGTGAACGAGGCCTATCGGGCGCTGAGGGATCCGGTGCTGCGCGCGCAGTACCTGCTGCAGATGCATGGCGTCGATGCGACGGACGAAACCGATACGTCGCTGCCGCTGGAATTCCTCGAGCACCAGCTCGAGCGGCGCGAGGCCGCCGAGGGCTTCGTGGAGGCGCGCGACGTCCGCGCGCTGTCGGCGCTGGTCACGCAGATTCGCGCCGAAAGCACCGACCGGGAAGCCGCGCTCGCGACGGCGCTCGACGACGAGCGCGCGTTCGCCGACGCGCGCACCAAGGTGCGCGAGCTCACGTTCCTGCAGAAGCTCGCCGCGGACCTCGACACGCTGCAGTCCACGCTGGACGATTGATCGATGGCGCTGTTCCAGATCTCCGAACCGGGCGAGGCGCCGCTGCCGCATGCGCGCAAGCGGGCGATCGGCATCGACCTCGGCACCACGAATTCGCTCGTCGCGACGGTGCGCAATGGCTTCGCCGTCGTGCTTTCGGACGACGAGGGTCGCCCGCTCGTGCCGTCGGTCGTGCGGTACATGGATGACGGCGCCGTCGACGTCGGCTACGCTGCGATGGCCCGCCAGGCCGACGATCCGCAGAACACGATCGTGTCGGTCAAGCGCATGATGGGGCGCGGCCTCGCCGACCTCGGCGACGATCGCCGCTTTCCGTACCGCTTTCACGACACGCCGGGCATGGTGCGCATCGGCACGCGCGCCGGCGTCAAGAGTCCCGTGGAGGTCTCCGCCGAAATCCTGCGCGCGCTCGTTGCGCGCGGCGAGGCGCAGCTCGGCGGTCCGATCGACGGTGCGGTGGTGACCGTTCCCGCGTATTTCGACGATGCGCAACGGCAGGCGACGAAGGACGCCGCCCGACTTGCCGGCCTGCCCGTGCTGCGCCTGCTGAACGAGCCGACCGCCGCAGCCGTTGCCTACGGTCTCGACAACGCGGCGGAAGGCACGTACGCCGTCTTCGATCTTGGCGGAGGAACGTTCGATATATCGATCCTGAAGCTGACGCGCGGCGTGTTCGAGGTGCTCGCGACCAACGGCGATTCGGCGCTCGGCGGCGACGACTTCGATCATCGCGTGTTCTGCTGGATCATCGAGGCGGCGTCGCTGCCGCCGTTGTCGCCCGCGGACGCGCGGTTGCTGCTGGCGAAGTCCCGGGAGGCGAAGGAGATGCTGACGGGTCACGACGCGGCGCCGCTCGCTGCCACGCTGGCGGACGGCACGAAGGTCGACCTCACGCTGACCAAGGGCATTTTCACCGACATCACGCGCAATCTCGTCGGGAAGACGCTGCCGCCGGTCAAGCGAGCGCTGCGCGACGCCGCGATCACGCCGGCGGACGTCAAGGGCGTGGTGCTCGTCGGCGGCGCGACGCGAATGCCGCAGGTCAGGCGTACGGTCGCCGAGTTCTTCGGCCAGCCGCCGCTCACCAACCTCAACCCCGACGAGGTCGTGGCGCTCGGCGCCGCAATCCAGGCCAACAAGCTCGCCGGCAACCGCGAGCGCAACGACGACTGGCTGCTGCTGGACGTGATTCCGCTGTCGCTCGGCCTCGAGACGATGGGCGGCCTCGCCGAGCGCATCGTGCCGCGGAACTCGACGATTCCCGTCGCGCGCTCGCAGGACTTCACGACTTTCAAGGACGGGCAGACGGCGATGGCGCTGCACGTCGTCCAGGGCGAGCGCGAGAAGGTCGCCGACTGCCGCTCGCTCGCGCGCTTCGAGTTGCGCGGCATCCCGGCCATGACCGCGGGCGCCGCGCGGATTCGCGTCACGTTCGAAGTCGATGCCGATGGCCTTCTGTCGGTGTCGGCGCGCGAACAGACCCGCGGCGTCGAGGCGGCGATCACCGTGAAGCCGTCTTACGGATTGTCGGACGACGAGATCGCGCGGATGCTTGCGGATTCGTTCGCGCACGCGGAGGACGACATGAAGGCGCGGGCGCTCGCCGAGGTCGAGGTCGAAGCCGATCAGATCGTCGCGGCGACCCGGAATGCGCTCGAGGCCGATGGCGCGCTGCTGTCGAGCGTCGAGAGGTCGGCGATCGACGCCGCCGTGGACGCGGTGATCGCGCGGCGCGAGGGCGGCGACCATCTCGCGCTGCGCTCGGCCATCGAGGCGCTGAACCGTGCGTCGGGCGAGTTTGCCGGGCGCCGCATGGACCGCAGCGTCGGTGCTGCGCTGACCGGCAAGCGCGTCGACGCGGTGTTCGGATCATGACCGAGATCGTCGTTCTGCCGCATGCCGAGATCTGCCCCGAGGGCAGGACGTTTACAGGCGAGAAGGGCATGTCGCTGCTCGACAACCTGCTCGAGCAGGGGATCGATGTCGAACACGCCTGCGAAAAATCCTGCGCGTGCACCACGTGCCACGTCATCGTGCGCGAGGGCTTCGACTCGCTCGCGCCGTCGACGGAGGACGAGGACGACCTGCTCGACCGCGCGTGGGGCCTCACGCCGGTGTCGCGGCTGTCCTGCCAGGCGAAGGTCGGCGACGCGAAACTCGTCGTCGAGATTCCCAAGTACACGATCAATTACGCCAAAGAGACCAAGTGATGAAATGGACCGATACGCTGGAGATCGCGATCGCGCTTGCGCAGGCGCATCCTGACGTCGATCCGCAGAAGCTCCGCTTCACCGATCTGCGCGAATGGGTGATGGCGCTCCCGGGCTTCGACGACGATCCGAAGCGCTGCGGCGAGAAGATCCTCGAGGCGATCCAGATGGCGTGGATCGACGAGGCCGCGTAAAGCCCGCACGCTGAACCGCGCGCGCAAGGCATGCGCAGGGCAATCGCAGGACAGTCGCAAGGCAATCAGCCGAACAGGTTGAGGACGGCGTCGAGCCCGCACTGGTCGATCGCGTGCGCGGCCTGCGCGCGGACCGCGGGCTTCGCGCGATAGGCAATCGAGACGTCGGCTTCCATGAGCATCGGCAAATCGTTGGCGCCGTCGCCGATCGCGACGACGAGGCCGCCGTCTCCGCGCAGCGCAGCGGCGTGGTGTCGCAGCGCCGCGGCCTTGGCCGGCGCGTCGACGATGTCGCCGGTGACGCGTCCGGTCAGGCGGCCGTCGACGATCTCCAGCGCGTTGGACAGCGTGTGGTCGATCCCCAATCGTGCCTCCAGGCGGTCGGTGAAGAACGTAAAGCCGCCGGAGACGAGAAGCAGCTTTGCGCCGGCTGCCTTGAAGCCTGCAACCATCGTCTCGGCGCCGGGCGACAAGCGCAACCGCTCGCCGTAGACGCGCTCGAGCGCGCTCACCGGCAGCCCGGCGAGCAGCGCGACCCGCTCGGCCAGGCTGGCGCGAAAGTCGATCTCGCCGCGCATCGCGCGCGCCGTGATCGCCGCGACCTGCGGCTTGATCCCCTGCAGGTCGGCGATCTCGTCGATGCACTCGATCGTGATCAGCGTCGAGTCCATGTCCATCGCCACCAGCCGAACGCGGTCGAGCGTGCGCGCCTGCGGCACCAGCGCGCAGTCGTAGCCCGCCCCGGCGCACGCTTCGGTGACGCCCGAGTGCGTGCCGATCTCCCGCAGCACATACGCGTCGTTGGCCGCGCGCGTCAGCGGCTCGATGGCGTCGGTATCGGTCAGCAACGCGAGGATGTCGAGGTCCTCGCGCAGCACGACCGGTGCCTGAACGACGAGGTCGAGTGGCGCGCCGGGCACCGCGTCGCGCGGCGCCTTCATCGCGTGAGTGCGTTCATCGGTGCTGAGCGTTCAAAGCGAACATCCTGGAGAATTTTGTGCGCAGCATCAAAACCCGCCACGGCTAGATGGGAATATCGATAAGGCAAATCAGCGGAGCGGCCGGCGCAGGAAATCATTATCATCATGGGTTGCCTCCCCCGCGAGGTTCATCCGAGGAGAACGACATGGCAATCCGTCTTGGCGACGTCGCCCCTGATTTCGAGCAGGACTCGAGCGAAGGCCGCATCAGCTTCCATGAATGGCTGGGCAATAGCTGGGGCGTGCTGTTTTCGCATCCCGCCGACTTCACGCCGGTATGCACGACCGAGCTCGGCATGACGGCGAAGCTCAAGGACGAGTTCGCGAAGCGCAGCGTCAAGATCATCGCCCTCTCGGTCGACCCCGTCGAATCGCACAAGAAGTGGATCGAAGACATCAACGACACGCAGAAGACCAAAGTCAACTTTCCGATTCTCGCCGACGCCGACCGCAAGGTCTCGCAGCTCTACGACATGATCCACCCGAACGCCAGCGCGACGCTGACGGTGCGCTCGGTATTCATCATCGATCCGGCGAAGAAGGTGCGGCTGATGCTGACGTATCCCGCGTCGACCGGGCGCAACTTCGACGAGATCCTGCGGGTCATCGACTCGATCCAGCTGACCGAGCACAACCAAGTCGCCACGCCGGCGAACTGGAAGGATGGTGACGATGTGGTCATCGTGCCGTCGCTGCAGGACCCCGAGGTGATCAAGCAGAAATTCCCGAAAGGCTACAAGGCGCTGCGGCCGTACCTGCGGATGACCCCCCAGCCCGAGATCAAGCGCTAGCGGCGCTTCTTGCCGCGCGAAGGCGGAGCGTCGCGCGACGGCGGCTCGGTGAAGCGCGGCCGCGTCGCCGGCGATGCGGCCGCATCCTCCGCGAGCGTGAGGTCGATCTTCGCGGTTTCGAGGTCGACGCGCGCCACGCGCACGCGAATCCGGCCGGCGAGCTGGAAAGTCCGGCCGGTCTTTTCGCCGATGAGCGCGTGGCGCGCCTGCTGGAAGTGAAAGTAGTCGCGGCCGAGCTCCGTCACGTGCACGAGGCCGTCGATGTTGAGTCCGTCGAGCGTGACGAACAGGCCGAAGCTCGTGACGCCGCTGATCGTTCCGGCGAACTCCTCGCCGATCCGATCCTGCATGTAAAAGCATTTGAGCCACTGCGTGACGTCGCGCGACGCGTCGTCGGCACGGCGTTCCGCCATCGAGCAGTGCACGCCCAGCGCCGCCCACGTCTGGCCGGAGGGCGTGTATTTCTTGCCGCCGAGGATCGCCTTGATCGCGCGATGGACGAGGAGATCGGGATAGCGGCGGATCGGCGAGGTGAAATGCGCGTAGGCGTCGTACGCGAGACCGAAGTGACCGACGTTGTCCGGGGCGTACTGCGCCTGCGACAGCGAGCGCAACAGCACCGTTTGCAACAGCGCGAAATCGGGGCGCTCGCGCACCTGCGACAGCAGCCTGGCGTAGTCGGTTGCCGTGGGCTCGTCGCCGCCCGCCAGCGAAAGCGCGGACCCGGCGAGAAACTCGCGCAGCGCGGCCAGCTTGTCGGGCGGTGGCCCTTCGTGAACGCGGTAGAGGACTGGCTGGCGATGCTTGGCGGCGAAGTCCGCCGCGCAGACGTTGGCCGCGAGCATGCATTCCTCGATCAGCCGGTGGGCGTCGTTGCGCGGCGCGGGCACGATCTGCGCGATGCGACCCTCGTCGTCGAACTCGATGGCGAGTTCCACCGTGTCGAAGTCGATCGCGCCGCGGGCATTGCGCGCGGTGAGCAGCGCCTTGAAGGCGCTGTAGAGCGTGGCGATGTGCGGCAGCAGCGCCTTCGCCTGCGCGCCCTTCGCGGCGCCGTTCGCCGAGAGCCACTGCCACACCTCGTCGTAGGTGAGGCGCGCGCGTGAATGCATCACGGCCGGATAGAACGTGTAGCTCCCGATCTCGCCCTCGGCGCCGATCTGCATGTCGCAGGCCACGCACAGGCGGTCGACCTTCGGCTTCAACGAACAGAGTTCGTTCGACAGCGCTTCGGGCAGCATGGGAATCACGCGCCGGGGAAAGTAGACGGACGTTCCGCGTTCGCGGGCGTCGGCGTCGATCGCGTCGCCGTCGCGCACGTAGTGCGACACGTCGGCGATGGCGACGATCACGCGGAAGCCCTTGCCCTTGCGCTCGCAGTAGACCGCGTCGTCGAAATCCTTGGCCGTCTCGCCGTCGATCGTGACAAGCGGAAGCGCCGTCAGGTCGACGCGGTCCTTCCGGTCGGCGCTTCGGACCTCGGCCGGCAATCGCTTGGCCTGCCGTTGCGCCGCCGCGGAGAATTCGAAGGGCAGGTCGTGCTTCCGCAGCGCGATTTCGATCTCGATCCCCGGATCGGTTGCGCTGCCGAGGATCTCCTTCACGCGCGCCACCGCCTCGCGGTGCTCCGACGGCTGCTCGACGATCTCGACGACGACGACCTGCCCCGGCTTCGCGCCGTTGAGTCCGTCGGCCGGGACCCGCAGATCCTGGCTGATCCGCCGGTTCTCGGCTTCGACGAACCAGACGCCGCGCTCCTCATGCAAGCGGCCCACGACGTCGCGATTGGCGCGCGAGAGCACGTCGACGATTGCGCCCTCCGGCCGGCCGCGACGATCAACGCCGACGCGCCGCGCGCTCGCGCGATCGCCGTGGAGCAGTTTGTGCATCTCGCGCGGACTGAGGAACAGGTCGTCGCCGCCCTCGTCGGGGACGAGAAAGCCGTAGCCGTCGGGATGGCCGAGCACCTTGCCGGTGACAAGATCGAGCTTGGCGACGATGCAGACCTCGCCCTTGCGATTGACGAGCACGCGGCCGTCGCGCTCGAGTTCGGCAAGCCGCGCGGCAAAGGCGCCGGCGTGCTTGCGCGCGACGCCAAGCCGCTCCGCCAGATCGTCGGGGGCGAGCGGGACGCCTGCGTCGTTCAGGGCCGCCACGATTGCGGCGGCGTCCGGAAGCGCCGCCGCGCCGGTTGCCTTGGCGGGCGCGGCATCGGAGCTACGGGAGGTGGTGCGTTTTGACAAGGGCAGGGCGATCTCTTAAAATATTCGGTTGCCGTTGCCCAGATGGCGGAATTGGTAGACGCACTAGGTTCAGGTCCTAGCGGTCGCAAGACTGTGGAGGTTCGAGTCCTCTTCTGGGCACCACGACTCGTTTCACCGGCACCCCCCACCAGCCACTTTTACGTTGCATTACAGGCGCCTGCAGCCATTCTGCTGGCGCGCGCCGGGTTGACGCTGCGTACGTTTCGTCCCACAATACCCCACCGCGATGTCCCAACGGTGTCCCAGTGGCGACGTTCGAAAACCGAGACGGCAACTGGCGCGCGAAGATCCGCCGCAAGGGGTTCCCTAGCGAGAGCGCGACGTTCGACACGAAGGCCGAGGCGCGCGCCTGGGCGACGCAGCGCGAGTCCGAGCTCCAGGATGTCCGCCGCGGCAAGATCATCCCACGTACGGTAGCACAGGGCCTCGAGAAGTACCGCACCCAAGTCTCACCGACGCACGATGGTGCGCGCTGGGAAGACGTGCGCTGCCGGAAGCTCGAGCGCACGCTGCCGTTCGCCCTCCGCCTGATCGCCGAGGTGCAGCCGGCCGACATCGCGATGTGGCGCGATCACGCGCTGAAGGGCAACCTCGCCGCCGGCATCAAGCCGCTGGCACCAGCGAGCGTGCGTCGCGAGTGGGCGCTGCTGCGGTCGATGTTCGAGGTGGCGCGCAAGGAATGGGGCTGGGCGAGCGCGAACCCGATGGACGAGGTGAAGCGGCCGCCGAAGCCTCGCGCCCGCGATCAGCGCTGGTCCGACAGCGAAGTCGATCGCATGATCGCGGCGCTGGGCTACGAGCGATGGAAGGCGCCGCAGACGGTGCAGCAGCGCGTTGCGTTGGCGTTTCTCTTCGCACTCGAGACCGCGATGCGCGAGGGCGAAATCTGCGCCATTCGGTGGGAGGACGTTCATCTCGATGCGCGCTTCGTCCATCTACCCAAGAGCAAGAACGGGGACGAGCGCGACGTCCCGATAACGAAGCAGGCTGAGGCCATCCTGCGTCTGCTCGAGGATACCGACGACTGTCCGTTCGGACTCATCACGAGCCAGGTCGACGCCAACTTCCGCAAGGCGCGCGCTCGCGCGGGAATCGGCGATCGGCACTTCCATGACTCGCGCGCCAACGCCATCGAACGGCTCTCGAAGAAGCTCGAGATTCTCGATCTTGCGCGCGCCGTGGGACATCGCGACCTCAAGTCCCTGATGATCTACTATCGGAAGTCGGCGACCGAGCTGGCGAAACAGCTCGGCTGAGAGATCGCGGGTGTCACTCAGCGCGGTAGGCCCCCTTCGGTCGAATTGGCTGACTCGACGGCTACCACCACAAGATGGGCCTGGCCGAACGGTGGCAGCACCTTCGCGACCTACGTAAGAAGTGGCTCGCTGTGCCCGGCGTGCAGCTCGTGCGCGTCGGCTACGAGCGCTTCGGCCTCACCGACGCCCTCGAGTACTTCGAGGAGCGGATGCGCGCGGAGAACGACTCATTCGAGATCGTCGAGCTTGCCTGGCGCGGGATGGCCTAGGCCCGAAGTACGACCGCATCCAGCGCCTGGAACCCGACTTCCGCAACGGCAAGTGGATTCTGGCCGGCTCGTTCGACCAGGAGACGGCGAATCAGAAGCAGATGCGCGCACAGGGCGAGGAGTTCCGCATCCATCTACCCACGCGTCGCGTGAATGAGAGACGTTATCCATCAATGCCTGTTGGCACCGGCCTCGGTCCTTCTGTCCAGCGTTAGGCCGGACAGCCGACGCTCTGCCGCACCAAGGTGACCCTGACGTCCAGTTATTGCGCGCCGGACCGCGCGCGGTGTTCGGCTCCAGTTGCGGGGAGATGCTCGCACGGGGCTGTTTAGATGCCGTCCGCGAACACCTCTGGCTCCAGCATTCGTTCGTCAGTGACCACTGGCGGGCGCGGTTCCATGTCATAGATCCGGGACATCGCGTCCAGGAAGTCGGTGCTCGAGCACGCGGCTAAGGTGGTGGCTGATGCCGACGGAGATTGAACTCAGGTCAGCCATCCGGGAGCGGGTCGTGCGCAACGCTAAACGCTTGCAGCCTCCCCCGCCTAGTCGGATCGATGCGGCGGCGTCGCCGCGATCGGTCCGATTACGCTGCGTCACGCATGAATTTGTCCGTCTCTGGAAACGGCGGCGCAGCCTCGGCAGCCCAGCAGCGCAGAACCGGATCTCCGGTATTGACGACCTTGTGCGACCAGATCAAGCCCGGGATGCCCGCGCGCGGCGCCCGGATGACTTCGACCGTTTCACCGAAAACGTTGCAGATTTCCGCGAGATCCTGTCCCGCCGACACCGTGTCTCCGATTTTCACCTTCAGCCGCACCAGGCCGGACTTGGTCGCCCGGATGACGAATCGATCGGTCGCCTTGAGGCGCGTGCCGACAATGACCGGCTCCCCATCGATCATGTCGAGATAGCGCATCACGTTGCGAACGCCGTCATAGTGGACGCGCACGTCCGCGTCCTCCAGGGCACCGTTGCCGTCGGACTCCCCAAGTATCGAGATGACGCCCAGGCGAGTCGCGGCGCGCACGATGCCGCCGGCGAAGGGTAGCGATAATGGTCCGGACTCCGGACCAATGGATATGAGCCGCGGGGTAAACAGTCTGGCAAGCGCCTCGCCCTGCCGGTCGAAGTCCGCATTGCCCGTCAGCGGAAATCCCGCGAAGGGCAGAAGCATTTCGCCGAAATCACCGGCATGGAGGTCGATGTGGTATTGCGCTTTCGCGATCACCTCGGTGAGCAGCGCATGCGCGAGAATCTCCGAAATCGAGCCGCCCGCGCCGCCCGGCGCGATCTTGTTCAGGTTCAGGCCATCGATCGGGGAGATGAACGGTAGCCGGCTTTGAAACATCGCCATGCTCACCACCGGCACGACGATGACCGCGCCGCGCAGCTCGCCTGGCGTCAGCTCATTGACGAGGCGCATTGCCGCCGAGATCGACGCATATTCGGTGGCGTGCACGCCGGCGGTCAGGCAAAGAACGGGACCGTCCGCGGCGCCATTGATGATGACCAGCGGAATTCGAATGGGGCCATTGGGAGTCTCACCGATGGTCAGAAACGCCTTCACCGTCTCGCCGCTGCGGACCGTCACGTCCCTCACCTGCAGCGTCTCTTTGGCTCCCATGGATTGCCGTCCTTTGGCGTTGGCTACGTCGGTGTCGTATTGTGGAAACGCACGCAGGCGAAAAGCGTCAGCGCGCCGCCGTCAACTTCTGCCTTGAACGCCGCCTCAGCAACTCGACGGTGGTTAGAAGCAGGATGGAAACCACGATCAGGAGCGTGGCTGCGGCGGTGATGGTCGGGCTGATCCGTTCGCGCAGGCCGTCGAACATTTGCAGCGGCAGTGTCCGCTGCTCCGGGCCCGCGAGAAATATCGCCATGATGATCTCGTCGAAGGACGTCGCGAATGCGAACACCGCTCCTGCAATCACGGCCGGCAGGATCAGCGGCAGCACGATCCGAAAAAAGACGGTGAGCGGCGGCGCACCCAGACTCGCGCCGGCCCGGATTACGTTGGGGTCGAATCCCTCGAGTGCTGCAAGCACCACGATGACGACGAAGGGCGCGGCGAGGACCGTGTGGGCGAGGATCAGGCCGGCGTAGTTGTTGGTCAGCCCGAGCGGCGCATAGACGAAATAGATGCCGATGGCGGTGATGATTCCCGGAACGATCATCGGAGCGATCAGCAGGCTGACGAACAGCGGCCGCCATCGCACTTCCATCCGCACCAGGCCGAGCGCCGCGAACGTCCCCAGCGGAGTCGCGATCAGCGTGGTGGCGGCCGCGACCAGCAAGCTATTCATCAGCGCGGGCAGCCAGTGCGGCGAGGTAAAGAAATCCTCATACCACCGCAACGAAAAGCTCGGTATCGGATAGATGAGGAACGAGTCGGAGCTGAACGAAAGCGGAACCACCGTCACGATCGGTACGATCAGAAACAGAAATACGCAAGCGCAATAGACGTAGAAGACGCCGCGCGAAATGCGCCCGATCGGCGTGTCAAACGACGACGGGGTCAGCGTCAGACCCATTTCGGGCCCTTGGAGCCGGATAGACGGTTGTATAGAACGTAGAGCGCCAGCGTGACCGTCAGCAGGATGACGCCCAGTGCCGCCGCCATGCCCCAGTTGAGCGTTTCGTTGGTATAGAACGCGATGAAATAGCTCACCATCTGGTCATTGGCGCCGCCGACCAGCGCGGGCGTGATGTAGTACCCGAGCGCGAGAATGAAAACTAGCAGGCAACCCGCGCTGACCCCCGGCATGGTCTCCGGTAGATACACCCTGCGAAAAGCGACCCACGGCCGGGCGCCCAACGACAACGCGGCGCGAAAGGACGTCGGCGCGATCCCTTTCATGACGCCGTACAGCGGCAGCACCATGAAAGGCAGAAGCACGTGGGTCATGGCGACGTAGACGCCCGTGCGGTTGTAGATCAACTGCATCGGCTCCGAGATGGCGCCCACCGCGCGCAGCATGTTGTTGACCGTTCCTTCGCGCTGCAGCAGCACCGCCCAGCCGGTCGTTCGCACCAGCACCGACGTCCAGAACGGCAGAAGGACCAGCATCATCAGGAGATTGCTGATCCGCGCGTCGATGTTCGCCAGCAGGTACGCCAGCGGGTAGCCCAGCACCAGGCAAAGCGTCGTCACGACCAGGCTGATCCAGAAGGTCCGCAGGAATATGTTGACGAATATTTGCTGGTCCGCCGGTGTCATCGTGATTTCCCCGTCGACGTTCTCCCTTCGATCCACGGCGGCGAGCAGATAGAAACTCGTATACGGCCCTGCCGCGTGCCTGATCGCACCCCAGTAGTTGCGATCCCCCCAGCGACCGTCGATCTTGATCAGTTGCTCGAGCGCGGAACCGGAGTCGCCTGATGGAAGTCGACGCGCCGTCGATAGCAGCAGCGAGCGGAAGCCGTTGATGTCGTAGTTGAGGCGATTCGCGACGCTGCTGACGGTGCCCTCGTCCCTCGCGCGGACCAATTCCTCCATCAGCATCGCGGCGACACTCGCCTGGGGAAGATCGCGCCCGTCCCACTGCCGGATCGCAGCCGCGGTTCGGGGCATCGCGGCGCCGAGTTCGACATCGTTGACGCTGCGCATCAGGACGGCGCCGATCGGGAAGGCGAAGTTGAGCAGCAGGAAGGCGAAGAGCGGCACGATCAGGGCGACGGCGCGCATCAATTTGCGCCGTTCGACCCGACCGAGCCCGGACTTGAGCGACACCGACCGCGACGGATTCAAGCCTGACGCGCCGATCATCTCACGTGCCGGCCGGCCAACGGGCAGCTTCCCCCTCGGCTATTTGGCCGCCCAGGCGTTGAAGCGCTGGCTCAACTGGTCGCCGTTTTCGACCCAGAAGGCAGCGTCGAGGGCGAGCGCGTCCTTCATGTTTTCCGGATAGGTCGGCGTCGACTGTGCCTTCTGCGAATCGACACCCTTGATTGCATCCTTGTTGGTCACGCCGATCGGAAAATAGTTGGGCAGAAGCTTCTGCGTATCCGGCTGCGACATGAAGTTGACGAGCTGTATCGCCTGATCCTTGTTGGGCGTGCCCTTCAGGACCACGTAGAAATCGACGGCGTACATGCTGGCGGGCCAGACGAACTTGAAGTTCTTTCCTTCCAGCTGGTTCGCGCCAAGGATGCGTCCCGCGGTCCCCATCGACATGACGACCTCTCCGGACGCGAGGAGTCCGGGCACCTGCGAGGGTGACGACCACCAGATGATGTTCGGCTTCAGCTCATCGAGCTTCTTGAACGCCGCCTCGACGCCCGCGGGCGTGGAGAGCACCTTGTAGACGTCCTCGCGACGGATGCCCTGCGCCTGTACCGCGGCTTCGAGGGTGTATTTCGCGGTCTTGCGCAGGCCCCGCTTGCCCGGAAATTTGTTCACGTCCCAGAAGTCGACCCACGATTTCGGCCCATCCGCGTAGCGGCTGCCGTCGTAACCCAGGCCCTGTGAAAAGACCAGATTGCCGACGCCGCAGTCGTTGTAGGCGGCATCGATGAACTTGTCGCGGCCGCCGAGCTTGCTCCAATCCAGCTTTTCGAAGAGTCCCTCCTCGCAGCCGAGAATGACCTCGTCGACTTCGACCTGCACCACGTCCCAATTGGCGTTTCCGCCTTTCACCTTGGTGCGCAGGACGCCGATGCCGCCCGACCAGGTGTCCACCACCACCTTGGTGCCGGTCTTCGCGGTGAACGGCTTGTAGAAAACGATCTCCTGCCCCGCGGTCGACGCCCCGCCCCAGCCGACCACCGTCAGATCCCTGGCGGCGACGGCGGGTGCCAACGACGCCCCCACGGTGATAAGTATTCCAAGAACAATCGCGCCGATCCTTCGCTGCTTGTTCATGTGTCTTCTCCTATGCTGCGTTCATGACGTACTACCGGTCTGCGGCACGGTGACGCTATGTGCCTTGGCCGACCTGGGCTTTGGAATCCTCCACCGGCGCATCGAGGCCACGACAGTCACGCGTCGCCCATCCGATCTGAAGCGGTTGGCCGGGTGTGAGCGGCTGGTCGTTCAGGACGTTCGGCATTCTGATCAGAAAGTCGCTTGCGCCGGGAACCTGAAGCCGCACCTTTGTGTGATCGCCGTTGTAAATGAGCTCCGCGACGCGCGCCTCGAGCACGTTGTCGCACTGATGCTCAACCGGGCGCACGACGACGCGCTCGGGACGTATCGACAGCCTGGCCCGCGCGCCGACCGGGCCGACATTGACCGCCAGCGCGGAAATCCGCGGACCCTCGTCGACCGCCACCGTGCATCGTTCGCCGTCGACCGCGACGATGGTGCCGTCGATCCTGTTGCTCTCGCCGATGAATTGCGCCACAAAAGCATTGAGGGGACGCTCATACAGATCGTCCGGCGACGCGATCTGCTGCACGGTTCCGTCCTTGAAGACTGCGATGCGGTCGGACATAGTCAACGCCTCGGACTGGTCGTGCGTGACGTAGACGACCGTGATGCCGAGGTCCCGCTGGATGTGCTTGATCTCGAGCTGCAGCTGCTCGCGTAGCTGCTTGTCGAGCGCGCCTAAGGGCTCGTCCATCAGCACCAGCGCGGGATCGAAAACGAGCGCGCGCGCAAGCGCGACGCGCTGCTGCTGACCGCCGGAGAGCTCCGCGGGCCGACGCGCACCGAAGCCGTCCAGGCGGACAAGCCCGAGCGCGCGCTCCACCCGCTCGGCGATTTCACTCTTCGGGACGCCGCGGACGGAAAGGGGAAACGCGATGTTCGCCGCCACGGTCATGTGCAGGAACAACGCGTAGTTCTGGAAGACCACGCCGATGTTGCGCCGGAAGGGCGGGATATGGCGCAACGAGCGGCCGTCGAGGCGAATGTCGCCGGCAGTGGGCGTCTCGAATCCGGCCAGCATCATCAAGGCGGTCGTCTTCCCGGAGCCCGAGGGCCCCAGGAAGGTCAAGAACTCGCCCTTGGCGATCCGCAGGTTCAACCCGGTGACCGCCAGATGCTCACCGTCGTACGTCTTCTCGACGTTCTCGAACTCAACGAGTGGCTGCAGACGATCCTCCCCGGGCTTCATGCGTCGAACGACCGGCGATTCGATTCGACGCATGCGCATCATCGCGCAAGGCGATGTTACAGGAGTGTCGCCATCGGCCCCAGCGCCGCCGAAAGGCGCGGCCTTGGCGCGATACACCCCTGCATCCGACCGAAGCGCAGCCTGGGTCACGGCTTCATCGATTTGAGCGCCGACGCAATCCTTTGCACGCCCACGTCGATCTCGTCCGGCGACGCGTGGGAATAGGCCAGTCTCGCGAAGTTTTTCGGGGCCTTGTGGATCTTCGAGGACAGCGGCCCTCGTCCGGCGAAGAACTTGCTGCCCGGAATAATGGTGGCGCCCAACTCACCGGCCCGTTTCGCGAGGGCATCCGCATCCACGTGGTCGGGAAATTTCAGCCAGACGTAGTAGCCCCCGTGCGGGATCGTCATCGATACCTCGGGCAATTCCCTGCGCAGCGCAGCAACCATGCGATCGCGATGGATCCGATAGACGCTCTGGACCTTGTCGATGTGACTCTCGAGCCCACCCGCCTTGCAGAACTCGAGAATGATCCGCTGCGTCAACGGGCAGGTGCCACCGTCGGACTTCAGCTGAACCAGGCGGGCGATGATGTCGCGCGGCGCGGCAACCCAGCCGATACGCAACCCAGGGGCGATCAACTTGGAAAACGTTCCAAGAAGGTACACGCCCTCATGACGATCCAGCGCCTTGAGCGAGGGCTCCAGGTCTCCCTCGAAACGGACCTTTCGGTAAGGGCTGTCCTCAACTATGGGAATGCCGTGGACCGCCGCGATCTCGAGCAGCGCCTCGCGCCGCCGCAGCGACATCGTCACGCCGGTCGGGTTGTGGAAATCCGGCACGTTGTAGATGAATTTCGGGGGTTTGCTACCCTCGGCTTCAAGCCGGCACAGCGCATCGCCAAGCTCGGTGACCGAAAGCCCTTCGTCGTCCTGGCCGATCTCAATAAAATCGATGCCGAAGCTTTTAAAAATGGGAATGGAAGTGAAGTAAGTAGGCGCGGTCACGACAATCGAATCGCCTTCGTCGAGCAGGAGGCGGCACACGAGGTCGAGTCCATGCTTGGCGCCGTTGACGATCAGGATCTCGTCGGCGGTGACCCTGGCGCCGTCGGCGTTCATATAGCCGGTAATGAATTCGCGCATTTCGGGCAGGCCCGGGCGCGCGCTGTATTGGAGGGTCTCGGACCGATACTCCGAAAGGGCCAGTGCCGCGGCCTTGAGTAGATCGGGTAGCACGCCGGGGTAGGCGTGCCCTGAATCGAACGGTATCGAGTCGTGGGAACCTGCCGCCGCGGGGGCGGTCGGGCTCATGTGCGCAGCGCGGCGCGCAAACGATGGGACGACCGCTGCGATCTTGTCGACTACGGCGGATTGGGCCACTTCGAGCTCCTTCCAAGTCACGTTGAGTTCCCTTAAAGGTACGGACAATTGGCTGGCCCGTCAAGCGCGTGCCTGCGCTTGCGTGCGCGGCGCAGGCTGATCTGCTATATATCCAAGGGACTTCCACACGCACTGGGTAGACATGGCGACCGGACGAAAAATGAGCGACGCGGGGAAGCTGCGCACGTCGTCCGCCTCGCCGCGATACCTCCAGGTGGCAAACGACCTGATCAAGCGCATCGCCGCCGGCAAGTACCCCGTCGGCACCAACATCCCCACCGAAACGGAGCTGTCGCAGTCGTACGAGATCAGCCGCCACACCGTGCGCGAGGCATTGCGCCGTGTGCACGATGCGGGCCTAATTTCGCGCCGGCGCCGTTCCGGCACCGAAGTCGTAGCCGCCAAGCCGCCGACGAGCTACAGACAACCAATCAACTCGATCAAGGACCTGCTGCAATATGCCGAGGATACGCGTCTCATCGTACGGGGCATAGCGTCGGTCAAGTGCGACTCAGCGCTGGCCGAATTGCTCGGCTGCAGGATCGGCCGCGATTGGTTGCGCTTCGATACCATACGCGTGCTGCCCGGCGATCTTCGACCGGTCTGTGTGACGACCAGCTATCTCAACGTCGATCTCCCGGATATCGACAAGCACATTGCCAACCTGACCGGGCCGGTTTCCGCGATGTTAGAAGCGGCGTACAACCTGCGCATCGTCAACATCGAGCAGAGCATCCAGGCAATACGCCTGAAGAGGCGTGAAGCGAAGCTTCTGCGCATCGAGCTCGGCAGCCCCGCTCTGCGCGCGGTTCGCCGCTACTTCGACGAGCGCGAAAGACTTCTTGAATTGTCCGATGCTATTCATCCCGGCGACCGCTTCACCTACGTCACCCGGCTCCGTAGGGAGTAGCGCTGGTCGATATGTCCGTACAATTATCTTGACGTCGACCTTTGATTGTCCGTATATTCAGAATCCGGTTTTAATCGAGCAGATGGCTGGCGCGGAAAATGGCGTCACTCGCGGCGTGCGTTGCGTGGCGCTCCGTCACGGGCAAAAGGGGCGCACACGATCCCTGCGCGATCCAGATCAAGACACAAAGGAAGCAAATCAAATGAGTGCCGTCGAAGCGCGATTGGAAAAACTGGGCTTCACCTTGCCCCCCGCCGTCAAGTTTCCGAGTGCCAATCGAACGGCGGGCGTGCTCTCCGGAGACCTGCTTATCCTTTCCGGCCACGGGTTCGGCCTACCCAACCTTCCCGGCGTCCGGCAGCGCGGCAAAGTGGGTACCGAGGTGTCCGAGCAGGAAGGCTACGCGACAGCGCGCGCAGTCGCGCTGACCATGATCAGCACCATCAAGGAAGTCATCGGCGACCTGGACAAGGTCGTTCGGGTGCTTCGGATTGTCGGAATGGTCAACTCGGCGCCCAATTTCGAGCGGCAGTCGGCGGTCATCGATGGCGCCTCTGACTTGTTCTTTGAAGCGTTCGGTCCCGAGATCGGTCAGCACGCCCGCGCGGCGATCGGCGTCGCCGAGCTCCCCCAGCGCTTCGCGGTCGAAATCATGGGCGACTTCCGCGTGCGGGCGTAACACCGCCGGCGATCAGCGCGAGCGTCTTGCCGACGACCCGGGCGCCGGCAAGACGATCATGGCCGGCCTCCTGATCAAGGAGCTGATCGCACGGGGCGATCTTCAACGCTGCCTCGTCGTCTGCCCCGGCAGACTCGCCGAGCAATGGCAGGACGAGCTCTACCGCCGGTTCCACCTTCCGTTCGAGATTCTCACCAACGACAAGCTCGAGGCCGCGCGCACCGGCAACTGGTTCCTCGAGACGCCGCTGGTTATCGCGCGCCTCGACAAGCTCGCGCGCAAGGAAGACGTGCAGCTCAAACTGGAGGCGCCGGACTGCCGCTGGGATCTGATCGTTTGCGACGAGGCGCACAAGATGTCCGCCACGTTCTTCGGCGGCGAGATCAAGTACACGAAGCGCTAACGGTTGGGCCAGCGGCTGTCCGCGCTGACGCGTCATTTCCTGTTGATGACGGCCACGCCGCACAACGGCAAGGAAGAGGACTTTTAGCTATTCATGGCGCTCCTCGACGGGGATCGCTTCGAGGGCAGGTTTCGTGACGGGGTGGACACCGTCGACGTGTCCGGCCTGATGCGCCGCCTGACGAATGAGAGCCTGCTCAAGTTCGATGGGTCGCCCCTCTTCCCCGAGCGCATTGCGTACACGGTGCCGTACCAGCTATCCGACGCCGAGGCTCGGCTTTACGCAGACGTGACGGCGTACGTTCGCGATGAGTTCAACCGCGCCGAAGCACTGCAGAACGACAAGCGGGCGGGAACTGTCGGCTTCGCGCTTACGATTCTGCAGCGCCGCCTTGCGTCATCGCTCGAGGCAATCTATCAGTCGCTACGGCGACGTCCGGGAGCGGCTCGAAGGTCGTCTTCGCGAACTGGAGACGCTTTAGCGATCGGGTCGCCTGGCTGCGCCACACCTGGGGCCGATTCTCGACGATGAGGACGTCGAGGACATGGAAGAAGCGCCCGACGATGAGCTTGAGGCCGCCGAAGAGGAGATTCTCGACGAGGCCACTGCGGCGAGATCGATTGTCGAGCTGAAGGCCGAGATCGAGACAGTGCAATGTGGCGGTTGGTTGCGCGGCCCCCCGTCGCTAGCATCCGTTCGCCGGAGGGGTCAGCCGACCTGCTGGCGCAGGAATTCCAGGGTGCGGGTGCGCGCGAGCTTGGCCGCGGCCGCGTCGTAAGAGCCGCGCTGGTCGCAGTTGAAGCCGTGGCCGGCGTCGT
>JBDSLT010000288.1:0-4636 GCA_039916265.1 Casimicrobiaceae bacterium | reverse complement strand
AGCGTCGTGCACCTGCAACAGACCGGCGAGATCGACGCCGAGCGTTTGCGTCCGCTGCTGCGCCCCCCCTACTTCGTCCCGGCCGGCACGCCGCTGTTGACCCAGTTGCAGCAGTTCCAGGCCGACCGCCAGCGGCTCGGGCTCGTGGTCGACGAGTACGGCGAATTGCAGGGACTCGTCACGATCGAGGACATCGTCGAGGAGATCATCGGCGAGTTCACGACGCAGGCGCCGGGCGGCAGCGACACTTTCCGCCGCGAGGCCGACGGCAGCGTCGTCGTGGACGGCATGACGCTGCTGCGCTCGCTCAACCGGCGTCTCGGAACGCAGTTCCCGCTGGACGGTCCCAAGACGCTGAACGGGCTGATCGTCGAGCATCTCGGCGAAATACCCGACGCGGGCATCAGCTTCAAGCTGGCGGACCAGGGCGTGGAGATCATCCAGACGATCGATCGCGCCGTAAAGGTCGTACGGTTGCTGCCGCCGGTGGGGCACGCTTCGGCGCCTTTACAAACCCAATCCGAGCGGGCATCATCTTCAAGCTAAATTTCATGCAAATGGAATAAGTGCCCGTATCTCCTGAAAAATCCGATGTACGGCACAAAACTTGCTCTACAGCGAAGCTGGCCCCATTCCGGTTGGCCGCTCCCGCAATTTGTCGGGCTGACGGGCGCAAGGACGGCAGCGGACACTAGCAACCCGACCCAAGGCAGGCACTGACCGACGCACCATGGCAACCCACGTCGCCACCCGCAACATCAGCGGCCTCGCCCGCGCGCTCGCGCAGCACGGCGTGATGTCCGAGCACGATGCCGAGGTGCTGCAGACGCAGGCGCAGTCGGCGGGGGTGACGTTCGTCGAGCAGGTGCTCTCCGGCAAGCGGATGACGGCGCATCAGCTCGCGCTCTTCGGCTCGCGCGCATTCGGCATCCCACTGCTCGATCTTGGCGCATTCGACATCGAGCAACTCGACAAGACGTATTTCGATCCCAGGGTCGCCCAATCGCGGCGCGTCCTGCCGCTGTACAAGCGCGGCAACCGGCTTTACGTCGCGACATCGGACCCGGCGAACCTGCAGGCGCTCGAGGAAGTGCGCTTCCGCTCGAACCTGCCCGTCGAGGCGGTCGTCGTCGAAGACGACAAGCTCGGGCAGGCCATCGTCAAGGTCGTCGAGTCCTTGGGGACCTCGCTGCAGGAGCTGGCGTCGCTCGAGGATATCGAGGTGGCGCTCGAGGAAGGCGGCCAGCAGGAAACGACGGTCGACGACAGCGAGGTCGAGGACGCGCCGGTCGTCAAGTACATCCAGAAGATCATGCTCGATGCGATCGCCGCGGGCGCCTCCGACATCCACTTCGAGCCCTACGAGAAGTTCTTCCGCGTCCGTTACCGCGTCGACGGCGTGCTGCTGGAGATCGCGCAGCCGCCGCTGGCGATCAAGGACAAGGTCGCGTCGCGTATCAAGGTCATCTCGAAGCTCGACATCGCCGAGCGCCGCGTGCCGCAGGACGGCCGGATGAAGCTCGTGCTGTCGAAGACGCGCGCGATCGACTTTCGCGTGTCGTCGCTGCCTACGCTGTGGGGCGAAAAGATCGTGCTGCGGATCCTCGACTCGGCCGGAATCAAGCTCGGCATCGAGGCGCTTGGCTACGAGCCAGACCAGCAGGAAGCGATGCTGCATGCGATCGGCCGGCCTTACGGCATGATCCTCGTCACCGGCCCGACGGGCTCCGGTAAGACGGTGTCGATGTACAGCTGCATCAACATCCTGAATCAGCCGGGCATCAACATCTCCACGGCCGAGGACCCGGCTGAAATCCAGCTCGCGGGCGTCAACCAGGTCAACGTCAACGAAAAGGCCGGCCTTACGTTCGCGACGGCGCTGCGCGCGTTCCTGCGCCAGGATCCGGACATCATCATGGTCGGCGAGGTCCGCGACCTCGAGACCGCTGACATCGCGATCAAGGCCGCGCAGACGGGCCATCTGGTGTTTTCGTCGGTCCACACCAACGACGCGCCGACGACGCTGACGCGGCTGCTCAACATGGGCGTCGCGCCGTTCAACGTGGCGTCGTCGGTCATTCTCATCACCGCGCAGCGCCTGGCGCGACGACTGTGCCCGAACTGCAAGAAGCCGGCGGACATACCGCCGCCGGCGCTGCTGCGCGCGGGCTTCGCCGAGGAGGACCTCGACGGGAGCTGGCAGCCGTACGGGCCGATCGGCTGCGACCATTGCAAAGGCACCGGCTACAAGGGCCGCGTCGGCGTCTACGAAGTGATGCCCATCTCCGACGACATGCGCCAGCTCATCATGTGCAACGGCAACGCTCTCGACATCGCGAAGCAGGCGCAGGCCGAAGGCGTTCGCAACCTGCGCCAGTCGGGGCTGCTCAAGGTCAAGTCCGGCATGACGTCCCTCGAGGAAATCGAGGCCGTCACCAACGACTGATCGCCCGCCAACCCACACGAGCACACCGAATCGAGGCACTCCATGGCCACCGCCCTCGCCCCCCGCGTCGACACCCGCATCAAGGAATTCCTGTTCATCTGGGAAGGCGTCGACCGCAACAACAAGCCGATGCGCGGAGAAACGCGCGGCGTCTCGGAAACCGTCGTCTCGACGAACCTGCGCCGGCAGGGGATCCGGGTCAACAAGATCAAGCGCCAGTCCTTCCGCGGCGGGCGGCGCATCACCGACAAGGACATCGCGTTTTTCACGCGCCAGCTCGCGACGATGCTCAAGGCGGGCGTGCCGCTGTTGCAGTCGTTCGACATCGTTGCGCGCAGCCACAGCAATGCCCGCTTCTCGCGCCTGCTGATGGACATCAAGAACAAGGTCGAGACCGGCTCGTCGCTGTCGCAGGCGTTTCGCGAGCATCCCGTGCAGTTCGACGCGCTGTTCTGCAACTTGGTCGGCGCCGGCGAATCCTCCGGCATGCTCGACGCCATCCTCGACCGCCTCGCGACGTACAAGGAAAAGATCCTCGCCATCAAGGGCAAGATCAAGTCGGCGCTGTTCTACCCGATCTCCGTGCTCGTCGTGGCGATCGTCGTGATGTGGGTCATCATGGTTTTCGTCATACCGTCGTTCAAGGACGTCTTCAAGAATTTCGGCGCCGAGCTGCCGATGCCGACGCTCATCGTCATTGCCCTCTCCGATTTCGTTGTCAAGTGGTGGTGGCTGATCTTCCTCGCGATCACCGGCACGGTGATCGGCGTCGGCGTGGCGTACAAGCGCTCCGACACGATGCGCTACACGGTCGACCGGCTGCTGCTCAAGGTCCCGATAGTCGGCGCGATCGTCGAAAAGGCGACGATCGCGCGGTGGACGCGCACGCTGCAGACGATGTTCGCGGCCGGCGTCCCGCTCGTCGAATCGCTGGACGCGGTCGGCGGCGCCGCAGGCAACATCGTGTTCGCGCAGGCGACCAAGCGGATCCAGACGGAGGTCAGCACCGGATCCAGCCTCACCAACGCAATGACCAACACGCGCCTCTTCCCGTCGATGGTGCTCCAGATGACGCAGATCGGCGAGGAGTCGGGCTCGCTCGACAACATGCTGGGCAAGGTCGCCGATTTCTACGAGCGCGAGGTAGACGACGCCGTCGCGGCGCTCTCCAGCCTGCTCGAGCCGGTCATGATCGTGTTCCTCGGCGTCTTTGTCGGCGGTCTGGTCATCGCCATGTACCTGCCGATCTTCAAGCTCGGCGCCGTGATCTGACCGAGCGCTCGCGCGGGCGCATCGCGATGTCGCCTGTCGACGATACTTTCGGGCCGGAAGGGGCAGGCGCGTGATGAGCGGCGCGGCGTCGCTGGGCCCGTGGGGCGTCGCGATCTTTGTCGCGCTCGTCGGCCTGTGCGTCGGCAGCTTCCTCAACGTCGTGATCCATCGCGTGCCAAAGATGCTCGAGCGCGGCTGGGAAGCGCAGGCCGCCGAAATCCGCGGCGAGGCGCCCGCCGCGCACCCGTCGTACAACCTCGTCGTGCCGCGCTCCGCCTGCCCGGCGTGCGGACACCGTATCGGCGCGCTCGAGAACGTTCCCGTGCTGTCCTGGCTGCTGCTCAAAGGCCGGTGCAGCGCGTGCGCCGCGCCCATCCCTTCGCGCTACCCGCTGGTCGAGGTTCTGGGCGCGGCGCTGGCGCTCGCGGCCCTCTGGCGTTTCGGCGCCACCTGGCAGGGCGCGGCGGCGTGCGTCCTCCTGTGGACGCTGACGGCGCTGACCTTCATCGATTTCGACACGCAGTACCTGCCCGACAACCTGACGCTGCCGCTCGTCTGGGCCGGCCTCATCGCCAACATGTTCGATTTGTTCGTGCCGCTGAAGACAGCGCTCATCGGCGCCGTGGCCGGCTATCTGTCGCTCTGGTCGGTCTACTGGCTGTTCAAGCTGATCCGCGGGAAGGAGGGCATGGGCTACGGCGATTTCAAGCTGCTGGCGGCGCTCGGCGCGTGGCTCGGCTGGCAGATGCTCCCGCTCATCGTGCTGCTGTCGTCGGTGGTCGGCGCGACGATCGGCCTGCTGCTGATCGTCTTCAAGGGTCGCGATCACAGCGTCCCGCTGGCTTTCGGGCCCTATCTCGCCATCGCCGGCGCGATCGCGCTGTTCTTCGGACCGGCGCTCGTGAAGCTGTATCTCGC
>JBDSLT010000287.1:0-2529 GCA_039916265.1 Casimicrobiaceae bacterium | reverse complement strand
GTGCGCAGGCGCTGGCGGTGACGATGCGCGGGCTGGTGCTGCGCGAAATCAGCCTGCGTCACTGGCGGCGCGTCGTCGGCAAGGAAGCGGTCGTCGGCATGGTCAACGGCCTGGCGGTGGCGGCGACAACCGCGCTCGGCGTGTACGTGTGGAGCCGCTCCTTCGGCCTCGTGCTGGTGTGCGCGCTCGCGATGGTGATCTCGATGGTCGTCGCCGGCCTCGCCGGCGCGCTGACTCCGGTGCTGCTGCGCCGCTTCGGGCAGGACCCGGCCACCTCGTCTTCGATCATCCTGACGACGGTCACCGACGTGGTCGGATTCTTTTCGTTCCTGGGGATCGCGACGCTGCTCGCGGAACTGCTGGTGGCCACACCGGCGGGATGAGCGCAGGTAGACGATGGAGCCGTCCGGCGCGTGACAGACGCGGCGGAGCTCCGCGACACCGCCGCACGACCTTCGCGGTTCCGACCCGAACACCTTCGACGGCTCGATCGCACAGTCGATCGCCGCCACTGCCGAATCAATCGATTGCTCCAGGAGGAGGATGGCCAGCGCCCGCACTGCGGGGGCCGGTCTTTTTTTTCGCGAGAGCCGGTGACACGCCACGATTGCGCTGCGCGTGTTGACGCAAGATGGATTTGCCGCGCCTGCGTTGCGCGGCGTGACCCGGATCCGGAAGCAAAACGGCCGCGGGGTGAGCCCGCGGCCGCGTTGCCTGCGCGTTGTCGTCGGCGAGCGTCGGGTCTTGGATTCCCGGCGCGCGCCAGCGCGCGAGACTTCGACTACGACAACCGGACCGGCACGTAGATGCGCCGTCCGTCGCGCTCGATCAGCAGCGCGATGCTCTTGTCCGCGGCGTCGACATGCTTTTTCAGCTCTTCGATGGTCGCGATCTTCGTGGTGCCCACGCCGACGATGACGTCACCCTGCTGAATTCCGGCCTTCGCGGCCGGACCCGTCGCGTTCTGGACGACCAGCCCGCCGTGGCCCGCTTCCTTCGACTCCTCGGGCGTCAGCGGCCGGACGGCCACACCCAGCTTGCCCTTGTCGGCGCCGGCGTCGTCGGCCTTCGCAACCTTGTCGTCGTCGAAGGTCCCGACGGTCGCGTTGATCGTCGTCACTTTGCCTTCGCGCCAGATCTCGAGCGCCAGCTTGGAGCCGGGTGCGGTATTCCCGATGCGGCTGGTCACGTCGGTCGTGTCGCCCATTGCGACGCCGTCGATCTTGCGGATGACGTCACCGCTCTTGAGGCCGGCCTTTTCGGCGGGGCTGTCCTTTTCCACGCTGCCGATCAGCGCGCCGTTGGTGTCCGGCAGGTTGAAGCTTTGCGCGAGCGACTGGTTCAACGGCTGGATGCCGACGCCCAGGCGCCCGTGGCTCGCCTTGCCGCTGGTCTTCAACTGATCCGCAACCCTCATCGCGACGTCGGCGGGAATCGCGAACGACAGGCCCATGTAACCGCCCGAGCGGCTGTAGATCTGCGAATTCACGCCGACGACCTGCCCCGCGGCGTTGAGCAACGGTCCACCGGAGTTGCCCGGGTTCACCGCCACGTCGGTCTGGATGAACGGCGTCATCTGTCCGCCGGGCAGCGCACGATGCACGCCGCTGACCACGCCGGCCGACACGCTGTTCTCGAAGCCGAACGGCGAGCCGATCGCGATGACCCATTCACCCTGCTTCACAGTCGGCGGCGCAGAGAGGTCGAGCGCCGGCAGATTCTTCGCTTCGATCTTGATGAGCGCAATGTCCGTGCGCTTGTCGGCACCGACGACCTTGGCGATGAACTCGCGCCGGTCGGTCAGCTTGACCGTCACTTCGCTCGCACCGTCGACGACGTGCGCGTTGGTGACGATATAGCCGTCGGGACTCACGATGAAGCCCGAGCCCAGGCCCTGCGACGGCATCCCGCGAGGCATCTGCGGCATGTTCGGCATGCCGCCATTGGGGCCGCCGAAACGCTTGAAGAATTCGCGGAACGGGTCCTGCCCGTCGCCCTCGTCGTCGGAATCCGCCGATGCCTTGCGCATCTTGCCGGTGACGCTGATGTTGACGACCGAGACGCCCGCCTTCTCGGAGAGCGACGTGAAATCGGGCAGCCGCGCGGCGGCGGTGGGCGACACGGCGGGCGCGACGGCGACGGGCGCGCCGACGGCGGCATTCGCGTCGGACAGCGCGTGTCCGTCGTATTTCATGTATCCGGTTGCAAGCGCTGCGCCGATGCCGGCGACCGCCAGCGCGTAGGGAATTTTTTTCAGTTGCATCGTTGCCACTCCTCGATCGAGAAGCCCGAACGCTCGGGCAGGCACGTCGGACTATAGGCAGGGCGCCTTAACACACCCTTAAGTAACACACCCTTAAGTAGGGTCAGAGACGACTTACGCGCACCACCGGGCGAAGAAGTGGTGTCTGACCCTACTTATCGGGTGGGCGGGAAGTGGACGGATACGCAGAGGCCGGCGTGGTCGGCGGGGTCGCCCAGCGCGATGCTGGCGCCATGCGCGTCGGCGATCCGCCTGACGATCGACAA
>JBDSLT010000286.1:0-15873 GCA_039916265.1 Casimicrobiaceae bacterium | reverse complement strand
CCCGACCCGGGCGTGATCGAAGTCAACATCCATCCGGCGTCGTCGTGGCGCGAGCTGATCGCGACGACGACCAAGCTCTACGAGGAGGCGCGGCAGACGCGCCTCGCGACCGAGAAGTTCATGCTCGACGGCCGCCACGTGGGCACCGGCGGCGGCAATCACGTGACGCTCGGCGGCGCCAGGCCGGCGGACAGCCCGCTGCTGCGCCGTCCCGACCTCCTGAAGAGCCTGATCACCTACTGGCAGAATCATCCGGCGCTGTCGTATCTTTTTTCGGGCATGTTCGTGGGTCCGACGTCGCAGGCGCCGCGCGTCGACGAGGCGCGAGACGATCGTCTCTACGAGCTCGAGATCGCCTTCCAGCAGCTCGTGCAAAAGCAGCGTGTTTCCTCCGGCGATGCGCTGCCCTGGCTCACCGACCGGCTGCTGCGCAACCTGCTCACCGACCTCACCGGCAACACGCACCGCTCCGAATTCTCGATCGACAAGCTGTACTCGCCCGACGGGCCGACCGGCCGGCTCGGCCTGCTCGAATTTCGCGCGTTCGAGATGCCGCCGCACGCGCAGATGAGCGCCGTGCAGATGCTGCTGCTGCGGGCGCTGGTTGCGCGCTTCTGGCAGGCGCCGTATCCGGGCGGCCTGATCCGCTGGGGCACCGCGCTGCACGACCGCTGGCTGCTCCCGCACTTCGTCGCCGCCGACATGCGCGACGTCGTGCTGGACCTCGGGCGCGCCGGCTACGATTTTTCGCCGCAATGGTTCGACCCTTTCGTCGAGTTTCGCTTTCCGCGCTTCGGGTCGGTCGATTACGCCGGCGTCGCGCTCGAACTGCGCCAGGCGATCGAGCCGTGGCATGTGCTCGGGGAGGAGGTGAGTGCCGTGGGGACGGCGCGCTACGTCGACTCGTCGGTCGAACGTCTCCAGGTGCGGGTCGCCGGCATGATCGGCGGCCGTCACGCGGTGACGTGCAACGGACGCGCGTTGCCGCTGACCGCCACCGGCGTGCCCGGCGAGTTCGTCGCGGGCGTGCGCTTTCGTGCCTGGAGCCCGCCGTCCGCGCTGCACCCGACCATCGGGGTGCAGGCGCCGCTGACCTTCGATCTGGTCGACCTGTGGGCGCAGCGCGCGCTCGGCGGCTGCACGTACCACGTCGCGCATCCGGGCGGTCGCAACTACGAGACGTTCCCGGTCAACGCCAACGAGGCCGAAGCGCGCCGCGTCGCGCGCTTCTGGGCGCACGGCCACTCGCCAGGCCCCGTCACCGTGCATCCCGAGCCCGCGAATCCGGCGACGCCGTCCACGCTCGACCTGCGGTGGTCGTCCGGAGGCCGATGATCCGCACGCGCTTCGCGCCGAGCCCGACGGGCTTTTTGCACCTCGGCAACATCCGCTCGGCACTGTTCGGATGGGCATTCGCCCGGCTGCGCGGCGGCGCGTTCATCCTGCGCATCGAGGACACCGACGTCGAGCGTTCGACGCCGGAATCGGTGCAGGGCATCATCGATGCGATGGCGTGGCTCGGCCTCGACTACGACGAGGGGCCGTACTTCCAGATGCAGCGGACGGACCGCTACCGCGCGGTCCTCGACGACATGCTGGCGCGCGGCCTCGCTTATCGCGACTACATGCCGGCCGACGAGCTCGATGCGCTGCGCGCTGCGCAGCAGGCGCGCGGCGAGAAGCCGCGCTACGACGGCCGCTGGCGGCCGGAGAACGCGGAGGGCAAGGCGCCGCCGCCCGGTGTCGCGCCGGTGATCCGCTTTCGCAATCCGGACGACGGGACGGTGGCCTGGGACGACGCGGTCAAGGGCCGAATCGAAATCGCCAATGCGGAGCTCGACGACCTCGTGCTCGCGCGCGCGGACGGCACGCCGACGTACAACTTCTGTGTCGTCGTCGACGACGTCGACATGCAGATCACCCACGTGGTGCGCGGCGACGACCATGTCAACAATACGCCGCGCCAGATCAACATCCTGCGCGCGCTGGGGGCGGCGCTGCCCGTGTACGCACACCTGCCCACGGTGCTGACCCCCGAGGGGGAGCGCCTGTCCAAACGCCATGGCGCGCGCGGCGTCCTGCAGTATCGCGACGACGGCTATCTTCCCGAAGCCGTGGTCAACTACCTCGCCCGCCTGGGCTGGTCGCACGGCGATGCCGAAGTTTTCCCGGTGGAGCAGTTCGTCGAATGGTTCGATCTCGCGGGGCTGACGCCCTCGCCCGGACGCTTCGATCCGGAGAAGCTCGCGTGGCTCAACCACGAGCACATCAAGCGCCTGCCGGACGACCGGGTGGCGCAGTTGCTCGTCCCGTTCCTGGAGGCCGCGGGGCTTGATTGGCGCGCGGGCCCGTCGCCGGCGACAGTCGGCGCGCTGCTGCGCGAGCGCAGCCCGACGCTGGCCGAGATGGCCGGCGCCGCGCACTACTTCTACGCCGCGCCGCATCCGCCTGGGGCGCTTCTCGCCGAACGCGTCACCGACGCGGTGAGGCCGGCGCTGGCACGCCTGGTCGGCGTGATCGCGGACGTCGAGTGGTCGAAGGAGGCGCTCGCCGCAGCCATCAAGTCCGCAGCCAGCGCCCACGGCGTCAAGCCGCCGGTGGTCATGATGGCGTTGCGCGTACTGGTGACGGGACAGGCGCAGACGCCGGCGATCGATGCGGTGCTGGCGCTGCTGGGCCGCGAGACGACGATCACGCGGCTGAAGGCGGGATTGGAACTATAGCGCGACACGCGCGCGGCGTCGCGCTTCGCGCGGCCGCGGACGTCCGGTAAAATACGGAATTTCCGGGGCCTCCCGATGACCAAGTTCGTCTTCGTGACCGGCGGCGTCGTCTCCTCGCTGGGGAAGGGCATCGCCGCCGCGTCGCTGGCCGCGATCCTCGCTTCGCGCGGCGTGCGTGTCACCAACCTCAAGCTCGACCCCTATATCAACGTCGATCCGGGCACGATGTCGCCGTTCCAGCACGGCGAGGTCTTCGTCACCGACGACGGCGCCGAGACCGACCTCGACCTCGGGCACTACGAGCGCTTCACCGACGTGCGGATGGGGAAGCGCAACAACTTCACCACCGGCCAGATCTACGAGAGCGTGATCCGCAAGGAGCGCCGCGGCGATTATCTCGGCGGCACCGTGCAGGTCATCCCGCACATCACCGACGAGATCAAGAGCTGGATCCAGCTCGGCGCCGGCGATGCAGAAGTCGCGGTCGTCGAGGTCGGCGGCACCGTCGGCGACATCGAGTCGCTGCCGTTCCTCGAGGCGATCCGCCAGCTCGGCATCACGCTCGGCCGCGAAAACGTCTGCTACATCCACCTGACGCTGGTCCCGTACATACCGTCCGCAGGCGAGATGAAGACCAAGCCGACGCAGCACTCGGTGAAGGAACTGCGCGAGATCGGCATCCAGCCGGACGTCGTGCTGTGCCGCGCCGACCGGCCGGTGCCGGAGGGCGACCGGCGCAAGATCGCGCTCTTCACCAACGTCGCGCCGGAGGCGGTCATCCCGGCGCTCGACGCCGACTCGATCTACAAGATTCCCGCAGCGCTGCACGCCGAGGGACTGGACGTCATCGTCTGCAGGAAACTGGCGATCAGCCCGCCGCCGGCCGATCTGTCGCCGTGGAACCAGCTCGTCGACGCGCTCGAGCATCCCGAACAGGCGGTGAACATCGCGATGGTCGGCAAGTACGTCGACCTGACGGAGTCGTACAAGTCGCTGTCCGAGGCGCTGATCCACGCGGGCATCCACACGCGCGCGAAGGTCGCGATCCGCTACGTCGACTCCGAGGCGCTGGAGCGCGACGGCGTCGGCGCGCTCGCCGACATCGACGCCATCCTGGTCCCGGGCGGCTTCGGCAAGCGCGGCGTCGAGGGCAAGATCGCGGCCATTCGCCTGGCGCGCGAACACGGTATACCGTACCTCGGCATCTGCCTCGGCATGCAGCTCGCCGTGATCGAGTACGCGCGGCACCAGGCCGGGCTCGCACATGCCAACAGCACGGAGTTCGAGCCCGATACGCCGCATCCGGTGGTGGCGCTCATCACCGAATGGCAGAACCGCGACGGCTCCATCGAACGGCGCACCGCGGCATCCGACCTCGGCGGCACGATGCGGCTCGGCGCTCAACCCTGCGAGGTCGTGCCCGGAACGCTCGCGCACCGGATTTACGGCGCCACGCGCGTCGCGGAGCGCCATCGCCATCGTTACGAGGTCAACAACCATTACCTGCCGCGCCTGCAGGCGGCAGGACTCACCGTCAGCGCGTGGGCGAAGAGCGAGACCGCAGGCGACCTGTGCGAGATGGTGGAGCTGCCGCAGCACCCGTGGTTCTTCGGTTGCCAGTTCCATCCCGAGTTCACGTCGAATCCGCGCCGCGGGCATCCGCTGTTCGTGAGCTTCGTCCGTGCGGCGCTCGACGCGCGGCTGCGCGGCCAGGGGCGCCCGGCCGGCGCCATCGCCGAGCTGGTCGCGTCGATCTGATCGTGGCGCACAAACCTGACGCCGGCGTCGTCGCGCCGTGAAGCTGTGCGGCTACGACGTCGGATTGACGCGTCCGTTCTTCCTGATCGCCGGGCCGTGCGTCGTCGAATCGCGGCAACTGCAGGTCGACGTTGCCGGCGAGTTGAAGGCGATTTGCGCGGACCTCGACATCCCGTTCGTGTTCAAGTCGTCGTACGACAAGGCCAACCGCAGCTCGCACGCGTCGTATCGCGGTCCGGGAATGGACGAGGGGCTCGCGGTGCTCGCCGAGGTTCGCCGCCACGTCGCGGTGCCCGTGCTGACCGACGTCCACAGCGAGGCCGAAATCGCGGCTGCGGCCGCGGTCGTCGACGTCCTGCAGACGCCGGCGTTCCTTTGCCGGCAGACCGATTTCATCCAGGCGGTAGCGAGCGCCGGCAAGCCGGTCAACATCAAGAAGGGCCAGTTCCTGGCGCCCGAGGACATGAAGCACGTCGTCGGGAAAGCGCGCGCGGCGAGCGGCGCCGACAACATCATGGTGTGCGAGCGCGGCGCGTCGTTCGGCTATCACAACCTCGTGTCCGACATGCGGGCGCTCGCGATCATGCGCGACACGCGCTGTCCGGTCGTCTTCGACGCGACGCACTCGGTGCAGTTGCCGGGCGGAATGGGCACGTCGTCGGGCGGCCAGCGCGAATTCGTTCCCGTGCTTGCACGTGCGGCCGTCGCAGCGGGCGTGGCGGGCTTGTTCATGGAGACGCATCCGGACCCGGACAAGGCGCTGTCCGACGGTCCGAACGCCTGGCCGCTGTCGCGGATGCGTGGCCTGCTCGAAACGCTGAAGGAACTCGACGTGGCGGTGAAGCGCGTCGCCTTTCCCGAGGACGCGCTGATGGCACCGCGCTGATCCGGCGATACGAAAAAAGGGGAAAGACATGTTCGTCCATCTGGTGCTGATCAAGCTGAAACCGGGCATTGCGCGCAACGACCCGCGCGTACAACCGTGGCGGAAGGCGTTCGCCGCACTGGAGCACCAGTGCCGGGGCATCGTCCGCATGGAGCACGGGTGGAACACGACCGAGCGGCCGATCGCGTACGACTACGGCATCAACATGGCGTTCGCCACGCGCGCCGATCTCGACGCCTACGGCCCGGACCCCGCGCACCAGGCGGTGGTTGCGAAGCTGCGCGAAATCGCCGAGTGGATCATCTGCGATTACGAGGCAACCGACGCAAAATCGGGGGACGCGCGATGAGCGCGGCGGGCGCGGGGGTGCGGTTGTGAGCGCCGTGGTCGACGTCATCGCGCGCGAGATCCTCGATTCGCGCGGCAATCCGACGATCGAGGCCGACGTCGTGCTGGAGTCGGGCGTCTCGGGCCGCGCGGCGGTGCCGTCCGGCGCGTCGACCGGCTCGAAGGAAGCGATCGAGTTGCGCGACGGCGACCCGGCGCGCTACGGCGGCAAGGGCGTCACCAAGGCCGTCGAGCACGTCAACACCGAGATCTGCGAGGCGATCCTCGGCCTCGACGCGACGGAGCAGGGGTTGATCGACAAGACGCTGATCGACCTCGACGGCACCGAGAACAAGGGGCGCCTCGGCGCGAACGCGATCCTCGCCGTGTCCTGCGCCGTTGCCAAGGCCGGCGCGGAGGAGTCGTCGCTGCCGCTGTACCGCTATCTCGGCGGCATCGGCCAGATGCAGCTCCCGGTGCCGCTGATGAACGTGATCAACGGCGGGGCACACGCCAACAACGCGATCGACCTGCAGGAATTCATGATCGTCCCGATCGGCGCGCCGACGTATCGCGAGGCGCTGCGCTACGGTGCGGAAGTGTTCCACGCGTTGAAGAAGATCATCGACGAGCGCGGCATGCCGACCACCGTCGGCGACGAGGGCGGCTTCGCGCCGAATCTGCCGTCAAACGAATCCGCGCTGACGCTGCTCGTCGAGGCGATCGACAAGGCGGGATACACCCCGGGCACCGACATTGCGCTGGCGCTCGACTGCGCCGCGAGCGAATTCTTCCGGGACGGTCGCTACCACCTCGAAGCGGAGAATCGCGCGCTGACCTCGGAGCAGTTCGCCGACGTTCTCGCGGCGTGGACCGACAAGTACCCAATCGTCAGCATCGAGGACGGCATGTCGGAACACGACTGGGACGGCTGGAAATACCTGACCGAGCGCATCGGGAAGAACGTGCAACTCGTCGGCGACGACCTGTTCGTGACCAACACGCGGATCCTGCGCGACGGCATTGCGCGAGGCGTCGCGAATTCCATCCTGATCAAGATCAACCAGATCGGCACGCTGTCCGAGACCTTCGCCGCCATTTCGATGGCGCACCGCGCCGGCTACACGGCCGTCATCTCGCATCGTTCGGGCGAAACCGAGGACTCGATCATCGCGGACATCGCGGTGGGCACGAACGCCGGCCAGATCAAGACCGGCTCGCTGTCGCGCTCCGACCGCATCGCGAAATACAACCAGCTGCTGCGCATCGAGGAGGACCTCGGCGACGCCGCGAGCTATCCCGGCCGCGCGGCGTTTTTCAACCTCCGCTGAACGCCCGCGGCCGTGCGCTACCTCGCCTGGATCTTCATCGCGCTGATCGCGGCGCTCCAGTACCCGATGTGGCTCGGCAAGGGGGGGTGGCTGCAGGTGCGCGAATACGACCGGCAGGTGGGGATCCAGCGCGAGGCGAATGCGAAGCTCAAGGCGCGCAACGACGCGCTCGAAGCCGACGTGCGCGACCTCAAGACCGGCTACGAGGCGATCGAGGAACGCGCGCGCAGCGAGCTTGGCATGATCCGCCAGGACGAGGTCTTCTTCCAGCTGCAGTCCGGCACGGTCGCAAGGCCGCCTGCAGCGCCGGCGCCGCCCAAGCGCTGACCGCCCACCGGGTACGGAATTCGCTTGCAACCTCGCGATGCCCTCGCCGGGGCAGACGTGGTCCATGCTGGCGAACGGAGTCGGCCCGATGCAACAGCGCGTCACCTCCCGCGACAACCCCCGGATCGCCCAGGCGCGCCGGCTGGCGCAATCGTCGCGCGACCGGCGCAAGCTGGGAAGATGCGTCCTCGAGGGCGAGCACCTGATCCGCGTGCACGTCGATCGCGTGGGGCCGCCCGAAACGCTGATCGTGGTCGACTGGGCGCTCGATCACCCAGGGATCGCGGCGCTGGTCCGCGACGTTCCGGCGGCGAGTGTCGTGCAGGTTCCGCCCACGGTCTTTGCGGAGATCGCCGCGCTGCCGATCGACGCCGGCGTGCTCGCGGTCATCGAGACACCCCGCGGCACCGCGACCGCCGACCGGCGTTTTTCGCTGCTGCTGGACGACCTGCAGGACCCGGGCAACGTGGGAACGATTCTGCGCACCGCCGCCGCGGCCGGCGTCGACCAGGTGATTCTTTCCAGGCACTGCGCGTTCGCCTGGTCGCCCAAGGTGCTGCGCGCCGCGCAGGGCGCGCATTTCCTGACCACTGTCGCCGAGGACGTCGACCTGCGGGCGTGGGTCGCCGATTTTCGTGCCGGTGGAGGACGCGTGATGGCGCTCGACCCACACGCCGGCGCGTCGTTGTTCGATGCCGGGATCACGTTTCCGCTGGCGCTCGCCATCGGCAACGAGGGCGCCGGCCTGTCGACCGCGCTGCTCGACGCCGCCGATTCCCGCGTGACGATCCCGATGCCGGGAGGCATGGAATCGCTGAACGCGGGCGCTGCGTCCGCTGTCGCGCTGTTCGAGTGCGTGCGCCGCGGGCTACAGGAGCACCGCTGAAAAATACGCGGTCTCGGTACAGCCGCCGTTCACGGGCGCCACCCAGCGGCCCTCGATGCCTTGTGCTGTCGCTTTCAGCTCGCTGACGTTGGCTTTGGCAGACACGACGGTGGTGTTGCCCTGCGCGCAGCGGTACTCGGCCTGGTCGATGCGGTACTGGCGGCCGGTGGGCACGAGCGTTCCCTTGAGCGTGCAGGCGTAGGTCGGGAAAGTGAAGGTCAGTGTTGCGATTCCGGCGGCAGTCTGCGCGACGGCAAGATCGTAGGTCGGCTTGTACGAACCGCTGTTGCTGCAGCCGCTCTGCACGCCGGCGAGCCCGCCGACGTAGGCGCCCGCGATGTTGATCGACGTCAGCGACTGCCGCTCGATCGCCTTGATCACCGTGCCGACGCCATTGACGACGTACGTCAGCGTCGCCTGGGCGCTGTTCGCGGCACCGGGCTTGAACTGGGCGGACCCGACCTGCTGCGCCGGGATCGCGTCGCCGGTGTTCCAGGGTTTCGCGTAGTACGTCCCCGAAGTTGCGTAGAGGCCGCCGCTGTAAGCGCCCTGCGCATCGAGCGTGAGTTGCGCGGTCAGCCACGTCGGCTTGTTGTCTGCGCCGTAGATGAAAAAGGTCAGGAACATGAAGTTTTCCGACTGGACGACGTTCACACCCCAGCCCGATTCGCTCGGCACGAACCAGAGATCGGTGTAGTCGGCCGCATGCGCGCCGAGCGGGAGGAGGGCGGACAGCGCGACCGCTCGCGCTGCGTTCAGGAAGGACGGGGGAGGGCAGACATCGCAGCACTCGCGGTAGGGAACACCGGCCGCTATCGCGTGTAGCTGTTGACGACGCCCTTCACCAGCAGGATGTTGCCGTAGGCGCGCAGCTCGCCGGTGCGCACGATCACGAAGGCGTCGCGCGCGCGGATATAGAACGCCTGGCGCTCCAGTTGCCCGACCTCGCAGTCGGCAAGGCCGTGGTCGCTCATGGTGGCGGCAAAGTCGGCGACGGGCTCGGGCACCGCCTCCGGGTCGCCGCTGACCTGCATCGTCAGCGCCGGGGGCACGACGCGCGTGTCGAGCGGGAACACGGTCAGCACGGCGTCGAGCACCTCGGCCGCGCTCGCGCCGCGCAGCTCGATCACGCGCCGACCGACGCTGGCAGCGGGGAAGTTGGCGTCGACGATGGCGACCTCGTCGCCGTGGCCCATCGCTGCCAGCGCATGGACGAGATCCGGCACGAGGAGCGGATGGATACCCTTCAGCATACGGTCGCTCAGGCCCCCTTGACGCCGCCATGCGTAAGTCCGGCGACGATTTCCTTCTGTATGAAGATCGTGAGTACGAGCACCGGCAGCGTGACGATGATCGCCGCGGCGGCCAGCGGTCCCCACGCCAGTTGCTCGAAGGTCAGCACATTGTAAACGGCAGCGGGCAGCGTGCGCGTCGCGCGTCCGGCGAGCACCGCGCCGAATACGAAGTTGTTCCACGAGAAGATGAACGCGAGGATCGTGCCGACGACGATGCCGGGCCGCGCGAGCGGCAGCGCGACGTAGCGGAACAGCGTCCACGCGCTGCCGCCGTCGATCAGCGCGGCCTCCTCGAGTTCCCTGGGCAGCGTCTCGAAGTACCCTGCCATGATGTAAACCACGATGGGCACGGTGATGACGAGGTGCGTGATTACCAGCGCCGTCAGCGTGTTGTTGAGCCCGAGGAACTGGAACACCGTGAACAGCGGAATGAGATAGGAGAGCGCTGGCGTCATCCGCGCGATGAGGATCAGCACCGTCAGCTTCTGCGCGTTGAGCCGCGCAATGCCGTAACCGGCCGGCACGCCGACCAGCAGCGCAAGCATCGTCGCGCCGCCCGACACGACGATGCTGTTCCAGAAGTAGCGCCCCATCGAGTTCTCGGTGAAGACCTGGACGTAGTTCTTCAGCGTGGGCGGATCGGGAATGAAGACGGGCGGATAGGCGAGGTTGTCGATCTCGTTCTTGAGCGACAGCGAAAGCATCCACAGGAACACGAGGATGGCGGGCGACACGATGACGACGACCGACAGCCAGAAGCCGATCTTGCGCAGGCCGCGGCGCCTGCGGGCACGCGCGGCGGAGGGGAGCGCCACGGTGGCCGCGTGCACCGTCGCGCTCATCCAACCGCCCATTTGGTGCGCTGGCGCACGTGCAGCAGCAACATTGCCAGCGCGAGGATGATGACGAAGAACACGACGACCACCGCAGACGCATTGCCGACATTGTAGAACGCGAAGGCCTGAAGATAGAGGTAGAGGTTGATCGTCTCCGAGGCAGTGCCGGGCCCCCCCTGCGAGATCACGTAGATGGTGTCGAAGGCCTTGATCGCGTCGATCGAGCGGATGACCGCGGCCACCAGGAGGAACGGCGCCACCAGCGGCAGCGTGATGAAGCGGAAAAGCTGCCACTCGGTGGCCCCGTCGAGGCGCGCCGACTCGTAGGGCTCGGTCGGCAGCGCGGCGAGCCCGCCCAGCACGATCAGCATCACCAGCGGCGTCCAGTGCCAGATCTCGACCAGCACGAGGCTCGGGATGACGAGGGTGGGCGAGTACACCCACAACGACGGCGGCAGGCCGACGAGCGACAGCAGGTAGTTGAGCACCCCCTGCTGCGGGTGGAACATCATCGTCCACACGAGCGCGACTGCGACCGGCGTGGCCATCATCGGCATCGTGAACACCGCGCGAAGCGCGCCGCGGAATGGAAACTCCCGGTGGAAGATCAGCGCGGCGATCGTGCCGAGCACCAGCGGCACGATGACGGCGAGCACGGTGAAGTAGAACGTGTGCCCGATCGATTCGAGGAAGCGCTGGTTGGTCGCCAGCTGGATGTAGTTGTCGAAGCCGACGAAATGCGCCTGCGTTCCGATTTTCCAGTCGAAGGCGCTCATCCACACCGTGAACAGCCACGGGAAGATGATGACCGCGCCGACGACGACGAGCGCCGGCACGACGAACCAGCGCAGGTTGCGCCGGCGCCGCGCGAAAAACTCGGAACGGACGGGGCGCGTCAGGCCTTCTCGCTCTTGTCGAGCACCGGCTGGAATTCGACGGTCGCCTTCTTCAGCTCGGTGGCGGGGTCGGCGCCATTGATCATGTTCGTCAGTGCCACGCCGAACACGTCACGGAACTCGGTCACCGGCGCGATCACCGGCAAGCCGGGCTGTGCGATCGCCGCGGACTTGAGCATGCACTCGACCCATTCCTTCGGCGCCTTGAAGTCGGCCGACGCCTGCGCCGCGGCATACGCGGAATTGCGCACCGGCGCGCCGGCCGCCGCCTGCAGCATCCTCGTCTGGTTGGCCTTGTTCGACGCCCACTGGATATAGAACCACGCCGGTCCTTTTTTCTTGCTGTAGGTCGAGATCCCTTCGCCGTCGGCGAACAGCGCCGAGACCTGCGCCTTCGGGCCGGCGGGCATGACGCCGTAGCCTACCTTGCCGACGATGCGCGATTTGGTCGGGTCTTCGAGCGGCTGCGCGAAGCCGATGCCGTCGAGCCACATCGCGGCCTTGCCCTGCAGGAATAGGCTCTGCGATTCGTTCCAGTTGAAGCCGGCCACGCCTTGCGGGGCGTACTTGGCCATCAGCGTCTGGTACATCTTCGCGCCGTCGATCGCCTCGGGACGATCGGTCATGAGCTTGCCGCCGGCGTCGACGAAGCCGCCGCCGTAGCCCAGCAGGAAGCTCGACCATACCGGGACGTTGGCGTTCTTGAGCCCGCGCCCGACGAAGCCCGAAATGCCCTTGCCCGGATCGTTGAGCTTTGCCGCGGCGTCGATCATCCCGGCGAAATCGGTCGGAAACTTGACGCCCTTGGCGTCGAACAATTCCTTGTTCCAGTAGACGACCCACGGGTCGAGGTTTAATGGCAGGCTCAGCACGCGGCCGTCCGGCTCGCGCGCGTAGAACAGTCCGCCCTTGGCGAAATCGTCGAAATCGAGGTCGGGCGCAGCGAGCGACTTGTCGGCGATCATCGGTCGCAGGTCGGCGAGCCAGTTGTTCTTTGCGAACTGCCGCTTCTGCACGTGGTACGACAGCGCGATCACGTCGAAGCTCGGATTGCCCGAGTTGAGCTCGATCACCGCCTTCTGCCGCTGCTGCTGCTCGGGAATCATCTCGGAGCCGATGGTAATGCCCGTGAGGTCCTCGAACTCCTTGTGGTGCTTGGTCAGGAGGTCGCCGCGCGGACTCTTCACCAGGAAGATCTCGATCTTCTCGCCCTTGAATTTCTTCCAGTCGAACGCGCCTTGCGCCTGTGCGGCGATCTGCGCGACGCCGGGAAAGGCGCCGAGCGCAGCAGCACCGGCACCGGCTTGCAGCAGGCGGCGGCGCCTCGCTGAGACATCGCGGTCTTGGTCAGCCATGACACTCCTCCTGTCGAGCGGGCGCCTGCGCGCCCTTGACGTTAGAGACCGGCGTGGCGCCGATCCTGATACTCATTGCGTATCGTAGCGCGAATGTCGCGCGCGGTTCAGTGGATTTGATCCAGGTCCCGGAAGACATCGATCAATCGCTCGGCGGTGCAACCGGGGCCTCGCGCCACGGCGAGAATCTTCGCCTCGCGCTCGGCCACGACGCGTGCCGCGTCGGCGACGCCGCGCGCCAGCGCCGCAGGCACCACGACCGCGCCATGCCGATCGGCGTGGATGAGGTCGCCGTCGTGCACGGTCATGCCGAAGACCTTGACCGGCGTGCCGAAGGCCACCGGTTTCGCGTAGGCATGCGAAGGGCCGATCCGTCCGGCGAGAAACTGGAAGCCCGGCGCCCACTGGTCGAGATCGCGCACCGAGCCGTTGGTGATGAGGCCGAGGCTGCCGAGCCCGACATGGATCGCCGACTGCACCTCTCCCCAGAACGCGCCGGTCCCCGCTGCGTCTTCGTCAAGGTCTTCGATCACCACGATCGACGGCTTGGGCCCTGCCTCGACGTGACGGTAGTAGTCGTTTTGCAGCTTGCGCAGGTCGGCCGCCGCCAGCGCCGATGGCTTGGCGGCGCGTATCGTCGCCGTTCGCGCATAGCCGACGACAGGTTTCATCGCCGGAAAGCCGCAGACGAAGCTGCCCGTGATATAGCCGCCGGCCTGCGTCAGCGGATCGAGCCGTTCCAGCGCGTTGCAGACGGTGGGCGTATCGAGGGCGGCCAGCGCCGCAAGGTCCGCCGCGGTAAGGTTGTTCCCGAAGGTGCTCATGTCGTCGTCTCGGCCGGCGCGAGCAGGCCCGCGCTGGCGAGTTCGGCGAGCAGCTTCGCACGGCGCGCGTCGTCGAGGGGCATCCATGGCGCGCGCAGCGCGTTCCAGCCGGGGTCCCCCGTCTGCGCCGCGCGTATCGCCTTGAAGGCTGCGAGGAACGGATAGCTGAACAGCAGCTTGAGGAACGCGGCCACCCGCGCCTCGTCGGCCGCGGAGACCGCCGGATTCAGGAGCGCTGCGATCATCGCGGGAAACACGTTCGAGACTCCGCATATCGTCCCCGCGCCGCCGTCGCGCAGCAGTTGCGGCACGTGCGGCTCGTGGCCGACGAGGATCGACAGATGCGGCGCGCGCGCCAGCAGCGCCTGCGTATTCTGGTAGTCGCCGCTGCTGTCCTTCACGCCTGCGATCACCGCCGGATACGCCTTCGCCAGTCGCGCAACGACGTCGGGCCTGACCGGCACGCCGGAGAACTGGGGGATGTGATACAGGTAGACGCGCAGCGCCGGTTCCGCGACCGTGTCGATCAGCCTTGCGTAGTAACTGTAGACGGCGTCGTCGCCGACGTCCTTGAAGAAGAACGGCGGCACGATCAGGCAGCGCGGCGTGCCGCTGCGCACGGCGTGGCGCGTAAGCGCGACGGCGTCGGGCAACGCGGCGGCACCCGTGCCCGGCACGACGCGCGCGGCGGGAATTCCCGCCGCCAGCAGCGCCTCGAGGCCGTGCATCCGCTCGCTGGCGGAGAACGACGGGAATTCGCCGGTGGTGCCGAACGGCGCAACACCCGCGACGCCCTGCGCGAACAGATCGCGCACGTGTGCCGCAAGGCGCGCGATGTCGGCGTTCCCGCGCGAATCGATCGGCGTGAGCGTCGCGCACCACAGGCCGCGCACGGCGGCGTAGGTATCCATTCTGGTCTGGCTCCCTGGAAGGTGTTAGAGGCCGAGCGCCCGATTGCGCGCATGCATCAGGTGGGCGTCGATTGCCGCGACCGCGTGTCCCGGATCGCGGGTGCGCAACGCCTTGATCAGCGCGAGGTGCTCCGACATCGCCGGGCCGAGCGCCTGCTCGTCAAGCATGACCCGATCGAGCCGGATCAGGCGTATGCGCAGGCTGTTGACACGGTAGAGATTCGAGATGATCTCGTTGCCGAGCGCGTCGACCATGCGGTCGTGCAAACCCCAGTCGATCGCCTGCGCCTCGTCGAGAAGCGCAGGCGTGACCTCCTGTGCGCCACGCTCGATCACGCCGCGATGCAACGCCTCGATCGCGTCGAGCTCCGCGTCGGTGGCGGTGAGCGAGAACTGGCCCGCGGCCTCGCGCTCGATCATCAGCCTCACTTGAAACGCGTTGCGCACGAGCTTGACGTCGACGGTGGCGATCTGCAGGCCGCGTTGCGGCGCCGTCTGGAGCAGACCCTCGGACTCGAGTCGCGGAATGACTTCCCGGATGGCGCCAAGCGGCAAGTCGATCAGTGCCGCCAGCTCCCGCTGCGACATGAACTGCCCGGGCCGGATGCGCGACGCGATGATCTGCTGCTGGAAGCGCTCGTACGCCTGCCAACGCAGGCGGCCGGCCTCGGCCGGCGCCGCCGGCTTCGCTCCGCGAACCGCGTATCGCGTCGGCTTCACGCTCACCGGAGGGGCGATGTCCTCGGATCGATTGGACGCTCGGGTACCACGTCCGGAGTCTATCACTGACATGTCAGTGCGTGGCCAGTGAGCGGTCGAGGTGATGGCGCGCGCGCCCGGGCGGAAATATTGAGCACTGAAACAGGCACTGAACAACGACTGACATGTTAGTGAATGCATAGTAAGCTGTCAAGCATGCCGATCGATCTTTCGCTCCGTACCGCGCTCGGCCGCGCGCCGCTGGCCCTGGGCGGCGCGCCGCTCGGCAACCTGTTTCGTGCCACCAGCGACGAGACCGCGCGTGCAGTCATCGACGCCGCGCTGCAGGGTGGCGTCGACTACTTCGACACGGCGCCGCTTTACGGCCACGGGCTGTCGGAGCGGCGCTTCGGTACGGCGCTGCACGCGTTGCCGCGCGAGCGTTTCGTGCTGTCGAGCAAAGTCGGGCGGCTGCTGACCCCGCAGGCCTCCGTCGCGCGCACGCAGCACGGGTATGTCGACGGCTTGCCCTTTGTCCATCACTACGATTACTCGTACGACGGCACGTTGCGCTCGCTCGACGACAGCCTCGGGCGGCTCGGGCTCGAGCGCCTGGACATCGCCTACGTGCACGACATTGACGTTGAGACGCACGGCGCCGGTCAGCCCGCGCGCTTTCGCGACATGGTCGCCGGCGCGCTGCCGGCGCTCGCGCGCCGCAAGGCGGAGGGCGCGCTGGCCGCGTACGGCCTCGGCGTCAACGACGTGCAGATCTGCCTAGACACGCTGGCGGCCGCCGACGTGGACGTGATCCTGCTC
>JBDSLT010000285.1:0-15651 GCA_039916265.1 Casimicrobiaceae bacterium | reverse complement strand
CCGCGTTGGGTCCGTAGCCTTCCGGGATGTAGCCGCGCGCGATCATCTGCGCCCGGATCGAAAGATCCGTCGTGTAGCGATGGTTCGAGTCGAAGCGATTGTTCCAGAGCCGGTAGACGGGAGTCGTACCGAAAGGGCAGGCGCCCGTCGTGGTGTTCGGCAACTCGATGTAGAACGCCGCCGACGTCTCGAGGATGTACCCGCTGTAGTTGGGATCGAAGCCGATCCGCGCCGAAATCGCCGCGCATTCGCTTGGCGACGCCGAGAAGAAGTGCGAATTCCCGTGTTCCGGGGGAATATAGAAGCGACACACCGGATTCAGGAACGATCCGCTCTGCGGAAACACGTAGAAGGCCCCGCCGGTGCGCGCCCATCCCGCGAAGCGGCCGGAATCGAGCGCGTCGATATCGGGCTGCAGGTTGGTGATGAAGTAGTGGTCGAGACCGAAGTTGTAATACTCGACCGCGGTGACGGCCAGCACCGGGAGCACGCCCGAGAAGCCCGCAAAATCGCGGACCTGGTTCTGCGCCAGGAACTGCGGCGTTGTCAGCGGCGTGTAGAGCGCCTGATCGCCGTCGCTCGGCAGCGGCGCGTAGGTCACGGTGTCGACGCCGGCGTAGTTCAGCGTGCCGCCGTCGGTCGGAATGAACTGGTTGGGGAGCACGTAGTCCGGACGGACGTTGGCGAAAGCGCTGCCCGCCGACGCAGCGTCCAGGTACCCCTGTGTGGCGATCAGCACGTAACGGTTGGCGGTCGCGCTGCTCGACAGGTCGTTCGGAAAGACGAAGGTCTTGCTTCGCCCGGCGTGAGTCGCGACGAGCGCCTGCCCGCGGAGCAGGTTCTCGCCATTCTGGCCGCTGGACTCATGCAGCAGCACGAATTGGATCGTTCCGTCCGCGTTCGAGTAGATCTCGTCGATCCGGAAGGTGTGGAAGCTGGCGAGCACAACGCTCGCTGCGAGAGACCCGACGAGAAGACACAGACCGCGCAGCATTTGCTTCATGTTCGTTTCCCCGAAATGGATGTGGACCAACGGCCACCCGAAGGTAGCGAACCTGCACGTGTTCAGTCTGTAGGCTGCGGGCGACGTCCGTGTAGGCGTCACCGCCGAGTCGTGTCTTACGAGCTTCGGTTGCGCGGCGCGTGCGACGCCGGCGCGGTCGCGTAACGGCCTGGGGAGAGGCCCTGCTAGGCGAGGCGGCGCCCGAAGAACGGATACTGCGGATCGTTGTAGCCCGGCGTCGACGGATGCCCCGGCGTCACCAGCGACTCGACGAGCTTCTCGTCGTCCTCCGTCCACGACGTTCCCAGCGCGCCGACGTAGTCCTTCCACTGCGCGAGGGTGCGCGGACCGGCGATCACCGACGACACGATCCGATTCGCCCACAGCCACGCGAGCGCGAGCTGGATCGGCGTGCGGCCACTCTTCTGCGCGTGTGACTTGAGCGCGTCGGCGACCGCGAACGACTCCTGGCGAAACTCGGTTTCCATGAAGCGCCGGTCGTTGCGTCCGCCGCGCGAATCCGCGGGCGCCGCGCCGGTCGAGTATTTTCCGGTCAGCACGCCCCGCGCGATCGGCGAGTAGGACGCTACGCCGATGCCGTAGTGATCGCAGGCCGGCAGGATCTCGACCTCGGGCATGCGGTTAAGCAGGTTGTAGTACGGCTGGCACACGACCGGCGGGGTCACGCCAAGTCGCTCGCACCAGCGCATCACCTCGGCGATGCGCCACCCGCGGACGTTCGAAAGGCCGAAGTAGCGGATCTTGCCTGCGCGAACGAGATCGCCGATGGCCGCGATGGTCTCCGCCAGTGGAGTGGCGGGGTCATCCTTGTGCAGGTAGTAGATGTCGATGTAGTCGGTGGCGAGCCGCGCGAGGCTCGCGTCGCACGCCTGGAACAGCCATCGCCGGGAGAGCCCGCCGTCGTGCGGCGCGCCGGACATCACGTTGCCGACCTTGGTCGCGAGGATCCAGTGATGGCGGTTCGCGCGGATCGCGTTTCCCGTCAGCGTTTCCGCCGCGCCCTTGGTGTAGACGTCGGCCGTATCGATGAAATTCACGCCGGCGTCGAAGGCGTGCGCGACGATCTCGTTCGCAGCGGCGGCGTCGGCGCGATCGCCGAACATCATCGTGCCGAGGCACAGCGCGGAAACCTCGAGGCCGCTGCGGCCCAGGCGACGGTATTGCATGGAATTCATGACGGCGTCCGGTCGGCGAAAAGCCGCTATCCTGAGGCAATCCACCGGCACGCACAATCGTTGCCGAGGCTATAATCGGCGCCCCTCGCTGCATTGATCCCTTCCGCATGAACGTTCTGTTCGAGGACGACGGCCAGTTGAAGGCCGGGAGCGTCCTCGCCGATCACGACGCGTCGCTGCAAGTCGAAGCCGCGTCCGGCAAGCGGCTCAAGATCAAGGCGGGCAACGTCCTTTTGCGCTTCGCCTCGCCTGGCGCGGCGGAGTTGCTCGCCGAGAGCCAGCGTCTCGCGGGGGAAATGGACGCGACGTTCCTGTGGGAGGCTACGGGCGAAGCGGAGTTCGGCTTCGACGAGCTTGCGCGCGAGTATTTCGGCACCGCGCCCGCGCCGGCGCAGGCCGCGGCGGTGGCGATGCTGCTCGCCGCGTCGCCGATGCACTTCTATCGCAAGGGGAAGGGCCGCTATCGCAAGGCGCCTCCCGAAGCGCTGAAAGCGGCGCTGGCGTCGATCGAGCGCAAGAAGCGCGACGCCGCGCAGGCGGACGCCTGGGCGGCGGATCTCGCGGCGCATCGGCTGCCCGACGCGTTCGCGCAGAAGCTGTCGATGCTGCTGTACAAGCCCGACAAGAATGCGCTCGAATGGAAGGCGCTCACGCGCGCGTGCGACACGCTGAAGACGAACCCGGTCGAGCTGCTCGCCGCGTGCGGCGCCATCCCGTCGACGCACGACTTCCATTTCAACCGCTTCCTTGCCGAAGCGTTCCCGGGAGGCACGGCCTTCGCCGCGCGCACCGCTGCCTTCGAAGTGCCGCCGCTCACCCTGGCGGCGGTGCGCGCGTTTTCTATCGACGACGCGACCACGACCGAGATCGACGACGCGTTCTCGGTAACCGTGCTGCCCAACGGCAACTATCGCATCGGCATCCATATCGCTGCGCCTGCGCTCGCCTTGCCGCGCGGCAGCGCCGACGACGCGCTGGCGCGCACGCGCCTTTCCACCGTCTACATGCCGGGACGCAAGCTGACGATGCTTCCCGACGACCTCGTCGGTGCCTTCACGCTGGCGGCGGGCGCGACGCCCCCTGCGCTGTCGCTTTACGTCGACACCGACGCGTCCGGGCGCCCGCTTGCGCACACGACCGTCGTCGAGCGCGTGCCCATCGTCGCCAACCTGCGCCTGCCGGAGATCAGCGATGCGTTCGCGAACGAGCTGCCGTCGCCCGCCGATCCATCGTGGACCGAGGAGTTGCGTGCCCTGTGGAAACTCGCCCGCCATCTTGGCGAGGCGCGCGGCAAGGCGGACGTCGAGCGCATCGACTACAGCTTCGACGTCGACTGGGATGCCCCGGGGATCGACGCCGAGCGCGGCCGCGTCGACATCGTCCCCCGCCCGCGCGGCAGCCCGCTCGACAAGCTCGTCGCCGAGTTGATGATCCACGTCAACGCGACATGGGGAAAGCTCCTCGCCGACGCCGGCGCGCCCGGACTGTTCCGCGTGCAAAGCGGCGGCAAGGTCAAGATGAGCACGCGGCCCGGCGAGCACCAGGGACTCGGCATTGCGCAGTACCTGTGGGCGAGCTCGCCGCTGCGGCGCTACAGCGACCTTCTTAACCAGCGGCAACTGCTGGCGGTAGTCGGCGGCGCGCGGCCGCCCTACGGCGACAACGATGCCGAGCTCTACGCCGCGCTCGCCGACTTCGAGGCGACCTACGCGCAGTACGCGGAGTTCCAGGACCGGATGGAGCACTACTGGTGCCTGCGCTGGCTGCGCCAGGAGCGCGTCGAGGAGACGACCGCCACGGTGATCCGCGACAACCTGGTGCGCTTCGCACGGCTGCCGCTGATTTTGCGCCTCGCCGATCTGCCCGCGCTCCCGCCCGACACGCCGGTGCGCGTCGCCATCGGGTCGGTCGACCTGCTTGCAGCGTCGCTTTCCTGCCGCTACGTCGGCCCTTTAGCGGGGTGACTTCGCGTGAAACGTTGCATGATCGATACTAACCTGCTGAAATAGGCTCGATTTCGGCCTTTATCGACGGGTCTCCCGTGCCGCCTCGCATCGTTTCGGAGCCTTATCTCGCCGCCGTCTCGGCGCCACGCCCCGCCGTGCGCGCCGCCACCGGCGCTACGTCGCGCGCCGCGGCGCCGGCGGCGACCGGGAAAGACGATACGGTGGCGCGCAAGACCGCCCTCCTGCGCGTTGCCGGCGCACTGCCGCCGGCGCGCATTCCGGCTGAAGCGCTTGCCTCGCCCCGCGGCAACCGGCTGTTCGCGACGGCGCTCGCGGGCTCGCTGCTGCTCCACGGCGTCGTGCTGGCGCTCCACTTCAGCCCCTTCGACCCGCTGCGCCTGCTCGATACCGAGCCGCCGCTCGAGGTCACGCTCGTCAATGCCAAATCGGACGCGAAGCCGACGCACGCCGAGCTGCTCGCGCAGGCCAATCTCGACGGCGGCGGCAATACCGAGCAGACCCGTCGCGCGAAGACGCCGCTGCCGCTGCCGCCCAAGGACACGCCGGCGAAGAACCTTGCCGTCGACGCCGCGGCGCCCAACGCGCTGCCGGATCCCCGCACCGAGCTCCTGACGACGCTGCGTCCCGGCGCGCTCGTCACGGTACCGGCGGTCGACCCCAACGAGCGCACCGAATCGCCCACGGCCAACGAAATGATGCAAAAGACGCTCGAGGCGATGCGCCTCGAGGCGCAGCTCGCCAAGGAGATGGACGCGTACCAAAAGCTGCCCAAGCGCCGCTTCATCGGCGCCAACGCGGAGGAGTACCGGTTCGCGCGCTACGTCGAGGACTGGCGGCTCAAGGTCGAGCGTATAGGCAACCTCAACTATCCGGAAGCGGCGCGGCAGATGAAGCTCTACGGCAGTCTCGTCCTCGCGGTGTCGATCCGCAGCGACGGCAGCCTTGAAGGCGTCGAGGTCCGCCGCTCGTCGGGACGACGCATCCTCGACGCGGCGGCGGTCAAGATCGTGCAGATGTCCGCGCCCTTCGCGGCGTTTCCGGTCGACGTCCGGCGCGACACCGACATTCTCACCGTCGCGCGCACCTGGACGTTCACCAAGGGCGACGAGCTGACGAGCAATTGAAGCGCGTCCTGCGCGTGGTGGGCTGGGCAGCCGCCGCGCTGCTGCTCGCGCTGGTCGCCTGGCACGCCTACGTCGGCGCGGTCATCTGGTGGTGGCGCGATCATCCGCCGCACGAGACGGCGTTCATGTCGTACCGGATGGCCGAGCTGCGCGACAAGAATCCCAAGGCGGAGCTTCGCTACCGCTTCGTTCCCTATGACCGGATCGCGACGAGCCTCAAGCGCGCGATGATCGCGGCCGAGGACGCGCGCTTTGTCGACCACGAGGGTTTCGACTGGGGCGGCATCCAGTCGGCGCTGGAAAAGAACCAGCGCAAGGGCCGCATCGTTGCCGGGGGGTCGACGATCACGCAACAGCTCGCGAAGAACCTGTTCCTGTCGCCCGCGCGAAGCTATCTGCGCAAGGCCGAGGAGGCGGTGATCACGCTGATGCTGGAGGCGATCCTCGACAAGCAGCGGATTTTCGAGCTCTACCTCAATGTGATCGAGTGGGGCAGCGGGGTGTTCGGCGCCGAGGCCGCGGCGCAACGCTATTTCGGGACGACGGCGGCGCGGCTGGCACCCGAGCAGGCGGCGCGACTCGCGGCGATGGCGCCCAATCCCCGCTTCTACGAGCGCAACCAGGGCGCGCCGGGACTGAACCGCAAGATCGGCATCATCCTGACCCGCATGCCGAGCGCCGAGCTCCCCTGAAGCGCAGCGTTCCGACGCAGTAACATGGTGCCCATGCGCGACACGATCGAAGCGCCCGAGAAGGACCGCGCGTTGCCGCGCCAGCGCGTCCGCGACGCGCTCGTCGACATCACGGCGCTGTTGCGCAAGCACCGTCTCGTCGAGGGCCTGGTGGCCGAGCAGCGCACCGCCGGGACCGACGATGCGCCGGACGTCCCGGGTTCCGCGCACGCGCACGGCGACAGCGAGGTCACACGGCAGAACCGGGACGAGCTGGTCGCCAGGCTCGACCGGCTGCACGCCGCCGACATCGCGGACCTGCTCGAGGCGCTGCCGCTCGACGAGCGGCTCTACATCTGGGACCTCGTGCGCGCCGCGCGCGACGGCGAGATCCTGCTCGAAGTCTCCGACGCGGTCCGCGAGTCGCTGATCTCGTCGATGGACACCGAGGAGCTCGTCGCGGCCGCCGAGACGCTCGAGGCCGACGAGATCGCCGAGCTGGCGCCGGACCTCCCGCAGGAGGTGATGGACGACGTCCTCGAAGGCCTGCCGGTCGAGGAGCGCGAGCAGTTGCGCGCCGCGATATCGTTCGACGAGGACATGGTCGGCGCGCTGATGGACTTCGAGGACATCAACGTGCGGCCCGACATTTCGCTCGAAGTGGTGCTGCGCTACCTGCGCCGCTTCGACGAGCTGCCGTCGCAGACCGACCAGCTTTTCGTCGTCGACCGCGACATCCGCCTGCAGGGCGTGCTGCCGGTGCACCGGCTGCTCGTCACCAATCCGGACACCCTCGTGCGCGACGTCATGGAGGCGCCGCCGGTCAAGCTGCTGCAGCACGAGAATGCCGACGCCGCCGCGAGCGCGTTCGAGCGCTACGACCTCGTCTCGGCGCCCGTCGTCGATACCAACGACAAGCTCGTGGGCCGCGTGACCGTCGACGCGGTCCTCGACTTCGTCAAGGAGCGCGGCGAGGAGGAAGTGCTGGCGCAGGCCGGCCTGCGCGAGGAGGAGGACGTCTTCGCGTCGGTATGGAAGTCGTTCCAGAACCGCTGGGCGTGGCTGGCGATCAACCTCGTCACCGCGTTCATCGCGTCGCGCGTCATCGGCGTGTTCGAAGGCTCGATCCAGAAGCTCGTGGCGCTTGCGGCGCTGATGCCGATCGTCGCGGGCATCGGCGGCAATTCCGGCAACCAGACGATCACGATGATCGTGCGCGCCGTCGCGCTCGGCCAGGTCAAGCGCGAGCATGCACGCAACCTGATAAAAAAAGAGGTTGCGGTGGCGCTGCTGAACGGCCTCATCTGGGGCGGCGTGATGGGCCTGGTCTCGATGCTGCTCTACCGGCAGGTCTCGCTCGGACTCGTGATGGTGCTGGCGATGACGCTCAACCTGCTGCTCGCCGCAGGCATGGGTGTGCTCATTCCGATGACCATGATCAAGCTCGGCCGCGATCCCGCCGTCGGCTCGTCGGTGATGATCACTGCCGTGACCGACTCGGGCGGGTTCTTCATTTTCCTCGGCCTCGCCACGCTGTTCCTGGTATAGCCGTCGCGCCTTCGGCGGCAGCGGCCGGAATAGCGCGGCCGGCACCCCTGTTGACCGCTGCGTACGGACGGGCTTTGGCAGCAGCACGGGCGTAAAATCGCCCTTGGCGCCGGCGAACTCTCTCCCGTTCGCCGGCGTCCTTTCCCGATGGCCACCGACCCGCCGCTGCCGCACCCCGAGCTCGTCGCCGCGATTCCGCGGCTGCGCCGCTACGCGCGCGTCCTGACCGGCGAGGCGACGCGGGCCGACGATCTCGTGCAGGAAACGCTGGCGCGCGCGTGGGAAAAGCGGCGCCTCTGGGCGGCCGGAACGGATTTGCGCGCGTGGCTGTTCACGATCATGCACAACGTGTTCGTGAACCAGCGCGCCTTGGCGCGCCGCGACGCGCAGAACGTCTCGCTCGACGCGGAGGAGGGCGGCGGCGCGTGGCAGATTGCGGTGCGACCCATGCAGCAGACGCGGGTCGAGCTGATCGAAGTGCTGCGCGAGGTCGGACGCCTGCCGGTCGATCAGCGCGCGGTCCTCCTGCTGGCGGCGGTGGAAGAGATGCGCTACGAAGAGATCGCGACGGCACTGTCGATTCCGGTGGGCACGGTGATGTCCCGGCTGTCGCGCGCACGCGACAAGCTGCGTCGCGCGCTGCAGCGGCCTGCCGAAGGCGCCGCCGCACTGAAGATCATCAAGTGAGGTCGAGTTGACGTTGCCGCGCCCATGAGCCCGCTGCCGCTATCCGACGAGGACGTGCATGCCTACGTCGACGGCCGGCTCGCGCCTGCGCGGGCCGCCGCCTTCGAGGAGGCGCTCGCGCACGATACGGGGTTGGCCGCGCGGATCGCCGAGTTGCGCAGGCAGAACGCGACGCTGCGCGAGGCCTTCGATCCGTGGATCGACGAACCGGTGCCGCAGCGCCTGGTCGACGCAGCCCGCGCGCCGGCCCGGGCCGACCGGTGGAGGCGCTTCGCGCCGCATTTCGCCGCGGCGGCGACGCTCGTGCTCGGCGTCGCGCTCGGCTGGTTCGCCCGCGAGACGCTGCTGGAGCGCGACGGCACGCCGACGACGTTCGCGCGGCAGGCCGCGCTGACGCATGTCCTCTACGCGTCGGACGCGAATCGCCCCGTCGAGATCTGGGCTGCCGAGGAGCAGCGCCTCGTGCGCTGGCTTTCGCGCCGGCTCAACTACGCCGTGCACGCGCCCGATCTCAACAGCTTCGGCTACGCGCTCGTCGGCGGGCGCCTCGTCGCCGGCAACCAGAAGCCCGCCGCCATGTTCATCTACGAGAACGGCGACAAGCAGCGGCTGTCGCTGATGGTGCGCAAGCGCCCGGGCGAGGGCGAGACGGCCTTCCGCTACGCGGTCGAGAACGGCATCGGCGTCTATTACTGGGTCGACGAAAACTGCGCCTACGCGTTGTCCGGGCAGGTCGACCGCGCGCAGATGCTCGCGATCGGGCGACTCGTCTACGGACAGCTCGCGGCCGCCGACGCGGCCTCCGCGCATCAGGGCAAGTAGTCCGCGCGTCGCCCGCGAGCGGCCCTCCCGGAGCGCGTCCGCCGGAGACGGGGTAGAGTAGCGCCGGATCCCGCCGCCCCGTCCCCGCCATGCCGCAGAACCCGCCCGCCCGCGTCGGCGATCCCGTCGCTGCGATAGACACACCCGCGCTCGTGCTCGATCTCGACGCGTTCTCGCGCAACGTCGAGCGGTTGGCGAACTCCGCGCACGGCATCCGCCTTCGCCCGCACGCCAAGGCGCACAAGTGTCCCGAGATCGCGCGCCTGCAGATCGCCGCCGGCGCGATCGGCGTGTGCTGCCAGAAAACGGACGAGGCGGCGGTATTCGTCGGCGCGGGCGTCGCGGACGTCCTCGTCACCAATCAGGTCGTGGCGCCCGCGAAAATCGCGCGTCTTGCCGACCTCGCAAGCCGCGCGACGATCGGCGTGCTCGTCGACGACGCGGCGAACGTCCTCGCGCTGTCCGACGCCGCGACCCGGGGGGCGGTGACGCTCGATGTCTACGTGGAAATCGACGTCGGCGCGCATCGCTGCGGCGTCGCACCCGGGTCGCCGGCCGTGGCGCTCGCCCAGCAAGTCGCCGTTGCGCCGGGCCTGCATTTTCGCGGCCTGCACGCGTACCACGGCGGCGCGCAGCATCTGCGCACCCCCGAAGAGCGCGCGGCCGCGATCGCGCAGGCGGGGACGCTCGCGCGCGAGACGCGCGATGCCATCGAGGACGCGGGCATCCACTGCGCCATCGTCACGGGCGCGGGGACCGGCACCTGGCAGCACGAGCGCGACTCGGGCGTGTGGAACGAGCTGCAGCCGGGCTCCTACGTGTTCATGGACGCCGACTATGGGCGCAACGCGCTGGCGCCCGAGGAAATGCACTTCGAGCAGAGCCTCTTCGTGCTCGCCGGCGTCACGAGCGTCGCGCCGGGCGGCCGGGCGATCGTCGACGCTGGTCTCAAGGCGTTCGCGTTCGACTCGGGCTTGCCGGTCATCCACGATCGCGCTCTGACGGCGTACGTCAAGGCGTCCGACGAGCACGGCGTGCTCGAGCTTGGCGCGGGGGGTGCGCCGCTGGTGCGCAACGACCGCGTTTGGCTCGTTCCGGGACACTGCGACCCGACGGTCAATCTCTACGACTGGATCGTCGGGTATCGGCGCGAGCGCGTCGAGTCGGTATGGAGCATCGCCGCGCGCGGCGCGCTCGGCTGATCGCGCACCGCCCTCAGTGCTTGCGTAGAGGATGCCGGCGCCGCGCGCGCGCGTGAGCGCCGGGCGACTGCGGCAACCCCTTCGCCGTGCGCGCGCCCGGCGCGTCGCTCGCGACGTCGCGCCCGATCTCGCCGAACGCAGCGAGGAAGCGATCGGGCATGAGCTCGGCGAAGATCGTCAGCGCGATGTAGACGACGACGAGCAGCAGCGGGCCGAAACGTCCGAGCAGGAAGGTGAGCGGCACGTAGGCGACGATCATCGTCCCCACCCAGCGCAGCATCACGAAGGCGAAGCGGCGCTTCAGGCCGAGCGCTTCCGGCGTGTACCGGTGCGGCACCGCGAAGAGGAGCGCGAGGAACAGCGCGCCCGCCGCGTACCCGACGATGGTGTTGAGTCGCGCCGCGAGGCCTTCCGCCTCTTCGTCGGGAAACTGGCTGTAGAGGAATCCCGCCACGATGACGGCGAAGGCGAGCAGCGTGTCGATGAAGTACAGGATCAGCAGGTTTGCGGCCGACCAGTGAAAGAACACGAGCCCCGCGATCGGCACGATATTGCGCAGGACCAGATTGCCGATCTCCAGCGGCGACAGGCGCATCAAAGCGTCACCAGCCCGCGTGGCGTGCGCACCATCGCGGCAAGACGCGCGTGGCGGCCGTAGGTCACCTTGAGCGTGTCGGACAGGCCGAGCGCCGCGAGCGCGGCGCGCACCGGCGCCGGATCGGGGTGCTCGCCGGCAAGCGCCGCGACGCGAAGCCCGCGATCCTTCAGGTGGGCGGCCGGGTGCTCGCCGCCCTCCCATTCGATCAGCGTCGGGATCAGGCCCGCCCCCGGCAGATGGCCGTCGTCGGGAATCGTGATCTGCCAGCGGAAGTCGCCGCGCGCCATGGCGTGGATCGGCCCCGGCGCGTGACGCGCGGCAGCGACGACCGCGCGCAGTTCGCGCGTGCGCGCGACGAAATGGACAAGACGCGGGCCCTCGGCAAGCGTCGCGCGCATCCGCACGTCATCGAGGTCGAACCAGCGCGCACGCGCGGGTGCCGGAGCGTCGGGGTCGATCGCGATCACTTCGAGATACGCGCCCGGGCCGAGGCCGACGAGCGCGTTGTGCGTGCCCATCGCGGCGTGCTTCCCGCCGGGCTGCGGCCGCACGCCGAGACCGCTTTCGATGTAATCGCAGCCCTGCGCGAGCGTCGCGGCCGCGACGACGAGATGGTCGAGCAGGACCGGCGGCGTCACGCGGCGCCGGCGTGCTGCGGCTCCGCCGCGTCGAAGTCGAGCTCGACGCGGGCGCCGTTGGGGTCGAAGAAAAAGAGCTGCCACGTGCCCACGCCGACGAGCCGGCGGCATTGATGCGCGATGTTGCGCTCGGCGAGCTTCGCGAGCGTGTCGGAAAGGCCGACGCCGGTGAACGCCATGTGGTCGATCACGCCCGCCTGGAGCTCGCTGCGCGGACGGCCGCCGACGACGTGGAGGATCGCCTGGCCGCCTGCGTAGAGCCACGCGCCGGGGAAGTCGAAGGCGGGACGCGGGCCCGCTTCGAGGCCGAGCAGATCGCCGTAGAAACGGACCGTGCCGTCGACGTCGTCGGTCAGGATTGTGAAATGGTTCATCGTCGTCGCGGGCATGTGACCTCCTCGGATTGACGACATTATCGCAAGGTCCGCGGCCGCGCGGGACCGGCGCGTGCGAGCGGCAGGGGCCTACAGTCCCGCGTCGCGCAGGAACGCGTCGATCAGCGCCGTCGCGGCGGGCGCCGCCGCATCGTTGAACGGCAGCCGCTCGTCGCCGCCGGACCATGCGTGATCGAGTCCGGCGATGTCGATGTGGCGCACGACAAGGCGCGTGCCCACTCGCCAGTCGCGCGTCGTGACGACGCGGCCCTCGTCGGTGGTCTCGCGCGTTTCGCGGTCGGCGTCGGGCAGCGTTGCGGCGGACGCGCCGGCGACCGCGGCACGGGGATGCCCGTTCAAGGCGAGGTACTGGCGCACGAGGGCCGCGGCGTTGCGCGGCGCGACGACGCCGTCCTGGTCGCCGTGGATCGCGAGCAGCGGAACCGGCAGCGCCGCGTGCGGGGCTTCGAGCCGCGCCGCGCGCGCGAGCGCGACGACATCGGTATCCGGGCCGTGCTTCATCACGACGAGGGCGCTTGCCGGCGACGCCGCCGCCCCGCACGCGAGTCCCGAGTGCACGACAACTGCGCGCACGACGCCGTCGCCGCGCAACCCCATCACCGCGGCCAGCGCGCCGCCCGCGGACATCCCGGCGACGACGACGCGACGCCGATTCGCGCGATATCGTCGCGCAGCCCAGCCGATCTGCGCCTTCACGATCGCCGCTTCGCCGGCCCCTGCCACCGTGCGCGCGTCGAACCAGTTCCAGCAGCGCCACGGGTTGGCCTCCGGCTTCTGCCGCGGCATCAGTACGAGCCAACGCCCGGCATCGGCCCACGCCGCAATGCGCGTTCCTTCGGCGAATTCCTCCGGCGACTGCCTGCACCCGTGGCAGAGGACCAAAAGCGGCGAGCGCCGCCAGCGCGACCAGCCCTTCGGCACGTAAACCAGGCACTCGCGTCGCGGCCACACGAACGGCGCCGCGCCGAGCCAGCCCTGCCAGGCGAGCCTGGCGCCCTGTTCGAAGCGCCCCGGCGCAACCTCGCGGCGGAAGATCCGCGCAACGAAATCCCTGAATCGGGTCCAGAGCCGCACGCGAGACTCTGGTTTGCCTAGATGAGCACGATGTCGTACTGCTCCTGCGTATAGAGCGTCTCGACCTGCAGCGAGATCGGCTTCGCGATGAAGTCGCCCAGCATGGCGAGGCTCTGCGATTCCTCGTCGAGGAACATGTCGATCACCGACTGCGACGCGAGGATGCGGAACTCGCGCGCGTTGAACTGCTTCGCCTCGCGCAGGATCTCGCGCAGGATCTCGTAGCAGGCCGTCTGCGCCGTCTTCAGCTCGCCGCGGCCCTGGCACATCGGGCACGGCGCGCACAGCACGTGCGCCAGCGACTCGCGCGTGCGCTTGCGCGTCATCTCGACCAGGCCCAGCTGCGTGAAGCCGTTCACCGTGAGGCGCGTGCGGTCTTTTTCCAGCGCCTTGTTGAGCTCGGACAGGACCGAGTTGCGATGATCGACGTTTTCCATGTCGATGAAGTCGATGATGATGATGCCGCCGAGGTTGCGCATGCGCAGCTGCCGCGCGATGACCTGCGCCGCCTCGAGGTTCGTCTTGAAGATCGTGTCGTCGAAGCTGCGCCCGCCGACGAAGCCGCCGGTGTTGACGTCGATCGTCGTCATCGCCTCGGTCTGGTCGATGATGAGGTAGCCGCCGGACTTGAGCTCGACGCGGCGCGCGAGCGCCTTCTCGATCTCCTCCTCGACGCCGTGCAGGTCGTACAGCGGCCGCTCGCCCACGTAGTGGTGCAGGCGGTCGGCCAGCGCGGGCGTGTACGCCTGCGCGAACTCCTGCAGCCGCGCGAAAGTCTCGCGCGAGTCGACGAGCACGCGTGCGGTGTCGTCGGTGGTCATGTCGCGCAGCACCCGCAGCGCGAGGTTCAGGTCCTGGTAGAGCAGCGAAGGCGCCGGCACTTCCGACGAGCGCGCCGTGAGGTCGCGCCACAGCTTGGTCAGGTATTCGATGTCGGTCTGCATCTCGCGTTCGGTGGCGGCTTCGGCCATCGTGCGGATGATGAAGCCGCCGGAGGCGCCTTCCGGCAGCAGCGTCTGCAGCTTGCCGCGCAGGCTTTCGCGCTCGGCCTCGTCCCCGATGCGCTGCGAGATGCCGATGTGCGAATCCTGCGGCAGGAACACCAGCAGCCGCCCCGCGAGGCTCACCTGCGTCGACAGGCGCGCGCCCTTGGTGCCGATCGGATCCTTGATCACCTGCACGAGCAGCGGCTGACCCTCGTGCAGAATCTTCTCGATCGGCTTGTGGTCGCCGCCGCCGTGGCCGTTCTGACGGTGCTCCCAGATGTCGGCGATGTGCAGGAACGCCGCGCGCTCGAGCCCGATCTCGACGAAGGCGCTCTGCATGCCGGGCAGAACGCGCGCCACCTTGCCGAGATAGATGTTGCCGACGAGGCCGCGCGCGCTCGAGCGCTCGACGTGCAATTCCTGCACGACCGCCTGCTCGAGCATGGCCACGCGCGTTTCCTGCGGCGTGACGTTGACGAGTATTTCCTGCGTCATTGCGGCCGCGTCGTGCCCGGCCGGCATCGCGCCTGGGTTCGCTGCGACACCGTCGCGCATCGGGATCCCTAGAGGACCGGCATGCCGAAACGCGCGAGTATCTGCGCGGTCTCGGCGAGCGGGAGACCCATCACGCCGGAAAAGCTGCCTTCGATGCGCGTGATGAACGCAGCCGCCCGACCCTGGATCGCGTAGGCGCCCGCCTTGTCGCCGGGCTCGCCGGTGGCGACATAGTGGTCGATCTCCGTGGGCGTGAGCGTGCGGAACTCGACCCGGGACACGGAAATCTCGACCTCGGTCTGCTCGCCCATGCGCACGGCGACCGCGGTGACGACGTCGTGCGCCTTGCCCGACAGGAGCCGCAGCATCCGCGCGGCATCGGCGGTGTCGGCGGGCTTGCCGAAGATCGCCTCGTCCAGCACCACTTCGGTGTCGGCGGAGAGGACCGGCAGCTCGGTCATCTTGCGCTGCTGCATGCGCGTCCACGCGACGGCGGCCTTGGTGCGCGCCATGCGCTCGACGTAATGCAGCGCCGGCTCGGCGCTGCGCGCGCCTTCCTGCACGTCGCGGTCGCGTCCCGGCGCCTCGCGCATGCGGATCAGGTCGAACTCGATGCCGATCTGGCGCAACAGATCCTGCCGGCGGGGGCTGTTGGAGGCGAGATGGATCTGCGGGTTCATGGATGTTTCCTCCGCGCTACGCGCTTCGGAGCGATTTGCCTTCGGATCGGGCCGTGGTTCTCATGGGCAACGGGCGAGTACTTTACTCGCGATGATACGGGTGTCCGGCCAGAAGGCTCGCTGCACGATAAAGTTGTTCGGCCAGGACGACGCGGACAAGGCCGTGGGGAAGCGTCATCGCCGACAGCGCGATGCGGGCGTCCGCGCTGCGCTTGAACCCCGCGTCGAGGCCGTCGGCGCTGCCGATCACGAACGCGACGTCGGCGCCCGCCTCCCGCCATTGTTGCAAATTATCGGCGAGCTGGCGCGTCGTCCACAGGCTGCCGCGCTCGTCGAGTGCCACGATCCGTGCTCCCGCGCACGCGGCGGCGAGCCGGGTCGCCTCCGCGGCGAGGATCTGCCCTACGCTGCGGCCGCGATCGCGCGGCTCGGGCTTGAGCTCGACGCTGGTCAACGCAAAGTCGCGCGGCAGGCGTCGCGCGTATTCGTCGTAGCCCGCGCTCACCCATGCAGGCATCCGGTGGCCGAGCGCGACGACGCGGACATTCACGTGCCACCCCCGGGA
>JBDSLT010000284.1:0-2522 GCA_039916265.1 Casimicrobiaceae bacterium | reverse complement strand
GCGAACGAATGACTATCCGCCCGAAGTCCCCGCATCGCGCCGCCGCGACGGCGCGCCGCGCGGTCTAGGCGCGGATTCGCATCCGGTACCGATGTCCGGCAGTCACGTTCCCGCCTCCGCTGCGCTGATGATCGTCGGCGCGACGCTCTGCTTCACGTCGCTCGACTCGATCGTCAAGCACCTGTCGGCGACGTATCCGATCCCGCTCCTGGTGTGGGCGCGCTGGACGGCCCAGGTCGTCGCGACCGCGCTCTGGCTCGGCCCGCGGATGAAGCTCGGACTCGTGCGCACGCGGCGGCTCAAGCTGCAGGTCGCGCGCGGCATCGCGATCGTCGTCTCGGGCCTGCTGTTCATGACGGCGCTGAAGACGCTGCCGCTCGCGGATGCGACGGCGCTCAACTACACGTCGCCGGTTCTCGTCATCGTCATCGCGCGCTTCTACCTGCGCGAGCGCCTGACGCCGCTGCGCGTCGCGTTCATCGTCGCCGGGATCATCGGGATGCTGCTGATCGTGAAGCCGGGCAGCGACATCTTCCGCGGCGCGTCGCTGCTGGTGCTGGTTGCCGCGTGCGTCTACGCGTCGTTCCAGATCATGACGCGCCTCGCCGCCGACGAGGACCCGCGCGTCACGCTCTTCTACCCGGCGCTGATCTGCACCGTCGTGATGACCCCGCTGCTGCCCTTCCTCGACATCCGCCCCGACATGCCGTGGCGCGACACGCTCCTCGTCTGCGCGACCGGACTGCTCGGAACGCTCGGGCACTTCATGTTCATCCTCGCGTTCCAGCGCGCGCCCGCGTCGGCGCTGACGCCGTTCACGTACATGCATCTCGTCTGGGCGATGCTGGTCGGCTGGATCCTGTTCGGCGACCTGCCCGACGGCGCGTCGATGGTCGGCATGCTGATCATCGCCGGCAGCGGGCTGGCGGTCGCGCTGTTCGAGCGCCGCCGCGTGCGTCCCGTGGTTCGGGAGCCGCCCGCAGTCGACTGAAAACACGCTATCGTTCGCTTCCCCGCAAGCGTCCGGCTTCCGCCGGACCCCGGCCACCACCCGCAATACGAAGGAGAGAGTCAGATGGAAAAGCCGCGCATCGGCTTCGTCGGCGTCGGCCTCATGGGCCACGGCATCGCCAAGAATCTCGTCACCAAGGGTTATCCGCTGACCGTTCGCGCGCATCGCAACCGCGCGCCCGTCGACGACCTCGTGGCCAAGGGAGCGAAGGAAGCGAAGACGACGGCGGAGTTGACCCGCGCCTCCGACATCGTGTTCCTGTGCGTCACCGGGGCGCCGCAGGTCGAGGAGACCGTGTTCGGCGCCGACGGCATTGCGAGCGCTGCGAAGAGCGGCCTCGTGGTCGTCGATACCTCGACGAGTGAGCCGGCGACCACGACCAAAACCCGCGAGGCGCTGGCGAAGCAGGGCGTGAAGTTCATCGACGCGCCGCTGGCGCGCACGCCGGTCGAGGCCGAGCAGGGGCGCCTCAACATCATGGTCGGCGCCGACGACGCGTCGTTCGCCGAAGTGAAGCCCGTGCTCGCCGCCTTTTGCGAGAACATCTTCCACGCGGGTCCGGCGGGCCACGGAATCATCCTCAAGCTCATCAACAACTTCCTCGCGCAGGCGATCTGCACGGCGAGCGCGGAAGCCTGCGCGGCGGCCGCGAAATCCGGCCTGTCGATCAGCAAGCTGCACGAGGTGATCTCGGCGGGCGCGGTGAACTCGGGCCTGTTCCAGATGGTCGTCGGCAAGATGCTCGAGTCGGGCGATCTCGGCGGACTCAAGTTCACCCTCGCCAACGCCGCCAAGGACCTGCGTTACTACACGCACTTCACCGAGGCGATGATGATCCCGTCGACGATCGGCGAGGCCGTGCACCAGAGCCTCGTCACCGCGAACGCGCTCGGTTTCGGCGACAAGTACGTGCCGTCGCTGATCGAGGCGCAGGAAAAGCTTGCCGGCGTGACGATCTTCGCCCGCCGGCCTTAGCGACTCGACGCCACGAGACGAGCCGGCAGTTGGCGATCGCTTCCGACTTCCTCGAGTTCGCCGTTCGCGTCGCCACCGCGGCGGGCGAGGCGATCCTGCCGCACTTCCGCGAGACGATCGTCGTCGAGGACAAGGGCGGCGCGCGCGGCTACGATCCGGTGACCGAGGCCGACCGCGCCGCGGAGGCGGTGATCCGCGCGGAGATCGCACGCGCGTGGCCCGATCACGGCGTGTTCGGCGAGGAGCACGGCCGCGAGCCGGGCACCTCGCGCTACACGTGGGTGATCGATCCCATCGACGGCACGCGCAGCTTCATCCTCGGACAGCTCCACTGGGCGACGCTGATCGCGCTGCATGACGGCACGCGTCCGATCCTCGGGGTCGCGCATCAGCCTTTCGTCGGTGAATCCTTCGTCGGCGCGATCGACGACGCGTCCGAATGGCGGCGCGGCGGCGAGCGCCGGACGCTGCGCACGCGGCGCTGCGCCGCGCTGTCCGACGCCATTGTCGCCACCACCGATCCGCGCCACTTCGC
>JBDSLT010000283.1:0-3917 GCA_039916265.1 Casimicrobiaceae bacterium | reverse complement strand
AGCCCGGCGTTGTGCAGCACGGGTCCCTGCTCGATGTGCGACTCGACGTACGCGACGACGTTGCGGCCGCGCCGATCCACTTCGCGCCATCCCTCGGGGTTGCCGCCGAAGTCGAGGAGCGCGCGGCGCATCGTGACGCCCTGGTCGTCGGTCTTGTCGAGCCACGCGGGCTCGAAGCTGCCCGCCATCGCCTTGCTGCCGATCAGCGTGACGCCGAAGCGCACGCCTTCCTCGTCGCCGAAGCCGACGATTTCGAACGTGTAGGGCAGTCGCTTGCCGCGCTCGTGCAGATCCTTGACGCAGGCAATCGCAGTGATGATGCCGAACAGGCCGTCGTACTTGCCTGCGTTGCGCACGCTGTCCTGGTGCGAGCCGGTCATCACCACCGGCGCGGCGGGGTCGTCGGCTGCGTAGCGGCCGACGATGTTGCCGAGCGCGTCGAAGCCCGCCTCCATGCCGGCACGCTCCATCAGGCCGATCAGGTACTCGCCCGCCAGCCGGTGCTGCTCGCTCAGGTACGTGCGGGTGATTCGCGGCGCGTCCTCGCTGAACAGCGCGAGCGCATCCGCCTGCCGCATCAGCTCAGCTCCGAAGCGCATCCTGTCTCCTGCCCCTGCCGGTCACGCGATGAGTATCGCGCGAAAGTCGTTGACGTTGGTAAGCGTGGGACCCGTGACCACCGAATCGCCCAGCGCCTCGAAGAACCCGTGGCCGTCGTTGTCGGACAGCGCGTCGCGCGGGCGCATGCCCTTCGCCCACGCGCGTGCCAGCGTGTCCGGCGTCACGATCGCACCGGCGACCTCTTCCTGGCCGTCGACGCCGTCGGTGTCGCCGGCCAGGGCGAAAACGCCAGCCATTCCGTCGAGCGCGATCGCGAGCGACAACAGGAACTCGACGTTGCGCCCGCCGCGGCCGCGACCGCGCACCGTCACCGTCGTCTCGCCGCCGGACAGCAGCGCGCACGGCGCGCGCAACGGCTGGCCGTGCCGACTCACCTGCTGCGCGATGCCTGCCATCACCTTGCCGACGTCGCGCGCCTCGCCTTCGAGGCTGTCGCCGAGGATCGCCGGGGTGAAGCCCGCACTGCGCGCGACGTCGGCGGCCGCTTCCAGCGAGCGCTGCGGTGTCGCGATCATGGTCGTGGACGCGCCGGCGAGCCTGGGATCGCCGGGCTTCAGCGTTTCCCCCGCGCCCGATTCCAGCACGCGCGCCACCGCGGCGGGAACGACGATGCCGTAGCGGCGGATCACTTCGAGCGCGTCGGCGCAGGTCGTCGGGTCGGCGACCGTCGGGCCCGACGCGATGGCGATCGGATCGTCGCCCGGCACGTCGGACATCAGCAGCGTCACCACTTTCGCAGGGTGGCATGCGGCAGCGAGTCGGCCACCCTTGATCGCCGACAGGTGCCGGCGCACGCAGTTCATTTCGCCGATCGTCGCGCCGGATGTCAGCAACGCGCGATTGACGTTCTGCTTGTCGTCCAGCGTGAGGCCGGCGGCGGGAAGCGGCAGCAGCGCAGAGCCGCCGCCGGAGATCAGCGCGACGACGAGATCGTCCTCGCCGAGTCCGCCGACCATGCCGAGCATACGCGTCGCCGCCGCGAGTCCTGCGGCGTCCGGCACCGGGTGCGCCGCCTCGACGATCTCGATGCGCGCGCATGGCACCGCGTAGCCATAGCGTGTGACCACGAGCCCCGCAACGGGTCCGCTCCAACGATCCTCGAACGCGCGCGCCATCGCCGCCGACGCCTTGCCGGCGCCAACCACGATCGTGCGTCCCTTCGGCGGCGCGGGCAGATGCGGCGGCACGCAGCGCACAGGTTGTGCCGCGGCGATCGCCGCGTCGAACATGTCGCGCAACAAGGCGCGCTCCCCCGACATCACCGCGGCTTCCACGAACCCGTTCAGCGCGACGCCGCTTGTTGGCCGACCTCGAAATTGGCGAGCTTTTCCAGCGCCTGCACCAGCGCCGAATGATCGAGCGCGGCGGCACCGTTCGCCGCGCAGGCGTTGAACAGCTCCTGGCACGTCGCCGTGTTGGGCAGCGACACGCCGAGGGTGCGGGCGGTGGAAAGCGCGAGGCCGAGGTCCTTCTGATGCAGCTCGATCCGGAAGCCCGGATTGAACGTGCGCTTCACCATCCGCTCGCCGTGCACTTCGAGGATGCGCGACGAAGCGAAGCCGCCCATCAGCGCCTGGCGCACCTTCGCGGGGTCGGCTCCTGCCTTGCTCGCGTAGAGCAGCGCCTCGCCGACCGCTTCGATGGTCAGCGCAACGATGATCTGGTTTGCGACCTTCGTCGTCTGACCGTCGCCGTTGCCGCCGACGAGCGTGATGTTCTTGCCCATCAACTCGAACAGCGGCTTGACCTTCGCGAACGCCGCTTCGCTGCCGCCGATCATGATCGTCAGCGACGCGGCCTTGGCGCCGACCTCGCCGCCAGACACCGGTGCGTCGAGGTAGTCGCAGCCCAGCGCGTCGATCTTCGCGGCGAACGCCTTCGTCGCCAGCGGCGAGATCGAGCTCATGTCGACAACGGTCTTGCCTTTGGCGAGCCCCCGCGCCACGCCGCCGTCGCCGAACAGCACGGCCTCGACGTCCGGGGTGTCGGGAACCATGACGAAGATCAGGTCGGCTTTCTGCGCGACCTCCGTCGCGCTTCCGCATTCCACGCCGCCCGCCTCGGTCAATGCGGAGGGAACTCCGCTGCGGCTGTGCAGGAACACGCGATGCCCGCCCTTGATCAGGTGTTCCGCCATCGGCGCGCCCATGATGCCGAGGCCGATGAAGCCCACGTTTGCCATGTCAGCCGCTCCTCGTTCGTTCCTCCCGCGAATCCTGAAGCCTGCCGGCACGCACGCCAAGGACACTGGGAATCCACCCCATTATCCATCGAACCGTGGTTCGCCGCTGCGGACTGCCCGCCCAAGGCGCGCCGAGCTACAGCATCAGTCCGGCGATCTGCACGGCGGCCTGCTCCGAAGCCGCAACGACAGCGAGGCTTCCGACGCGTGCCGGCGCCATGACCGCGAAGCGCCCGTTGTCGAAGCGGACAATGCGAAAGTGCGCGGCCTCGCCCGACATCAGCACCAGCGACGCGCGCCCGAACGGCGACTGCATCACGATATGCTCGCCGGTATGGCTCGGCGGACCGCAGCGTCCGAGATAGCGGACTTCGTGGAAGTTGCCGGGTAGGCGCACGCCGGACGCCGCGAGCACGGCGGAGGGAACGGCGGCAGGCGCATCGGCCGCCGTCTTGGTCGCGACCTCGTCGGTCTCGTCCTGCGCGACGTGCGCGATGACCGCGAGCGCGACGCGCTCCTCCTGGAGCGTCAGTGCGTAGATCGACGCGAAGCCGACGCCGAGCAGCAGCGTTGCGGCGAGCGCGACCGGGACGACCCTTGCAGGAAAGCGCTGCAGCGACCCGATCGCCGCGCGTCCGAGCCCGCCCAGCGCGGCGCGCAGGCGCCCCAAAGGCATGGCACGATCGCGCGCGTGGGAGTCCGTATGTCGCTGCGCATGCAGCAGCACACGATCGGCGAGGCCTTCCGGAACCGGAACGCAAAGTTCGTTGGCGACGTCTTCGTCGAAGACATGAAGGTGTTTCACGAATGCCGCGCACGACGGGCACGCACGCTGGTGCGCCTGCGCTGCGGCGTTCAGTTCCCGCGGTGTCGCGAGCGCGTGACGGCGCAACTCGATGCAATTCATCTGGCTTGCTCCAGCGGCCGGCCGCTCGGCTCGACCAGCAGCTTTCTAATGGCGGTGCGCGCGCGAGAGAGCCGCGTCATTATTGCGGCGTCGCTCGTGGCCAGCACGCCCGCGATTTCACTGCAGGTGAAGCCGCCGAGAACCTGCAGCAGCAACGGCTAGCGGTCGCGGCAATGCCAGAAGGCAAAGCGATAGAGCTCGCCGGAA
>JBDSLT010000282.1:0-3703 GCA_039916265.1 Casimicrobiaceae bacterium | reverse complement strand
CCCGCCGACCCGATGGATGCCGCCAGTTTCGCTGCCGAGCTCGACACCCATCGTCGCTACCTGCTGCGCGTGGCGCAATTGCAGCTTCGCGACCACGATCTCGCCGAGGATGTCGTCCAGGAGACGCTGCTCGCCGCGCTCACCGCCCAGGCCGGCTTCACCGGCAGGTCGAGCGTCAAGACGTGGCTGACGGGCATCCTCAAGCACAAGATCGTCGACGCGATCCGCCAAAAGCAGCGGCAACCGATATTCGAGGCGTCGTTCGACCAGGAGTGCGATCTCGACGAATTCGACCCGATGTTCCAGGACAACGGCCGCTGGGAGGCGCCGCCGGCCGATTGGGGCGATCCCGAGAACGCATTATCGCGCCAGCAGTTCTTCGACATCATGGAGTTCTGCCTCGAAAAGCTCCCGCCCAACACGGCGCGCGTCTTCATGATGCGGGAGGTGATGGAGCTCGAGTCCGACGAGATCTGTAAGGAATTGACGATTACGGCGAATAACCTGTGGGTCATCCTGTATCGGGCCAGGATGGCACTCCGGCAGTGCCTCGAACAGAACTGGTTCGCCGGCCAGGCCCGCGGCGCTTGAAACGGATGCCGCGACCCGACGCAGACGAATCCCCATGAGCGTCCTCCTCAAGGCCCTCGGCCACATCATCTCGTGCAAGGAAGCCACGCACTTCGCTTCGCGCGCGCAGGACACGCGGCTGTCGGCGTTCGAGCGCTGGAAGCTCCGGATGCACCTCAACGTGTGCGCCCAGTGCAAGCGCTTCGAGGCGCAACTCGGTTTCCTGCGCGAGGCGTTGCGCCGCTACCGCCGGTGACGCCGCGCCTTCAGTTTCCGTAGAGCACGAACGGCGCCCAGTAGAACGGCGCCGAAAACGACCTGGAGCGGATGAAATCGCGCTTGGTGCGCGCGAGGGCAACGTCGGGCGCGGCGCCCTGCGCGAGCCTCGCGTAGAAGCGGCGCATGAAGTCGGCGGTCGGCCGGTCGGCGACCGGCCACAGCGTCAACAGCGTAGCGCGCGCACCTGCCACGGCGAGCGCGTACGGCAGCCCGAACATCCCCTCGCCGGCGACTTCCTTGCCGCGCGCGGTCTCGCAGGCGGACAGCACGACGACATCCGCCCCGATGGCGAAGGTCGCGATCTCCGCGGCGGTCAGGTAACTCGCGGCGCCGTCGTCGGCGAGGACGATCGACGACCATTGCGGCGCGTCGGCGGAAAGCAATCCGTGCGCGGCGACGTGCACGTAGCGCGTGGTCGCGAGCGTGCCGTCGCGGGCAAGCTCGACGACGCGCGCCTTCGACGCCGCGTCGCCCGCGACGACGAGGCGCCGGTCGGGAGGAAACATCGCCGCGATCGTCGCGATCTCGGCGCTCGCACCCGGTAACGGTTCCCAGGCGCGCGTAGGCAGCGGCCCTGCCGCCGTCGGCGTCAGCGCGGCGTAGTCGGGTGCACCGATCGCCACGAGATCGCGGCGATGCCGCGCGGGCGAGGCCGGCCGCGTACGCCCGACGAAGACGCGCAGCGACGGCGCGCGGCGAATCGAGAAGCGCGCGGCGAGCGGTACGCCGCCGAGTGCCAGCGCGTCGAAGGGAAACGCCGCCAGCGGGCCGTCCGCCGCGACGACGAGGGACGTGACGCCGCGCAACGCAGGCAGCAGCGGAACGATCAGCGCCTGCGCCAGCGTTTCGGCGAGCGCCGCCGGTGCGATGCGCCGCGCGCCGGCGGACGGGGCGCCGAGCGCGTTGACGTAGGCCCCGTCTACCGTTCGCCAGATCGGCGCGAGCTCCGTGCGCGGCGAGGACAGCGCCGTCCACAGGGGTCGCAGCGCGCCGAGCAGCGGCACGGCGGCGTCGAGCATGACCGCGACGGGTGCGCGGTCGCGCCGCACGACGTACGCCCAGACGCCTCCATGCACGACCTCGATGCCGACAAAGGCGGTGGCCGCGGGAAGGCGCGCCCGCGCGCGGTCCACGTCGAATGCTTCGCCCGCTCGTGCGCTGGCGGGCGCCGCCACGCGCAGGGCGTCCAGCGCCGCCGCAGCTTCCGAGCGCGCGACCTCGAGCGCCGTCCGGGCGGGATCCGCAGGCGCGAGTAGCGCGATTTCGGCGTCGTGCTCGCGAATGCGCGCGAGCAGCGCGCCCGCGCGGTACTGGTCGCGCGTCGGCATGCCCGCGATGTCCTGTGCGACGCCGATGGCGTCGTTGAGGCTGCGCCCGCGCGACGCTTCCGCCGCGCCAATGGCCCGCGCGACGTTCCCCGAGCGCGCCTCGAGGAACGCGAGATCGCGGTAGCCGGCGAACAGCGCGTCGCTTTGCAGCCATTGCGCGAAGGCGTTGCGCGCGCCGGTCGCATCGGGCGCTTCGACCTGGCGCATCGCCTCGACGGTGGCGGCGAGCGCTTCGAGCGAGGTGCGCGCTCCGGCCGCGTCGCCGGCATCCATCTGCGCGCGCGCCAGCGCCGCCTGCGCCGCCAGGCCGGCGACGCTGTCGGCGCCGAAGAGCGCCACCCGCCGCGCCACAACCTCGCGCAGGCGCGCGATCCCTTCGCTGTGCGACTCGCGGAACCTGCAAAGCGCCGCCAGCAGCGCGTGCTCGGATGCGAGGTCCGCGGGCAGCGCGAGGCCGGCATTCACCGCCGATCCCACGGCCTGCACGCGGCGACAGGCGTCGGCCGCCCGCGCCGTCTGCAGTAGCACGTAGGCGAGATCGAGCTCCAGATGCGCCGCGCGTTCGGGACGTACGCCGGCGCCGGGCGCCCCGACGATCAACGCGTCGAGCAGCGCTTCGGACTCGTGATAGCGGTGGTCGCGCCCCAGGTAGTTCGCCAGGTTGTGGCGGACGGCCACCAGCGCAGACGGCGACGTTTGCGCCGACGCCGCGTACGCGGACACGACAGCGCGCTGCAGCGCGATCGCTTCCGGCAGTCGTTCGGCAGCGGCGTAGGCGTAGGCCAGCGCCTCGCGCGCGCTGCGCGTGAACGGATTGTCGGCGCCGAGCGCGTCGTCGAACCACGCCACGGCGCGCGTGAGGGCGGGAATCGCCTCGAGCGGCCGGTTGGCGACGGTCGCGTTCAACGCATGGCGCCATGCGAGCTGGGCATACGCGAGGTTCGCCGTTCCGGCGGTGGCGGCCACTTCGCCGAGCGCCGCCGCCACGCGATCCTGAGCAGCGCGAAAGCGCCCCTCGGCACGGTCGACCAGCGCCCGGGTGATCACCGCATCCGTGCGCACCGGATCGGCCGGATGCAACGTGGCGAGCACCTCGGGCAGCAGCGCGTCAAGCGTGGCGCCGGCCTCGGTCGCACGATGGAGCGCGAGCTCGCCGGCCGCCAGATAGACGCCCACCGCCAGTCGCAGATCGCTCGACGACAGCGCCGGCGCCGCGGCGAGTTCATCGCTCAGCGCGCGCAACGCTGCGACGGCGCGCTCGCGCTCGCCCCGCGCGGCCGCGACCCGCGCGTCGAGCGTCCGTGCGAACAGGTCGACCTCCGGCGACGCCGACGCGCCGGCGCGCGCCTGCGCGTCCGCCTGCGCGAGGTCCTCGGTCGCTGCCGCGATCTCGCCCGTTTCGATGGCGATGCGTGCGCGCTGCAGGTACGCGCGGCGCCGCGTCTGCGGCGTCGCCGCGGAGGAATCGATCCCGGCGAGGGCGTCGCGCGCAACGCGCGGCTGACCGTCGCGACGCGCAGCCAGCG
>JBDSLT010000281.1:0-8973 GCA_039916265.1 Casimicrobiaceae bacterium | reverse complement strand
TTCCAGTTCGGCACCAACTGGGCCTACTACTCGCATTACGTCGGCGACGTTTTCGGCGTCCCGCTCGCCATCGAAGGCCTGATGGCGTTCATCCTCGAATCGACGTTCGTCGGCCTGTTCTTCTTTGGCTGGCAGCGCCTCGGCAAGGTGCAGCATCTGCTGGTGACGTTCCTCGTCGCGCTGGGTTCGAACCTGTCGGCGCTGTGGATCCTGATCGCCAATGCCTGGATGCAGAATCCCGTCGGCGCCGAGTTCAACTACGAGACCATGCGCATGGAGCTCGTCAGCTTGAGCGAGGTGTTCTTCAACCCCGTCGCGCAGGCGAAGTTCGTCCATACGGTGGCGGCCGGCTACGTGACCGCGTGCATGTTCGTCCTCGGCGTCTCGTCGTGGTACCTGCTGAAGACGCGCGACGTCGCGTTTGCGCTCCGCTCGTTCGCGGTGGCCGCCGGGTTCGGGCTCGCCTCGACGCTGTCGGTGATCGTGCTCGGCGACGAATCGGGCTATACCACCGGCGAGACGCAGAAGGTCAAGCTCGCCGTGATCGAGGCCGAATGGAAGACCCAGCCTGCGCCCGCGTCCTTCACCGCGTTCGGCTTTCCGAACGACCGCGAGCAGCGCACCGACGCCGCCATCCACATTCCATGGCTGCTCGGCTTGATCGCCACGCGGTCGACGACGGGCGTGGTGACCGGAATCCAGGAATTGAAGGCGCAGCACCTCGTGCGAATCGAGAGCGGCATGATCGCCTACGGCGCATTGCGCAAGCTGCGCGACGGCGACAAGAGCGTGCAGACCCGCGCGCTCTTCGACCAGCACAAGGCCGATCTCGGCTTCGGGCTGCTGCTGAAGAAGTACACGGCGAACGTCGTCGACGCGACGCCCGCGCAGGTGCGGCTGGCGGCCGAGGACACGATCCCCAAGGTGGCGCCGATGTTCTGGAGCTTCCGGATCATGGTCGGGCTCGGCGTGTGGTTCCTGTTCGTCTTCTCGGCGGCGTTCTTCTTCCTCGCCGTGCGCAGGCTCTCCGAGCAGCGCTGGCTGTTGCGGCTCGCCGTCTGGAGCATTCCCCTGCCGTGGGTGGCCGCCGAGCTCGGGTGGATCGTCGCCGAGTACGGGCGCCAGCCGTGGAGCATCAGCGGCGTGCTGCCGACAATGCTGGGCGTGTCGAGCCTGTCCGCGTCGAGCGTGTACGCGAGCCTCGCCGCCTTCGTCATTTTCTACACCGCGCTGTTCGTCGTCGAGATGTACCTGATGCTGAAATACATCCGGCTCGGCCCGGCGAGCCTCGGGACCGGCCGCTACTTCGGCGAGCCCGGCGGGGGCGCGCCCGCGCCCGACAGGGCCGCACCGCGCCCGGCCGGCGCCTGACACCGTGATCTTCGACTACGACACGCTCAAGGTGATCTGGTGGTGCTTCGTGGGCGCGATCATCATCGTCTTCGCGCTGACGGACGGCTGGGATCTCGGCATCGGCATGCTGTCGCCCTTCATCGGTCACAGCGACGACGAGCGGCGCGTGATCCTGCGCTCGATCGAGCCGAACTGGGAAGGCAACCAGACGTGGCTCGTGATCGCCGGCGGCGTCGTGTTCGCCGCGTGGCCGCTCGTCTACGCCGCGGCGTTCTCGGGCATGTATGCCGCGATCCTGCTCGTGCTGTTCGCGCTGTTCTTCCGTCCGGTCGGCTTCAAGTACCGCAACAAGGTCGACGATCCGCGGTGGCGCGCCGCCTGGGACTGGGGGCTGTTCATCGGCGGCTTCGTGCCGGCGCTGGTGTTCGGCGTCGCCTTCGGCAACCTGCTGCGCGGCGTGCCGTTCCATTTCGACGCCGACCTGCGCTCCTTCTACACGGGAAGCTTCTGGCAACTGCTGAACCCCTTCGCGCTGCTCGCGGGCGTGCTGGCCGTCGCGATGCTGGTCATGCACGGCGCGTGCTATCTCCGCATGCGCGTCGACGGTGAACTGCAAAGGCGTGCCGCGCGCGCGGCGCGGATCGCCGGCATCGTGGTCGTCGTCGCGTTCGCGGCCGCGGGCGCGTGGATCGCCACCGGCATAGACGGCTTCCGGGTCCTGTCGATCCCCGACGTCAACGGCGTGACGCCCATCCTCGCGAAAAAGGTCGAGAGGGTCGCCGGCGCATGGCTCGACAACTACGGCCGCTTCCGCTACGCGATCGCCGCGCCGCTGCTGGCCTTCGGCGGCGCGCTTCTCGTCGTCCTCACCGCGATGACGCGCCGGCCGGTGCTTCCGCTGCTGGGGAGCGCGTGCGCGGTGGCCGGCGTCATCCTCACCGCGGGGGTGTCGATGTTCCCGTTCATCATGCCCTCGTCGACCGACCCCGCCAGCAGCCTGACGGCGTGGGACGCCGTGTCGAGCAAACTCACCCTGCAGATCATGTTCTGGGTCACCGTCGTGTTCGTGCCGCTGGTCGCGCTGTATACGGCCTGGGCGTATGCCAAGCTTCGCGGCACGATCACGCTCGAAACGCTGCGCAACGAATACTGATACCCACGACGGAGCGCATCGCATGTGGTACTTCGCCTGGATTCTCGGCCTCGGCCTCGCCCTCGCATTCGGCATCATCAACGTGATGTGGCTGGAAGCATCGTACTTCAGCGGCGAGCTCACCGACGATCGCGTGCACGAGCGCTTTCGCAGCGGCGGGCGCCCGGGCGACTGACGCCGGCGCGGGCGGGCAAGCCGTGGCGCAGTCATCGCGGCCGTTGCGGACCATGCTTCCGTTCCTGCGCTGGTGGCCGCGCGTCGACCGCAGCTCCACACGGGCCGATCTCGTCGCGGGCGCCACCGGCGCGCTGCTGGGCCTGCCGCAGGGCGTAGCGTTCGCGCTGCTGGCCGGCTTGCCCCCCGAGTACGGGCTCTACGCGGCGATGGTGCCGCCGGCGCTCGCGGCGCTGTTCGGCTCGAGCTGGCACATGATCGCCGGGCCGACGAATGCGGTCGCGATCCTGCTGCTGGCGAGCGTGGGCTCGCTCGCCGCGCCAGGCAGCGCCAACTACGTTTCGCTGGTGCTCACGGTAACGCTGCTCACGGGCTTCCTTCAGCTCGTGATGGGCATCGCGCGCCTCGGCGGCCTGGACCTGTCGCCCGATTCGATCGGCAAGGTCGCGCCGATCGCGCTCGCCAACACGATCCTCGCATTGACGCTGGCGATCGGCGTCGGCCGCTCGATCGGGATCAGGTCGGGCCAGCGGATCGACAACAACCAGGAATTCATCGGCCAGGGCATTTCCAACCTGGCCGGCGCGTTCTTCTCGTCGTTCCCGTCGGCGGGCTCGTTCAACCGCAGTGCAGCCAACTACGAAGCCGGCGCAAAGACACCGCTCGCCGCCGTCTACGGGTCGCTGTTCCTCGTCGCCATCGTGCTCGTCGTCGCGCCGCTCACCGCGTACCTGCCCTGCGCGTCGATGGCCGCGATCCTGCTGCTAATCGCCTACGGCCTCGTCGACCTCGGACACCTGCGGGCGATCGCGCATACGAGCCGCCCCGAGTCGGCGGTGCTGTTCGTCACGCTGATCGCCGCGCTGTTCTTCGGCCTCCAGACGGCGATCTACGCCGGCGTGCGGCTGTCGCTCATGCTGTTCCTCAATCAGGCCGCGCATCCGGGGATACTCGACGTCAAGCCCGCGCAGGGGCGCGGCGCGTTCCATTTCGATGCCGACACGGGTCTTCCCGACTGCCCGCAGCTCAAGATCCTGCGCGTCAACGGGTCGATCTTTTTCGGCGCGGTGGAGCACGTCGAGGACGCATTCCGGCGGATCGATCGCGAGGCTCCGCACCAGAAGCACCTGCTGATCGTCGCCAGCGGGATCAACATGGTCGACATCTCCGGCGCCGAGATGCTGGCGCGCGAGGCACGGCGCCGTCGCGCGATGGGCGGCGGACTGTACATCTGGTTCATGAAGGACGCGGTGCGCGACCTGCTGCGCAGGGGTGGCTATATGAACGACATCGGTGAGGACAACGTCTTCGCGCAGGGGATCGACGTCATCGCGGCGATCTACGCCCGGCTCGACGTGCCCACGTGCCGGGACTGCCGCATCCAGATCTTTGCGCCGTGCGTCGTCGCGCTTCCGGATGGCGAGCGGCGGCACGATCCCGTCGCGGCAACGCGCTGAGCGCGCGCGCGGTTGCCAGGAAGCCCGCCGCATGTCCGGGAACATCAACCGCGTCCTTCCCGCCGAAGTTGAACTCACCGCGGTGCGCGCGCAGGGTGCAGGCGGACAGAACGTCAACAAGGTCTCCAACGCGGTCCAGCTTCGCTTCGACATCCGCGCCTCGTCGCTGTCGGACGACGTCAAGCAGCGCCTGATGTCGCTGGCCGACCGGCGCATCACGGCGGAGGGCGTGATCGTCATCAAGGCGCAGCGGTATCGCAGCCTGGAGCAGAATCGCGACGACGCGCTGTCCCGCCTGCAGCAGATCGTGGACCTTGCCGCGGTGCCGCGATCGATTCGCAAGCCGACGCGGCCGACCCGCGGCTCGCAGCGCCGGCGCGTCGACGAGAAGGTCGCGCGCGGCAGGATCAAGGCCACGCGCCGGCGCCTCGACGACGAATGAGCGGCGGCAGGCGGCAGTCTCGCGGGAGCGGGCTACAGGCAGGTATCGGGGCGGCGAACGATCCTCCGCAGGCCATCGGGCATGAGATACTGGAAAGAGGGTATGCGCACTGCCCACCGGCGTTCCTCGTCCTCTCGCTCATGATGGAAATTCTTCTGACGCAGGCCACGCACCGGGACATCCCGTGAAGGCCATCATGCGGCTGGTGGCGACGGTCCATGGGCTCATGGCCCTGCTTTTCGCCTGCGCTGCCTTCGTGCTCATCGTGATCGCCGCCCACATCGGTTGGTCGGCCTCCATCTCGGGACTGGACCGCGTGGCCGCACAAGGGATCATCGAAGCGGTGGGCTTGCTCGCCGCCGCCGTCGTCGCGCTCCAGATGGCGCAGACGATCCTCGAAGAGGAAATCGTTCGGGACGCCCACATCAGCGCCCCCACCCGCGTGCGCCGCTTTCTGTCGCGTTTTCTCGTGGTGCTTGTCGTGGCGCTGGCGATCGAGGGCCTTGTTGCGACCTTCAAGGCGCTGCACGAGGACATGACCGAGCTCCCTTATGCGGCGGCTCTGCTCGCCTCGGTGGGTCTGCTGCTCGCGGGGTGGGGCGTGTTCATTCGCCTCAATCGCTACGCCGAAGAGCTCGAGCCCGAGGCGATGGCGGCCGCGAAGCGTGAAGACCGCAAGCTCGAATAGCTGAGCATGCCGATCGGCACCGCAACCGGATCGGTCGCGCCGGGATGAAACGACCCCCACGCTCGCTGCGCTCGCTGCCCCCGAAGGGGGTAGCTCAGTCGGTCGGGGCGGCCCTTCCCGACTGACATGGCGACGACGCCATGCCCGTGATCCCGGCGCACGACGCGCTCGAGCGCTTGAGCGACGGCAACCGCCGCTTCGTCGCCAACGTCCGTGGCCATGACGCGCTGCCGAGTACCGCGCGGCGGATGGAGCTCGCCGCAGGGCAGGAGCCGTTCGCGATCATCCTCGGCTGCTCGGATTCGCGCGTGCCGGCGGAGATCGTCTTCGACCAGGGGCTGGGCGACCTGTTCGTGATCCGCGTCGCGGGCAACATCGTTGCGCCGTCGCAGATCGGCAGCGTGGAATTCGCCGCTGAGCGTTTCGGCACGCGGCTTGTCGTCGTGCTCGGCCATTCGCGCTGCGGCGCAGTGCTCGCCACGCTCGACGAGCTGCACCGTCCGACCGACAAGCAATCACGGCACCTCCACTCGATCGTGGATCGCATCCGCCCGTCGGTCGAAGCGCTTCTCGCCACCGAGCAGCATCGCGACCCCGAGAAGCTCGTAGGCGACGCGGTGCGGGCGAACGTGCGCGTGTCCGCGAGTCAGCTGCGGCATGGGTCCGAGATCCTCGAGCAGCTCATCCTGCACGAAGGACTTCTGGTCGTGGGTGCGGAGTACTCGCTCGAGACCGGCGAGGTGGACTTCTTCGACGGCGTGCCGGCCGGCCGTTGACGGGCCGTAAACACGTCGCTCGGGACCCGAAGCCCGCCCGACCTCGCCTGCGCGAGGACGACGTCTACGTCGCTTCCTTCTCTTCCTCGAGCAGGTCCGCTTCGCCGCGCGCCTCGTCGCGCTCGACTGCGAGTTGCGAGAGGTAATCGGCGGTAATATCGCCGGTGATGTACTTGCCGTCGAAGCACGATGCCTCGAAGTCGGACAGGCGCGGGTTGACGGCGCGCACCGCGTCCTTCAGCGCGTCGAGATCCTGATAGACGAGGAGGTCGGCGCCGATTTCGCGCGCGATCTCCGCCTCGTTGCGGCCGGTGGCGACGAGCTCGCGCTGGTTCGGCATGTCGATTCCGTACACGTTCGGAAAGCGCACCGGCGGGCTCGCCGATGCAAAGTAGACCTTGCGCGCGCCGGCCTCGCGCGCCATCGACACGATCTCGCGCGACGTGGTGCCGCGCACGATCGAGTCGTCGACGAGCAGCACGACCTTGTCCTTGAACTCCATGCCGATCGGATTCAGCTTCTGGCGCACGCTTTTCTTGCGCATCGCCTGGCCCGGCATGATGAACGTGCGGCCGATGTAGCGATTCTTGACGAAGCCCTCGCGATACTTCAATCCCATCGTGTTCGCGAGCTCGAGCGCCGAAGGCCGGCTCGAGTCGGGAATCGGGATGACGACGTCGATGTCGGCCGCTTCGGGGATGTGACGGATCTTGCGCCCGAGCGCCGCGCCCATCTGCAGCCGCGCCTCGTACACCGATGCGCCGTCGAGCACCGAGTCCGGCCGTGCGAGATAGACATACTCGAAGATGCACGGATACAGAACGGGGTTGTCCGCGCACTGCCGCGCATGGAACCCGCCGGACTGATCGACGAAGATGGCCTCGCCGGGCGCCACGTCCCGCAGCATCGAGAAGCCCAGCGGCTCCAGCGCCACGGACTCCGAGGCGACGAGATACTCCGATCCGCCCATCGCCTCGTTCTTGCCGATGCACAGCGGCCGGATCCCGTAGGGATCGCGGAACGCGAGCATGCCGTAGCCCGCAATCATCGCGACGACTGCGTACGCTCCGCGGCAGCGCCGGTGCACGCCCGCGACAGCCTTGAAGATCGCGTTCGGGTCGAGGCGATGATGCTGCGCGGCGCGTTCGAGTTCGAGCGCCAGCACGTTCAGCAGCACTTCGCTGTCCGAGTTGGTGTTGACGTGCCGGAAGTCGAGCTGGAAGAGCTCGCGCTTCAGCGCTTCGCTGTTCGTGAGGTTGCCGTTATGGCCGAGCGTCACTCCGAACGGCGAGTTCACGTAGAACGGCTGCGACTCAAGGTCCGAGAACGCCGAGCCGGCGGTGGGGTAGCGGCAGTGCCCGATGCCCGCATTGCCCATCAGGTCGCGCATGTTGCGCGTGCGAAACACGTCGCGGACGTAGCCCGGGCCCTTGAACATGTGGAAGACCGCGCCCTCGGACGTCGCGATGCCGGCAGCGTCCTGCCCCCGGTGCTGCAGGAGCAGGAGACCGTCGTACAGCAGCTGATTGACCGGCGTGTGCGCGACCGCGCCGACGATTCCGCACATATCCGCTAAGCCTTCCGCTGCGGCGGTGCGCGAGGCGCACCGTCACGTGAGTAGTCGAGCCGCTCGGCCCATTGCGCCGGCAGCCAGGGTTTCAACGCCAGCGCTGCCACGACGAACGTCGGCGTCAGCGCGGAATTCTGCCACCAATCGGCGCGCGGCAGCGCAGTCAGTCCCGCCACGAGGACGAAGCCGACAATCAGGAGCACGCCGCGCAACAGACCGAACAGGGAGCCGAGAAAGCGATCGACGAATCCCAGGCCTGCCGCACGGATCACGCGCGCCAGCGGCGCTGCGATGATCGCACCGATGACGAGCGCCGCGATCAGGATCGCCGCAAATGCGATCAGGTAGCGCACGGCAGGATAGCCCGGGATCTCGGGAATCCACGCGCCCACGACGGCCGCGAACGCCAGCGCGCCGACGATGCCGACGACCCAGGCCACCAGCGCAATGAGCTCGCGCACGACGCCCCGGACGAATGCAAACAGCGTCGACAGCAGGATCACCGCGAGAATCGCGAGGTCGAACGGCGTCACGAAATTGGGCGCCTAGCGCGACGGCGCAACGATGCCGTTCTGGCCCTCGGTCTTCAGCTTGTCGCGCATCCCGTTCGCCGCTTCGCGCGTTGGATAGGGTCCGACGCGAACGCGCCACAGCGTGCCGCGGCTCGTCTTGAGCGCCTCGGTGTAGGCGGGATAGCCGCCGAGCTTCAGCCGGTTGGCGAGCGCGTTCGCGCCTTTGTCGTCGGAGAACGCCGCGAGCTGGACCGAAAAACCGTCCCTGGTCGCTCCGTTCGCCGCCGAAGAAGCTGCCACGCCCGCGGCGCCTTTGGACTCGGATTTCGGTTCGGGCCGTGGCTCCGTCTTCGGTTCCGCTTTCGGTTCCGCGCGAGGCTCGGCCTTCGGCGCTGTCTTGGGGGGCGCCGGCTCCTTCGCTTCCGGTGCGCGGGTCGCAGACGGCACCGCGGGAACCGGCTTGTCGGCAGCGATCTGCGTGTCGTATTTGGGCGGCTTGGCCGGAGGCGTCGCGATCGCGTTGTCGGCGTCGCTCGCCGGCTTGCGCGTGTCTTTTGGCGCCGGATCCGTTTTGGCGGCGGCGGCATCCGCCGGTCGGGTTGTCGTGCCTTCGGTGAGGCGGTTGACGAACCTGCCGTCGTCGACAGGCGGAATCTTTACTGCGACGCTTTCGCCCAGCGGCTTGGGGTCGCTTTCGAGCAGCATCGGCACTACGACGGCGGCTACCAGCGCCACCACGACGGCGCCGACGAGGCGCCGGCGCGCGCGGCGCCGCAGTTCGTCGACATTGAGGTCGGCCGGATCAGCCATGGGACGCGCGTTGGGTGAGGATCGACGCCGGGCGATGC
>JBDSLT010000280.1:0-2781 GCA_039916265.1 Casimicrobiaceae bacterium | reverse complement strand
TGATGGCGAACATCCTTCCTCCATTGATATTGATAGTCATCGTCGTCGATTTCTCGAAGCTTCAGTTCCCGCCGATCTCATAGATGTAGATCGTCGACTTCTCGTCCTCCGGCATGAAGTAGGCGCGCAGCACCCCGGCTGCCGACTCGATCCAGAACGGATTCTGCGTCATCGGCAGCCCCGACGCCGTCCACAGCTCGACCGGCACCTGGTGGACCGGCCGGTTCAGCACAAGGTCGACGATCTCGAGGCCTCCGAGCGCAAAGCGCGGACCCTCCTTCACCGGCCGGTAGTTGTTGAGTCCGCTGCACAGCATCTCGCTGCGGCCGACGAACTTGCAATCCTGATAGTCGATGTAGTGCGACCGGTTGAGCTTGCGCAAGGCCCCGGGCGCGACGCTCGCGTTGGTCACCTTGCCCTGCGGGTCGAGCAACCAGCGGTAGAAGCGCCGCGATCCCCACGACACCCCGTGCAGCGCGCGGTCGTCCGTGTTGTGGACGATGCCGCCGATGTGATCGGCGTAGCGCAGCACTTCTTCGGCCTTCATGGTCTTCGGATCGATGCGGTAGATGATCGAGCGGCTGTCGGGCCGGTACTCCGCCACGGGCACCCACAAATACTTGCCGTCGAAGTCGATGCCGCCGGGGTGATAGATCGACCCCTCGCCGAGCGGCAGGTCCGCCAGCAGGTTGCCCTTCGCGTCGATCTTGAACAGATGCCCCTTGCCCTCGCCCGTGTCGCGATCGTAGCCTTCGACCGGCGAAGCGAAGCGCTTGGTCGGCGTGACGATCTCCACCGACGACACGTAATACACGTCGCCCAGCTTCGCCATGCCTTGCGGATGGTGCGTATTGAAGTTGACCGGAATGGCGCCGGCCTGCTTCCAAGGCGTGGCGCGGGTGAGCTGCTTGACCCGGTCGCTGACGACGACATCAGGCCCCATCGCGACCGCTCCGAACGCGACTACGGCGAGCGCGGCGACAGGAACCGCCGGCCAGGAGCGGCTCCGTGCGCTACGGAAGATACGTTTCATGGTCGTCACCTCCATTGGATTCCCGCGTCACGTCGCGCGCGGGTCAGAGCTCGACGGCGCGGCCGGAGAGCAGCGATTCGCGCAATGCGATGCCGATGCGCGTCGCCTCGGTCGCGTCGCGCAGCGTCAGCGGCGGCGCGCGATCCTCGCGCACGCAATCGGCAAATGCCTGCGCCTCGCGCAGAAAGGCATCGGCGAAGCGCTCGTAGAACGTCGGCGTGCATTCGCTGCGCACGCCGCGCGCGTCGGCGATGGCGACGTCGTCGACGCGCGGCGTCGTGCCGACCGTCAGGCGCCCCGCCGTGCCGACGATCTCGGTCTGCGCCTCGAAGCCGTGCGCCATCGTGCGCGACGCGCCGAAATATGCGAGCGAGCCGTCGCGGAATTCGCACAGCGCCATGCCGTTGTCGACGTCGCGCCATTGGCGCAGGCCCTCGTGCACGGCCACCGTCCCCGCAGCGAACACGCGCCGTGCGTCGGAGGCGCCCAGCAGCCAGCGCGCGCAGTCGATGTCATGCACACTCATATCGAGGAACATGCCGCCGCTCGTTTCGGAGAAGCGCACGAAAAATCCGCTCGGGTCGTTCATGTCGAGCGTGTGCGACCGCACCATGAACGGCCGGCCGATCGCGCCGGCCTCGATCCGCGCCTGCGCGGCCTGGTAGTGCGGATCGAAGCGGCGCACGAAGCCGATCATCACCTTCAGGTGCGGGAATTTCGCGGCTTCCGCCTCGACGCGCATGCACTCGCCAAGCTCGAGCGACAGGGGCTTTTCCGAAAAGACGTGCTTGCCGGCGTGCAGCGCGTCGACGATCTGCTGCGCGTGGAGCGTCGTCGGCGTGACGAGGAAGACGGCGTCGACGCCGCCGCTGTCGAGCATCGCGCCGTAGTCGGCGAAGCCGCGGGTCACGCCGAGCTCGCGCGCCGCCCAGTCGAGCTCGGCGGCGACGGGGCTGCAGGCGGCCACCAGCTCGACGCCATGGACGCGGCGCGCGAGGTTCTCGGCGTGCCGCCGCCCCATCCGGCCGAGACCGGCGATGCCGACGCGGAGGGCGCTCACGCTCACGGCGACACGATGCGCTTTTCGCGCCACGACGTGGTCGCCGCCTCGGCGAGCGCCAGCGCCTTGACGCCGTCGTCGATCGAGGTGCGCAGCGGCGTGCCTTTGGCGAGCGCGTCGAAAAAGTGCGCCATCTCGGCCGCATAGGCTGCGCGATAACGTTCCAGGAAAAAGTGCTCGGGCTTGTCGGCGGCAATCGCGTCGCCGTTCCACGCCACGACCTCGGTCGGACGATGGTTGCCGGCCTGCAGCATGCCCTTCGCGCCGATCACTTCGAAGCGCTGGTCGTAGCCGTACGCGGCGCGGCGGATCGTGTTGATCTGCGCGAGCCGGCCCTTCTTCGTGCGGATTGTCACCGCGGTAGCGTCGATGTCGCCGACCTGCGCGATCGACGGATCGGTGAGCACGCTGCCCGTCGCGTAGACCGTCTCCGCCTCATCGTCGAGGATCCAGCGGAAGATGTCGAAGTCGTGGATCAGCATGTCCTTGAAGATGCCGCCCGAGTGCTTCAGGTACTCCGCCGGCGGCGCGCCGGGGTCGCGGCTCGTAACGACGAGCATTTCCGGCTCGCCGATCTCGCCGGCATCGATGCGCGCCTTCAGCGCCGAGAACGTCGGGTCGTAGCGGCGCTGGAAGCCGACCAGGCACGGCACGCCGGCCTTGGCGACGGCCTGCGCACAGCTTTTCG
>JBDSLT010000279.1:0-18212 GCA_039916265.1 Casimicrobiaceae bacterium | reverse complement strand
CCTGGGGACAACATCGGGATGACGGTGACGTTGATTGCGCCGATTGCGATGGAGGACGGGCTGCGCTTTGCGATTCGCGAAGGCGGCCGCACCGTTGGCGCCGGCGTCGTCGCCAAAATCATTGAGTAGGCTGACATGCAAAACCAGAGAATTCGCATCCGGTTGAAGGCGTTCGACTACAAGCTGATCGACCAGTCGGCGCTCGAGATCGTCGAGACGGCGAAGCGCTCGGGCGCGGTCGTCAAGGGCCCGGTGCCGCTGCCGACCAAGATCGAGCGCTACGACATCCTGCGCTCGCCGCACGTCAACAAGACGTCGCGCGACCAGTTCGAGATTCGCACGCACCTGCGGCTGATGGACATCATCGATCCGACCGACAAGACGGTCGACCAGCTGATGAAGCTCGATCTGCCCGCCGGCGTCGACGTGGAGATCAAGCTGCAGTAGCAAAAACCGCAACAAAGCCGCCGGTCAATCGAAATCGGCGGCGTCGAAAGGATAACGAAGATGAGTCTCGGAATGGTAGGGCGCAAGATCGGCATGACGCGCGTCTTCGCGGACGACGGTCGTGCGATCCCGGTGACGGTGATCGACGTCGCCAACAACCGCGTCACGCAGATCAAGACGCCGGAGACCGACGGCTACGCCGCGGTCCAGGTCACTTTCGGAAAGCGCCGCGCATCGCGCGTGACCAAGCCGCAGGCCGGGCACCTCGCGAAGGCAGGTGCGGAAGGCGGCACGCTGCTGCGCGAATTCCGCGTGTCGCCCGACGAGCTCGCGAAGTTCAAGCCGGGCGACGTCGTGGGCGTCGACACGTTCGCGGTCGGCCAGCTGGTCGACGTCACCGGCACGACGAAGGGTCGCGGCTTCACGGGCGTGATCACGCGGCACAACTTCAGCTCGAACCGCGCGACCCACGGCAACTCGCGCTCGCATAACTCGCCGGGCTCGATTTCGATGGCGCAGGATCCGGGCCGCGTATTTCCGGGCAAGCGGATGGCGGGTCACTACGGCAGCGAAACGCGCACCGTGCAGACGCTGCCGGTCGTTCGCGTCGACACGGAGCGCGGACTCCTGCTGGTGAAGGGCTCGGTCCCCGGCATGGACGGCGGCCATGTCCTCGTCAACACCGCGGCCAAGGCCCCGGCGAAGAAGGGGGGCTGACGATGGATCTCAAGCTCATCAGCGACAACGGCGGCGCGGCGTCGACGCATGCGGCGTCCGACGCGCTGTTCGCGCGCGACTACAACGAGTCGCTGATCCACCAGATCGTCACTGCGTACCAGGCAAACGCGCGCCAGGGAACGCGCGCGCAGAAGGGTCGCAGCCAGATCAACAAGTCGCACAAGAAGCCATGGGCGCAGAAGGGCACCGGTCGCGCGCGCGCAGGCCAGGCGAACAGCCCGCTGTGGCGCGGCGGCGGCAGGATCTTCCCGTCGTCGCCCGACGAGAATTTCACGCAGAAGGTGAACCGCAAGATGTATCGCGCCGGCATCGCGTCGATCCTGTCGCAGCTCGTGCGCGAGGACCGGCTCGCCGTGATCGAGACGCTCGCGGTCGATTCGCCGAAGACCAAGCAGTTTGCGCAGAAGATCAGGGGTTACGGCCTCGCGGGCACGCTGCTCGTCGTCACCGACAAGCTCGACGACAACGTCTATCTCGGCTCGCGCAACCTGACGGACGTGCTGGTGCTGGAAACGCGCGAAGTCGATCCGGTCAGCCTGGTGCGCTTCGAGCATGTGCTGCTCACCAAGGCCGCCGTCGCGCAATTCGAGGAGCTTCTGACATGACCGCGCCCGTCAAGTACAGCGCAGAGCGCCTGATGACCGTCCTGCTCGCGCCGGTCGTCTCGGAAAAAGGCACGATGATCGCGGACAAGCACGAGCAGGTGATCTTCCGCGTCGATCCGCGCGCGACCAAGCCGGAGGTGAAGGCCGCAGTCGAGCTGATGTTCGGCAAGAAGGACAAGCCCGTCGTGGTGACCTCGGTCCAGATCGTCAACGTCAAGGGCAAGAAGAAGCGCTTCGGCCAGACGACGGGACGGCGACGCGACTGGAAGAAGGCCTACGTCTGCCTGAAGGAAGGCCAGGAAATCAACTTCGCGACGGACGCCTGACCGGCAACCAAGAGCGCCAGGACAAACATCATGCCTCTTCTAAAAGTCAAACCCACCTCGGCCGGCCGGCGTTCGCTGGTCAAGGTCGTCAACCCGACGCTCCACAAGGGCGCGCCGGTGGCGGCGCTTGTCGAAAGCCAGAAGCGCGGCTCGGGACGCAACAACAACGGCCACATCACGATGCGCCACAAGGGTGGCGGCCACAAGCATCATTACCGCGTCGTCGACTTCCGTCGCAACAAGGACGGCGTCGCGGCGAAGGTCGAGCGGCTGGAATACGATCCGAACCGCAGCGCCAATATCGCGCTCCTGCTGTACGGCGACGGCGAGCGACGCTACATCATCGCGCCGCGTGGCGTCGCGGTGGGCGCGCAACTCATGTCGGGCGTCGAGGCGCCGATCAAGCCGGGCAACACGTTGCCGCTGCGCAGCATCCCCGTCGGCACCACCGTGCACTGCGTGGAAATGCAGCCCGGCAAGGGTGCGCAGATTGCGCGCTCGGCCGGCGCGGCCGTCCAGCTCCTCGCGCGCGAAGGCATCTATGCGCAGCTGCGGCTTCGCTCCGGCGAGATCCGCAAGGTGCACGTCGACTGCCGCGCGACGATCGGTGAAGTGGGCAACGAGGAGCATGCGCTGCGCTCGATCGGCAAGGCTGGTGCCAACCGCTGGCGCGGCATTCGCCCGACGGTGCGCGGCATCGCGATGAACCCGGTCGACCACCCGATGGGTGGGCGCACCAACGGCGGCGGCGGCTGGCACCACCCGATGTCGCCGTGGGGAACGCCCGCCAAGGGCAAGAAGACGCGCCGGAACAAGCGCACCGACACGATGATCGTGCGGCGCCGGCACGCGACGAAGGGATAACACATGTCACGTTCGATCAAGAAGGGCCCGTTCGTCGACGGCCACCTGCAAAAGAAGGTGGAAGCGGCACGCGCGGTCAACGACAAGAAGCCGATCAAGACCTGGTCGCGCCGCTCGACGATCACCCCCGACTTCGTGGGGCTGACGATCGCCGTCCATAACGGAAAGCAGCACATCCCTGTCTACGTGTCGGAGAACATGGTCGGGCACAAGCTCGGCGAGTTCGCGCTGACCCGCACGTTCAAGGGCCATTCGTCGGACAGAAAAGCTTCGGCGCCGTCCGGCCCGCCGAAGCGCTGAGGAGATGGCGATGGAAACTACTGCCACGCTGCGCGGCGTTCGCCTGTCGGCGCAGAAGGGCCGGCTCGTCGCCGACCAGGTTCGCGGCCTGCCGGTCGACAAGGCGCTGAACCTCCTCGCCTTCAGTCCGAAGAAGGGCGCGCGCATCCTGAAGAAGGTGCTCGAATCCGCGATCGCAAACGCCGAGCACAACGAGGGTGCGGACATCGACGAGCTCAAGGTGCAGACGATCTACGTCGACAAGGCCGCGACGCTGAAGCGCTTCACCGCGCGCGCCAAGGGTCGCGGCAACGTGATCGGCAAGCAGACCTGTCACATCCGCGTCGTCGTTGGCGACGGGAAAGCCAACTGAGGCGAACTGAGGGACATTCATGGGACAGAAGATTCATCCGATCGGGTTCCGCCTCGCCGTCGCACGCAACTGGACGTCGAAGTGGTTCGCCAACAGCAAGAACTACGGGCCGACGCTCGCCGAGGACATCAAGATCCGCGAGTACCTGAAGAAAAAGCTTTCCCACGCGTCGGTCGCGAAGATCGCGATCGAGCGCCCGGCGAAGAACGCGCGTATCACGATCTACAGCGCGCGGCCGGGTGTCGTCATCGGCAAGAAGGGCGAGGACATCGAGACGCTGCGCAGCGACCTGCGCCGGATGATGGGGCACGACGTCGGCCTCAACATCGAGGAGATCAGGAAGCCCGAGATCGACGCGCAGCTCATCGCCGACTCGATCGCCCAGCAGCTCGAGAAGCGCATCATGTTCCGTCGCGCGATGAAGCGCGCGATGCAGAACGCGATGCGCCTGGGCGCCCAGGGCGTCAAGATCATGTCGTCGGGACGACTCAACGGCGTCGAAATCGCGCGGCGCGAGTGGTACCGCGAAGGACGGGTGCCGCTGCACACGCTGCGCGCCGACATCGACTACGGCTTTTCCGAGGCGCGCACGACCTATGGCGTGATCGGAATCAAGGTCTGGGTTTTCAGGGGCGAAGTCCTGGCGCACAACGCCGAGCCGGCCGCGGCGCCGACCCCGGCGCCGGAAGCGCCGAAACGTCCGCGCCGGTCGCCGCCGCCGGGCGCAGGAGCAGGAGCGAAGAATGCTGCAGCCAGCTAGAAGGAAGTACCGCAAGGAGCAGAAGGGCCGCAACAAGGGCGTTGCGACCGTCGGCAACAAGGTCAGCTTCGGCGAGTACGGGCTGAAGGCGATCGGCCGCGGCCGCCTGACGGCGCGCCAGATCGAGGCCGCGCGCCGCGCGATGACGCGCCACATCAAGCGCGGAGGGCGGATCTGGATCCGCATCTTCCCGGACAAGCCGGTGTCGAAAAAGCCGGCCGAGGTGCGCATGGGGAACGGCAAGGGCAACCCCGAGTACTACGTTGCGGAGATCCAGCCCGGCAAGGTTCTCTACGAGATGGACGGCGTCGAGGAGCCGCTGGCGCGCGAGGCGTTCGCGCTCGCTGCCGCGAAGCTGCCGATCCGCACGACGTTCGTCCATCGCCTGATCGGCTGACGGAGACTCGCCATGAAATCCAAGGACGCCAAGAAGGGCCTCGCCGAGAAGACGCGCGCCGAGTTGCAGACCGAGCTCGAGGCGCTGCTGAAGGAACAATTCGGGCTGCGCATGCAGGCGGCCACGCAGCAGCTCACGAACACGACGAAGCTCAAGGACGTGCGCCGCGGCATCGCCCGCACGCGCACGCTGATCCACCAGAAGACAACGCAAGGGAACGCGGCATGAACGAGCCGATGGGTAACGCCGGGACGACGCCGCAGGCGCCGGCGCACAAGCCGCTGATCGCCACCGAGATCGGCCGCGTGGTGAGCGACAAGATGGACAAGACGGTGACGGTGCTGGTCGAGCGCCGCGTCAAGCACGCGCTGTACGGCAAGGTGGTGACCAAGTCGGCGAAATACCACGCGCACGACGAGGCCAACGAATGCAAGGAAGGCGACCTGGTCGAGATCGTCGCCACGCGCAAGCTGTCCAAGCTCAAGGCGTGGCGCGTGGCCAAGGTGCTGGAGAAGGCCAAGCTGGTCTAGGGTCAGCAACAAGTAGGGTGAGAGCAACTTGTTGCTGCTCGTTGGGGTTGCGGAGCAGCAATTTCCCTGCCATAATTTCGGATTACCTGCCGCGGCACCACCGGCGCCCGAGTTTCACTGTGCGCCGGCAGCAATGCGCCGCGGCCTTGTTCCCGGGGCCCGTCGCGTTCGAGGGCCCGATACGGGGTCCAAAACTGGCCGCCTGGCCAAGCAGCTTCCGGCGCAAGCAACCGGCCCTGACGGGGCGAGCCGGCAGGCGGGTTAAGTTGGAGAGAAGTTCGCCATGATTCAAATGCAGACGGTGCTCGAAGTCGCCGATAACACCGGCGCCCGCTCGGTCATGTGCATCAAGGTGCTCGGCGGCAGCAAGCGCCGCTACGCGCACATCGGCGACGTGATCAAGGTGTCGGTGAAGGATGCCGCACCGCGAGGGCGCGTCAAGAAAGGCGAGATCTACAACGCGGTCGTCGTGCGCACGCGCCACGGCGTCCGCCGCGACGACGGCGCGCTGGTGCGTTTCGACACCAACGCCGCGGTCCTCCTGAACCAGAAGCTCGAGCCGATCGGCACGCGCATCTTCGGGCCGGTCACGCGGGAGCTGCGTACCGAGCGGTTCATGAAGATCGTGTCGCTCGCGCCCGAAGTGCTGTAACTAGGTCCTCATCATGCGAAAGATCAAGAAAGGCGACAACGTCGTCGTCATCGCGGGGCGCGACAAGGGCAAGCGCGGCGACGTCGCGAAGATCGTCGACGCGCAGCATGTCGTCGTCAGCGGGATCAACACGGTGAAGAAGAACACCAAGCCGAACCCGATGAAGAACCAGCCGGGCGGCATCGTCAGCATGGAGCTCCCGATCGACGTCTCGAACGTCGCGATCTGGAACCCGGTGACGCAGAAGCCCGACCGCATCGGCTTCCGCATGCTGGAGGACGGCCGCAAGGTTCGCTTCTATAAATCCAACGGCGAGCAGATCAATGGCTGACAACAAGAAAGCTGACAAGAAGGCCGACAAGAAACCCGACAAGAAGGTCGCCAAGCCCGACAAGGGTGCGCCGGCGAAGGAAAAGCCGTCCAAGGAGAAGAAGGGCGCGCCGCCGGCCGAGCTCGCGCACGACGCGAACCTGCCGCACGAGCCCGCGCGCCTCAAGCAGACTTACAAAAACGAGATCGCGCCCGCGCTGACCACGCAGTTCGGCTACAAGTCGCCGATGCAAGTGCCGCGCATCGCCAAGATCACGCTGAACATGGGCGTGGGCGAGGCGACCGCCGACAAGAAGATCCTCGAAAACGCCGTCGGCGACATGACCAAGATCGCCGGGCAGAAGCCGGTGATCACCAAGGCGCGCAAGGCCATCGCGGGCTTCAAGATCCGCGAGGGCTACCCGATCGGATGCACGGTGACGCTGCGCCAGGAACGCATGTACGAGTTCCTCGACCGCCTGATTGCCATCGCGCTGCCGCGCGTACGCGACTTCCGCGGCGTGTCGGTCAAGGGTTTCGACGGTCGCGGCAACTACAACATGGGCGTCAAGGAACAGATCATCTTTCCCGAGATCGAATACGACAAGATCGACTCCGTGCGGGGGATGAACATTTCGATCACGACGACCGCGAAGACCGACGCCGAAGCCAGGGCGCTGCTCGCGGCCTTCAAGTTTCCCTTCAGGGGCTGACATGTCCAAGCTGTCACTGATCAACCGGCAGTACAAGCGCGAGAAGCTGGTGGCGAAGTTCGCTAAGCGCCGCGAGGCGCTGGAGTCGATTGTTGCGAACCAGAAGATGTCCGACGAGGACCGCTTCGCCGCCCGGCTCAAGCTGCAGGCGCTGCCGCGCAACGCGAATCCGACGCGGCTTCGCAACCGCTGCGCGCTGACGGGCCGTCCCCGCGGCGTGTTCAGCAAGTTCGGCCTCGGCCGCAACAAGTTGCGCGAGTACGCGATGCGCGGCGAAATCCCCGGCATCGTCAAGGCGAGCTGGTAGACGGGATTAATGAGGGTATCCACATGAGCATGACTGATCCCATCGCCGACATGCTGACGCGCATCCGCAACGCGCAGCTCGTCGAGCGGGCCGTCGTCGCAATGCCGTCGTCCAAGGTCAAGGTTGCGATCGCCGAGGTCCTGAAGGACGAGGGCTACATCGAAGGCTTCAAGGTGTCGACCGAAGCGAAGCCGCTGCTCGAGATCGCGCTCAAGTATTACGCCGGGCGTCCGGTGATCGAGAAGATCGAGCGCGTGTCGAAGCCCGGCCTGCGCATCTACAAGCAGAAGGACGACATCCCGCGCGTGATGAACGGCCTCGGCATCGCGATCGTCTCGACGTCGCACGGCGTGATGACCGACCGCAAGGCGCGCGCCACGGGCGTCGGCGGCGAAGTCCTCTGCATCGTCGCCTGACCGGGCGGACAACGGAGAAACGTCATGTCACGCATCGGGAACAATCCGGTCAAGCTTCCGCCGAAGGTGGAAGTATCGCTCGCCGCGGGCGAGATTTCGGTCCAGGGGCCGCTCGGCACGCTGTCGCGCAAGTTCGGCGACGCAGTGACGATCGAGAAGGACGGCGAGGAACTGATTTTCAAGGCGACCAGCGACGAAGCGCGTGCGATGCAAGGCACGCTGCGCGCGCTGGTGGCCAACATGGTCAAGGGCGTCACGCAGGGCTTCGAGCGCAAGCTCACGCTCGTCGGCGTCGGCTACCGCGCGCAGGCCGCCGGCGACAAGATCAATCTCTCGCTCGGCTTCTCGCACCCGGTCGTCCACATGATGCCGAAGGGCGTGAAGGTCGCCACGCCGCTGCAGACGGAAATCGTAGTGACGGGAATCGACAAGCAGCAGGTCGGACAGGTTGCCGCGGAGATCCGCGCGTACCGTCCGCCGGAGCCGTACAAGGGCAAGGGCGTGCGCTATTCCGACGAGCGCGTGGTGATCAAGGAAACGAAGAAGAAGTAAGGGACCTTCGCATGCACATGAACAAGAAACAGGCCAGGACGCGGCGCGCGCGCCAGACGCGCATCCGGATCGGCGTGCAGCGCGCCACCCGCCTGACGGTGAGCCGCTCGAACTGCCACATCTACGCGCAGATCATCGCGCCCACCGGCGACAAGGTGCTTGCGAGCGCCTCGACGCTGGAAGCCGACGTTCGCGCGGATCTCAAGAACGGCGGCAACAAGGCTGCCGCGGCGCTGGTCGGCAAGCGCATCGCCGAAAAGGCGAAGGCGCTCGGCATCGAGGCGGTCGCGTTCGATCGCTCGGGTTTTCGTTTTCATGGCCGCGTCAAGGCGCTGGCCGACGCAGCCCGCGAGGGCGGCCTCAAGTTCTGAGAATCTGACAGGTTAGGGAACTGATAAATGGCACAGCAACGTTCCGGCTCGCGACAGCCGCAGCAGCAGGACGACCGCGGCGACGGGCTGCGCGAGAAGATGATCTCGATCAACCGGGTCACCAAAGTCGTGAAGGGCGGCCGCATCCTGGGCTTCGCCGCGCTGACGGTGGTCGGCGACGGCGACGGCCGCATCGGCATGGGCAAGGGCAAGGCGAAGGAAGTGCCCGTGGCCGTGCAGAAGGCGATGGAGCAGGCGCGCCGCAAGATGGTGAAGGTGCGCCTGAAAAAAGGCACGTTGCACCACGCGGTGACCGGCAAGCACGGCTCCACGATCGTGTTCATGCAGCCCGCGGCGGACGGCACGGGCGTCATCGCCGGCGGCGCGATGCGCGCGGTGTTCGATGTCGTCGGCGTCACCAACATCCTCGCCAAGTGCCACGGCCCGACGAACCCGTACAACGTCGTGCGCGCGACGATCAACGCGCTCGAGCAGGGAAGCGCCCCCGCGGACATCGCGGCCAAGCGCGGCATGACCGTCGACCAGATCCTGGGGGCGTGACCATGACCGAGAGGAAAATGATCAAGGTGCAGCTTGCGCGTGGCGTCAACTGCACGCGGCGCGATCATCGCGCGACGGTGCGCGGCCTCGGCCTCAAGTGGACCAATCACACCGTCGAGGTCGTCGACACGCCGGAAACGCGCGGCATGATCGACCAGGTGCGTTATCTCGTGAAGGTGGTCGAATAGGCGACGCAAAGACGCGACGCGATTGCGCGGCGCGATCAAGCGGACCCACGACCCGAACTGGAGAAGTCAGCGATGCGACTCAATACGATCAAGCCTGCCGCCGGCGCCAACAAGGCGCGGCGTCGCGTCGGCCGCGGCATAGGCTCGGGCATCGGCAAGACCGCCGGTCGCGGTCACAAGGGGCAGAAGTCGCGCTCGGGCGGATTTCACAAGGTCGGCTTCGAGGGCGGACAGATGCCGCTGCAGCGCCGGTTGCCGAAGCGCGGCTTCGTATCCCGCGCGAAGAACGACATGGCGGAGATCCGGCTGTCGGACCTTGCCAAACTGCCGGTCAGCGAGATCGACATCCTCGCGCTCAAGGCGGCGGGCCTCGTCCCGGCGATCGCCAAGGGCGTCAAGGTGATCAAGACGGGCAAGCTGGACAAAGCGGTGAAGCTCCTCGCGGGCGTCCTCGCGACCAAGGGCGCCAAGGCGGCCATCGAGGCGGCGGGCGGCAGCGTCGCGGATGTCGTGGCCGAAGCGCCCAAGGGCAAACTGAAGTCGAAGGCCGCCGCGCCCGCGCCGGCGGCCGACGCTTGAAAAGCGCGCTCCGCGACGCCAATTAGGATCGATTAAGTGGCCACCGTCAATCCGGCACTGAAGAGCGGCGACAAGTTCGGCGACCTCAAGCGACGCTTGTGGTTCCTCCTCGGCGCGCTCATCGTTTACCGCATCGGGACGCACATCCCGGTGCCCGGCATCAATTCGTCCGTGCTGGATGAGCTCTTCCGCGGCCAGCAGGGCGGCATCCTGGGCCTGCTGAACGTGTTCTCGGGCGGCGCGCTTTCGCGCTTCTCGATTTTCGCGCTGGGGATCATGCCGTACATCTCGGCGTCGATCATCATGCAGCTCTGCACGGTGGTGGTTCCGTCGCTGGAAGCGCTGAAGAAGGAAGGCGAAGCGGGCCGGCGCAAGATCACGCAGTACACGCGTTACGCGACGCTCGGCCTCGCGTTCTTCCAGGGCATCAGCATTTCGCTGGCGCTGGAAGCGCAGCCCGGCCTCGTGATTGAGCCGGGCCTGATGTTCCGCGTCCTCTCGTCGATCACGCTGGTGACGGGAACGATGTTCCTGATGTGGCTGGGCGAGCAGATCACCGAGCGCGGACTCGGCAACGGCATATCGCTCATCATCTTCGCCGGCATCGCGGCGGGGCTGCCGCGCGCGATCGGGCAGACGCTGGAGCAGGGCCGCACGGGCGCGTACTCGTGGATCCTGATCCTCGGCATCGCGGCGCTGGTCGTGGCGGTGACGGCATTCGTGGTGTTCGTCGAGCGGGCGCAGCGCAAGATCCTGGTGAACTACGCGAAACGCCAGGTCGGCAACAAGGTGTACCAGGGCCAGAGCTCGCATCTGCCGCTCAAGCTCAACATGGCCGGCGTGATTCCGCCGATCTTCGCCTCGTCGATCATCCTGTTCCCGGCGACGATTGCGAGCTGGTTCGGCACCGGCGAAAGCTCGATATGGCTGCGCGACATCGCGTCGGCGCTGGGACCGGGCCAACCGGTGCACGAGATCCTGTACGCAGCGGCGATCATCTTCTTCTGCTTCTTCTACACGGCGCTGCAGTACAACCCGAAGGAGACGGCGGAGAACCTCAAGAAAAGCGGTGCGTTCATCCCGGGCTACCGTCCCGGCGACCAGACGGCGAAGTACCTGGAAAAGATCACGATGCGACTGACGCTCATCGGCTCGCTGTATCTCGTGATCGTGTGCTTCATCCCGAACTTCCTGATCGCGTGGAAGAACGTCCCGTTCTACTTCGGCGGCACGTCGCTGCTGATCATCGTGGTGGTGACGATGGACTTCATGACGCAGGTGCAGGCTTACATGATGTCGCAGCAGTACGAGAGCCTGCTGCGCAAGGCAAATTTCAAGGGCGGGTTGCCGACGCGCTGATCGCTGCGTGAACGGACCGAACGAATGGCAAAGGAAGACACGATCCAGATGCAGGGCGAGGTGGTCGAGATGCTGCCCAACGCGACATTTCGCGTGAAGCTCGAAAACGACCACGTCGTGCTGGGACATATCTCCGGAAAGATGCGGATGCACTACATCAAGATCCTGCCGGGCGATAAGGTGACGGTCGAGCTGACGCCGTACGACCTGTCGCGCGCGCGAATCATCTTCCGCGCGAAGTGATCCGGAACGAAGCGATTCTGACGAGAGGTTGAGATGAAAGTACTGGCATCGGTGAAGAAGATCTGCCGCAATTGCAAGATCATCCGGCGCAACGGCGTCGTGCGGGTCATCTGCACGGACACGCGCCACAAGCAGCGACAGGGCTGAACCGCCCCCGCTAACGACAGACAGGTAGAGCCATGGCACGGATATCAGGCGTCAACATTCCCAACCATCAGCACGCGGACATCGCGCTGACAGCGATCTACGGCATCGGCCGGCCGCGGGCGAAGGCGATCTGCACGGCCGCGGGCATCGCGCCCATGACCAAGATCAAGGACCTGTCGGACGCGCAGATGGACAAGCTGCGCGAGCACGTCGGCAAGTTCACCGTCGAGGGCGACCTGCGCCGCGAAGTGACGATGAGCATCAAGCGGCTTATGGACCTCGGCTGCTACCGCGGCGTACGGCACCGCAAGGGCCTGCCCGTGCGCGGCCAGCGCACACGCACCAACGCGCGCACGCGCAAGGGCCCGAAGAAGGGCCGCCAGGTCACGCTGCACAAGGCAGCGACGGCGAAGACTTAAGGACAGGAACGCACAATGGCACAGCAACCGTCGCAAAAGGCCGGCACCACGCGCGCCCGCAAGAAGGTCAAGAAGAGCGTGTCCGAAGGCATCGCGCACATCCACGCGTCCTTCAATAACACGATCATCACGATCACCGATCGCCAGGGCAACGCGCTCTCGTGGGCGACGTCGGGCGGCGCCGGCTTCAAGGGCTCGCGCAAGTCGACGCCGTTCGCCGCGCAGGTGGCGGCGGAGTCGGCCGGCCGTGCCGCGCAGGAATGCGGCGTCAAGAACCTCGAGGTGCGTATCAAGGGACCCGGTCCCGGCCGTGAATCGGCGGTGCGCGCGCTCAATGCGCTCGGCCTCAAGATCAGCAGCATCTCGGACGTGACGCCGGTGCCGCACAACGGCTGCCGGCCGCCGAAGCGCCGCCGCATCTAGTTTCACCTTTTCATTTACCAATACTCGGACAAGCAAAGTGGCCAGATATACCGGACCCAAATGCAAGCTGGCGCGACGGGAAGGCACCGACCTTTTCCTGAAAAGCGCGCGTCGATCGCTCGACTCCAAGTGCAAGCTCGATACCAAGCCCGGACAGCACGGCGTGAGATCCGGCGCGCGGACATCGGACTACGGCGTGCAGCTTCGCGAGAAGCAGAAGCTGCGGCGCATGTACGGCTTGCTCGAGCGGCAATTCCGACGCTATTTCGTCGAGGCCGCGCGCCGCAAGGGCTCGACGGGCACCAACCTTCTGCAGCTGCTCGAGTCGCGGCTCGACAACGTCGTCTACCGCATGGGGCTGGGCTCGACGCGCGCCGAAGCGCGCCAGCTGGTGTCGCACGGGACGATCATGGTCAACGGCAGGATCCTCAACGTGCCGTCGGCGCTTTGCAAGGCCGGCGACGTCGTGTCGACGACCGAGAAGGCAAAAACACAACTGCGCGTCGTCGACGCGCTGCAGCTCGCAGAGAAGGTCGGCTTTCCCTCGTGGGTCGAGGTCGACCCCAAGAAAGCGACCGGAACGTTCAAGGGCGCGCCAGACCGCTCGGAATTCGGCCAGGACATCAACGAAAACCTGGTGGTCGAGCTCTACTCGAAGTAACGAAGTAACCGTCTAAAAGGGTCCGCATGCAGACCAATGTTCTGTTGAAACCGCGCATCATCGACGTGCAGAGCATGTCGCCGTTCCACGCCAAGGTGGTGATGGAGCCGTTCGAGCGCGGGTACGGGCACACGCTGGGCAACGCGCTGCGGCGCGTCCTGCTTTCGTCGATGCCGGGCTACGCGCCGACGGAGGTCAAGATCACCGGCGTGCTGCACGAGTACTCGGCGCTCGACGGCGTGCAGGAAGACGTCGTCGACATCCTGCTGAACCTCAAGGGCGTGGTGCTGAAGCTGCACAACCGCGACCATGTGCTGCTGAAGCTTGCGAAGAACGGCGAAGGTGTCGTCACCGCGGCCGACATCGAGCCGAACCACGACGTCGAGATCATCAATCCCGACCACGTGATCGCGCACCTGACGGCGGGCGGCAAGCTGGAAATGGAAATCAAGGTCGAGAAGGGCCGCGGCTACCAGCCGGCGACCGCGCGCATCAAGCCGGAGGGCGGCCGCACGATCGGCAGCATCCTGCTCGACGCGTCGTTCTCGCCGGTGCGCCGCGTCAGCTACGCGGTGGAGTCGGCGCGCGTGGAACAGCGCACCGACCTCGACAAGCTCGTGCTCGACATCGAGACCAACGGCGTCGTCGAGCCGGAGCAGGCGGTGCGTTACGCCGCCAGCGTGCTCGTCGAGCAGCTCTCGGTGTTCGCCGACCTGAAGGGAACGGACACGCCGTCGACGGAACGCTCGACGCCGCAGGTCGACCCGATCCTGCTGCGTCCGGTCGACGACCTCGAGCTCACCGTGCGCTCGGCCAACTGCCTCAAGGCGGAGAACATCTATTACATCGGCGATCTCATCCAGCGCACGGAAACCGAGCTGCTGAAGACGCCGAACCTCGGCCGCAAATCGCTGAACGAGATCAAGGAAGTGCTCGCGTCGCGCGGACTGTCGCTCGGCATGAAGCTCGAGAACTGGCCGCCGGCAGGCCTCGATCGCCCGTAAAGGCAAGGAACCCTCATGCGTCACCGCCACGGACTGCGGAAACTGAACCGCACCAGCAGCCATCGCCTGGCGATGCTGCGCAACATGACCAATTCGCTGTTTACGCACGAGGTCATCAAGACCACGCTGCCGAAGGCGAAGGAGCTGCGCCGCGTCGCGGAGCCGCTGATCACGTTGAGCAAGGAGCCGACGCTCGCGAACCGCCGCCTGGCGTTCGACCGCCTGCGCGATCGCGACGTCGTCGGCAAGCTCTTCAACGAGCTCGGCCCGCGCTACAAGGCGCGTCCGGGCGGGTACCTGCGCATCCTCAAGTTCGGCTTCCGGCAGGGCGACGCCGCGCCGATGGCGCTGGTCGAGCTGGTCGACCGGCCTGATGCTGCGCCGGCAGCCGAGGGCGCCGAGGCGGTATAACCGGCACGATCGGCATGACCGCGTAGGCGACTACGGGAGTCGCCGTAGGCGGGTTGGTTTGGTGCGAAACCTGCTTCGCCCCCTGTCTCAGCTTGAGTTGCCCCGGGCCCTGAGCGACACGACGAGTGTGACGGCCCGGTTCGCGCAGGGTCGCCAGCCCCGGGGTGCATGTCGTCGTCAGCGGCGCGGGAACGGTCAGCAGCGCGCCTGCCGGCATCAATTGCGGCTCGACGTGCAGCACGGGATTCAATTTCGGAACGCCCGTTACGCTGAACGCGGTGCCCGCCGCCGGTCGGGCGTTCGGCGGCTGGTCCGGCGCGTGCTCGGGTGCGGGCAACCACGTGCACGGTCACGATGTCGGACGCGCGAACGGTCGGCGCCGCATTTGTCGCCGCCACGCAATGCACGCTGGCGGTCACCGGCGGCGCGGGTGGCACCGTCACCACCTCGCCGGCGGGGATCGAATTGCGGCGCGACGTGTATCGCCGGGTTTGCCGCCGGCACGCAAGTGAGCGCGATCGCGACCCCGACCGGGTTTCCGTTTCGCCGGATGGAGCGGGGGGCGGGCGCCTGTGTCGTTTTCATGGACGATCTCCAGTATGCCGGCGCATTGTTCGTGCCCGCCGCGATGCCGGGCGATCAGCAGCCCATTCCGACGCTATCGCAGTCGTTGCGGCGCAAGTGACGAGGCAAACCCCCGACAGCGAGCCCGCCCACGCGTCGTGTAGCATGACCCGATGACGCGCGACTGCGTATTGGTGACCGGCGGCGCGGGCTTTGTCGGCTCGCACGTCGTTGTCGAACTGGCGCAGGCCGGGTATGCGCCGGTCGTGCTCGACGACTTCAGCAACAGCACGCCGGGCGTCCGCATGCGCCTCGAAGCGCTGGCGGGTCGCCCGGTGCCCTGCATCACCGCGGACGTGCGCGACCGGCCGGCGTTGCGCGCAGCCTTCCACGACCATCCGATCGCCGCCGTCGTCCATTGCGCGGGCCTGCACACGATCGACGAGTCGCAGGCGCGGCCGCTGGCGTTCTACGACGTCAACGTCGGCGGCACGTTGTCGCTGGTCGAGGTGATGGGCGAGGCGGGTGTGGCCACGATTGTCTTCAGCTCGTCGGCCGCCGTGTACGGCGAAGCCGGCGCGTCGCCGGTGGCCGAAGACGCGCCGCTTGCGCCGGTGTCGGTCAACGGCCGCACGCAGCGCGTCGTCGAGGACTTCATGCGCGATCTCGCGCGCGCCAACGCGAACTGGCGCATCGCGATGCTGCGCGGATTCAACGCCGCGGGCGCGCACGCGTCGGGCATGCTGGGCTGCGCACCGCGGGGACGGCCGACCGATCTGTTGACGGTGCTCGGCCGCGTTGCGGCGGGGGAGATCGCGGAAGCGCCGATCTGCGGCGACGACTGGCCCACCCCCGACGGCACGGGTGTGCGCGATTACATCCACGTGCAGGACCTCGCGCAGCTGCACGTGCGCGCGCTCGGCAAGCTCGCGTCGGTGCAGGGCGCGATGATGCTCAACGGCGGCGCGGGTCGCGGCTACTCGGTGCGCGAAGTGATCGCAGCGTTCGAGCGCGCCTGCGGACGCGGCGTCGACACGCGCGTGGTGGAGAAGCGCGCCGGCGACGTCGCTGCGAGCGTCGCAGACATCGCGCATACGGCTCAGGTACTCGACTGGAACCCGGCGCGCGATCTGGAGGCGATCTGTGCGGACGCGTGGCGGTGGCAGAAGGACGGTGGCCACTTGTGAAGCGGCGCGCCTTCGCCGGCGGCCATTTCAGAAGCGGCGCGCCTGCGTCGCCGGCCTCTCACCGGGGCGGCGCGCCGCGTCGATAGCGGCGCAGCTCGTCAACGAGCCAAACGGCCGACGCCATTTCCGTCGGTCCGCACCGGACCTTGTAGACCTCGCCGGACATGCTGCTTCCGGTTGCGACGTGGCGGATGAAATCGTCGGCGGTCGCGATGCGGCTTTTCGCGTAGCGATACTTGTCCGCGAGATGAGCGCTCGCCGCGGGCGCCGGATGAGACGAGCCGTTGCGGACGAAGAAGCAGCTCGACGCGGCGACGAATTCCAGGAGGTGGTCGATCTCCGCCTGCGCCGCGGCGCTGGGGTCGGCATGCGCGGGCAGCGCAAGCGTGAAGGCGACCGCGACGGCGGCCGCGGCGGCGAGCGCCCCGCGACGCTTCCGTCGGTCCGGATATCGGTGGTTCACAGGCATATTGCGGCTCGCATGGATATGGTTATTCAGACGGGCAGCGCGGCGACCTTCAGCGCCTCGCTGCGGATGTCCTCGGTGAGCTGCGCCTTCAATGCTGAAAAGCCGGGCTGGGTCTTCACCGTGTAGTGGCGCGGACGCGGGAGCTCGACCGGCACGTCGGCCTTGATCTTCCCCGGCCGCGCCGTCATCACGACGACGCGATTCGCCATGAAGATCGCTTCCTCGATGTCGTGCGTGACGAACAGCACCGTCTTGCGCTCGGACTCCCAGATCGAAAGGAGTAGCTCCTGCATGAGGCCGCGCGTCTGGTTGTCGAGCGCGCCGAAGGGCTCGTCGAGGAGCAGTATCTTGGGATCGTTGGCAAGCGCGCGGGCGATCGCCGTGCGCTGCTGCATGCCGCCGGAGAGCATCTTCGGATAGTGGTGCTCGAAGCCTCCGAGCCCGACTTTGCCGATGTAGTGCGCGGCGACCTCGTCCTGGCGCGCCTGCGCCTCGCGGCGCTCGCGCAGGCCGAAGCAGATGTTCTGCTTCACGGTGAGCCAGGGGAACAGCGTGTAGCTCTGGAAGACCATGCCGCGATCCGCGCCCGGACCCGTCACCGGGGCGCCGTCGAGGAGCACGCGCCCCGACGTGGGCGTGTCGAGCCCCGCGACGATACGCAGCAGCGTCGACTTGCCGCAGCCAGACGGCCCCAGCACCGTGATGAAGTCGTTGTCGGCGACGGCGAGCGACGTCGGCTGCAGCGCCTCGGTCGGCGCGCCGCCGCGCACGCCGGCGAAGGTCCGGCTCACCCCGTCGATGACCAGCTTGCTCATCGCTGCGCCTTCAGGCGAGGCTCCACGGAAACAGTCTTTGGTTCGCCCACTTGAACATGAAGTCGGAGATGAGTCCGATCACGCCGATGACAATGATCCCGAAGATGATCTGGCCGGTGTTGAGCAGCGCCTGGCTGTCGGTGATCATGTGGCCGATGCCCGACGACGCGCCGATCAGTTCGGCGACGATCACGTAGGTCCACGCCCAGCCCAGCACCAGGCGCAGCGTCTCGGCGATGGCCGGCGCCGAGCTCGGCAGCAGCACGCGCCGCACGACGCCCGACGCGTTCGCGCCGAGCGTGTAGGCGGCCTCGACGAGGTCGCGCCGCGTCGCTCCCACCTGCACGGCCACCATCAGCACGATCTGGAAGAACGAGCCGATGAAGATGACGAGGAGCTTCTGCATCTCGCCGATGCCGGCCCACAGGATCAGCAGCGGGATGAACGCGGAGGCCGGCAGGTAGCGCGCGAATGAAACGAACGGCTCGAAAAAGGCCTCGACCGGCTTGTACGCGCCCATCGCGATGCCGAGCGGCACGGCGA
>JBDSLT010000278.1:0-3595 GCA_039916265.1 Casimicrobiaceae bacterium | reverse complement strand
CGTCCGCCCTCGATGGCGATCACCTTGCCGGTCGCGCGAAAGGTCGCTGCCCGCGGCGCAGCGGATGTCGCCTGCGACCCGCTGCCGCGTGCCGCCGCAGTCCCGGACGCTGACGGCGCCGCTGCATCGTTCAGCCGCGTCAGCGCGCTTTTCAGGCTCGCCTCCGAGTCGATCAGGAACTGACCGGAGGCGACCACCCGCTGGCCCGCTTCGAGGCCACGGCGAATTTCCGTCGCGTCGCCGCGCTCGCCGCCGACTTCGACGTCGACGGGACGAAACTTGCCGTCGCCTTCGGCCACGATGACGACGTTGCGCCGTCCCGTGTAGATGACGCTTTCCGACGGCACCATCAGCCCCTGCGCCTTGTCGCCGGCGAAGGTGAGCGACGCGAACATGCCGGGTTGCAGCCGTCCGCCGGGATTCGGTAGCACGACGCGAGCCTTGATCGTGCGCGTTGTCGCGTTCACGTCGGGCAGGATCGCCGCCACCTTGCCCTTGAGCACCATGCCCGGCGCCGCGGCGGAGCGCGCCTCCACTGCGCTGCCGGGCAATACCCAGCTCGCCTGCGCCTCGGGCACTTCGGCGTTGACCCACACCGTGCTGAGCCCCACCAGCTTGAACAGCGTCATGCCCGGGCTCACCTGTTGTCCATCGCGCGTTCCCAGTTCCCACACGACGCCGGATTCGGGCGCATACAGGGTGACGCGCGGATTGGGCGCGTTGTCGCGCTCGATACGCTGGATCTGCTGCTCGGAGACGCCGAGCAGCACCAGCCGCGCGCGCGCCGCTGCCGCGAGTTCGTTGCTGGCGGGCAGCGCGCTTCTTTTCAGCGTCAGGTACTCCTCCTGAGCCGCCAGCCAGTCGGGCGCATAGATCTCGGCCAGCGGCTGGCCGCGCCGCACCGGGTCGAATTGCGCGCGCACGTAAAGCTTTTCGACGTAGCCGGTCACGCGCGTCTGCACCGAATTGATGAGGCGCTCGTCGATCGCCACCGTGCCGACCGTGGACAGGCCCGTGCTCGTGTCGCCCTGCCGCACTTCGGCCGTGCGGATGCCGAGGTTCTGCACGGTGCGCGCGCTGATCGTCACCTTGCCTTCGTCGGCGCCCGCGTTCGCGTAGACCGGCACGAGCTGCATGTCCATGAACGGCGACTTGCCGGGCTTGTCGAATTTGGGGCCAGGCACCATCGGGTCGTGCCAGTAAAGGACGCGGCCCTTGTCTGCGGCCGCAGATGGAACGCGCTGCGCCGCGTCCGCGTCCGCGGACTTAGGCGTCGTGTCGCCGCGCGCCGCGGTGTACCACCACAAGCCGCCGCCGACGGCGGCGGCGATCACCAGTCCGCCTGCCAGGGCGATGACTGCTGCGTTGCTTCTCATGTCGTGTCTCCCGGCATCACTCGAAATAGCGAAGCGCGACCGACGCCTTGTCGACCTCGGCGGCGATGGCAACGTGTTGCGCGCGCGCGTCGATGACGGCGCGCCGTGCTTCCGCCACCGCGCTGTAGGCGATCTTGCCCGCGCGGTACGCCGCAAGAGTCGTTTCGAGCCGCGCGGCGGCGGCCGGCAGGAGCAGGCGCGTGTGCACCGCTTCGCGCGCGACCGCGCCCTCCCAGTCGACGACCGCCGCCTGCGCATCGGCCGCAAGCTGCCGCGCGCGATCCTGCGCCAGTAACCCCGCGCGTTCGGCCAGCGCCAGCTTCTCGGCGGTACGGCGATCCTGCCGGTTGGGCGCGTCCCACAGGAGCGGCACCGACACCTGCACCGTCAGCATGTCGGAGCGCCCGGCAAAGCGCTTGCCGTACATTACCTCCCAGGACCAGTCACGCTGCGTGTCGAGCTGCGCACGCGCGACGTCGCGACGCGCCACGGTTTCGATCGCGCGCGCTTCCTCGAGATACGGATGCGCGGTCACGGTTTCCCCCCGCTGCACGCGCTCCGCGAGATCGCGTGTCGCGACGACCGTGTCGGCGGACGCCGCGGCCAGCGGCCGCTCCGCCGCGGCGGCGCCGATCCAGCGCGCGAGCAGCGCACGGGCGCGCCGCTCGTCGCGCCGCAGCCGCTCGCGGTCGTCCTCTACGCCTGCCAGCGCCACGTCGATCGCGAACACGTCGCGCGCGTCGGCGCCACCCGCCGCCAGCCGGGCGCGCGTCACGTCGCGCTCGGCGACGAGCTCGTCCTGCATCCGGTCGAACAGCTCGCGTCGCTGCGCGGCGGCCTGAGCGTCGACCCACGCCAGGGCTGCGTCGCGTCGGATGCGGCGCACGTCGGCGTCTCGCTCGGCCAGCGCCGCGTCGGCCTCCGCCTCGAAGCGCCGTCCGGCGGCCTCGCGCTTGTCGATGCGGACGACGTCCTGCGTGATGCCGACCGCGGCCATCGTCTGGTCGTCCCGTGCGATCTGGAACGCGTCGCCGGTCGTCACCGGAAGATTGATGAGACCGGCGCGCAGCCTGGGATCGGGGAGCTGCCGTTCGGCGACCGCGGCCTCGCGCGCCGCGTCCGCCCGGCGTTCGAACGCCTCCAGCAAAGGCTGGTTGCGCACGGCGAGGCGCTCGACCTCCGCGAGCGACAGCGGTACGGCGTCGGACTGTGCGTGCGCCGCAGATGCGCCGGTGGGCGCGATGCCGCCGGTCAGTGCGATGCAAAAAGCCGCGACATGCGCGAGCGCGGGGAATGCTGCGAATGCTGGAAAGGATTGCGGATACACGCCGATCTCCGGTGGAAAGGAAGCGGAATCGCCGTGCCGCGCGCGTCGCGCGCAGGCCGGGACCCGAAAAACCACGGGAGAACGGCTAGATCAGCAGACGGACGTAGCGCAGGAAGCCTGGAGGACCGGTGTTGCCGTAATGCGGCCGGATGCGACTAGCGTCGAGGCCGGAGCGGGCGAAAGCCAGTGCGATCGAGGGGACGACATGCCACGCGACAACCGACTTGGCGGGTTCGAACGACGGCACGTGCGCGACCGCCACCTGCGCGCAAGGCTCGGCGCAAACGACGGCGTGTGCACCAAGGCAACAAGGGTCGTAATCCCCATCCGACGCCGAATGCGTCGGCATCGCCGGGACTTGGGCCGGACAGGCCGCGCCCGCGGGATCCACATGCAGGAGAAACAAAAGCGCAACGACAAACGCGCCGGCGGCTCGCCAGCGCGCTATCCCGCCTAATGCTCGACTGATCGCAGTAGTGTCCATCGGATCCATTGCACGCCGGGGCGGACGCCCTGGAGCATGAATCCGGCAATTGTCGCACAACCCGACGCTGCGCCTCCAAGGCCGCAGGCGGCAGTGGTCGAGGGCGGTCGAAGCTCCGCCCGCCCTCGCTTACACTATTTCTTCGTGTTCCCCGGACCCATGTTGCCCGGCTGAACGCCGGAGCCGGACTTCGGCAGCGCCGACGTGCTCGAATCGACGTTGCCAGTCATCTTGCTGACCTCCGCGGGCGTCAGGCCGCGATTGTCGGGATCCATCGTCTGCCAGCGGCCGCGCAGGCTCTTGACGTACTCGTCGCGTGTGCCCATCGGCCGCCCGGTCGTTTCCCACTGGCGTCCCATTTCGTCCAGATAGAGGTCACGCGGTACGCGCCCGTTGTTCTGCGTGGCG
>JBDSLT010000277.1:0-2783 GCA_039916265.1 Casimicrobiaceae bacterium | reverse complement strand
GGTGCTCGGCACGCTCGGCATCGTCGCCGGCGGATGCAGCCTCGCCATGGCCACCGCGCAGACCGGCTGGCCCGTGGCCGCGCTGCTCGGCCTCGCCGGCGTATTCGGGGGCACCGCGATCGGCTGGAACGGCGTGCAGCTCGCGGAGGTTGCCCGACACTCGCCGGCGGGAGCGGCTGGCGCCGTCACCGGCGCCTCCGGTTTCATCACGTTCTCGGGCGTGGTGGCCGGGCCGTTGCTGTTCGCCCTGCTCGCCGTCGTCACCGGCAGCTACCGGGCCGGCTTCGTCGCCTTCGGACTGATGAGCGGACTCGGCGGCTTGACCCTGTTAATGCGCGCGCGGCGAGTCGCCGCATAAATGGAAGCCCTTTCCACGGTGGCCTAGAATCGGCGGTTCGCAAGGAGGAAACCGATGGACCGGCCAGACGACATCGACCCGCAGGAAACGCGGGAGTGGGAAGACGCGCTCGACGGCGTGCTCGCGGCGGAGGGTCCCGACCGTGCCCATTTCCTGATCGAGCGGCTGATCGACAAGGCGCGGCGCTCCGGCGCTTTCCTGCCGTTCTCGGCCAACACCGCCTATCTCAACACGATCCCGGTGGACCGGCAGGTACGCATCCCGGGCGACCAGAACGTCGAGCACACGATCCGCTCGATCGTGCGCTGGAACGCGATGGCGATGGTCGTGCGCGCGAACAAGCACACCAACGTCGGCGGGCACATCGCGAGCTACGCGTCGGCGGCGACGCTGTACGACGTCGGCTTCAACCACTTCTGGCACGCGCCGTCCGACGCGCACGGCGGCGACCTCGTATTGGTGCAGGGACACTCCGCGCCCGGCGTCTACGCGCGCGCCTTCCTGCTCGGCCGGCTGACCGCGCAGCAGCTCGACTTCTACCGGCAGGAGGTCGACGGCACCGGAATCTCGTCGTACCCGCATCCGTGGCTCATGCCGGATTTCTGGCAGTTCCCCACGGTCTCGATGGGCCTCGGACCGCTGATGGCGATCTACCAGGCGCGGTTCATGAAGTACCTGCAGGACCGCGAGCACGTCAACACCGAGGGGCGCAAGGTCTGGGCGTTCATGGGCGACGGCGAGATGGACGAACCGGAGTCGATGGGCGCGATCGGCATGGCGTCGCGCGAGAACCTCGACAACCTGATCTTCGTCGTCAACTGCAACCTGCAGCGCCTGGACGGGCCGGTGCGCGGCAACGGCAAGATCATCCAGGAGCTCGAAAGCGATTTCCGCGGCGCCGGCTGGAACGTGATCAAGGTCGTCTGGGGGACCCGCTGGGACGCGCTGCTCGCGCGCGACCGGCAGGGCATCCTGGAGCGGCGGATGATGGAATGCGTCGACGGCGAGTACCAAACCTTCAAGTCGAAGAACGGCGCGTACGTCCGCGAGCACTTCTTCAACACCCCCGAGCTGAAGGCGCTGGTGGCGGACTGGACGGACGAAGAGATCTGGAACCTGAATCGCGGCGGCCACGATCCGCACAAGATCTACGCGGCGTACGAGGCCGCCGTGCAGCACAAGGGCCAGCCTACGGTCATCCTCGCCAAGACGATCAAGGGCTACGGCATGGGCGAGTCGGGCGAGGCGCAGAACATTACGCACCAGCAAAAGAAGATGTCGCTGGAAGCCATCCGCAAGTTCCGCGACCGCTTCGAGATCCCGGTCGCCGACGACAAGCTCGAGTCGGTGCCGTACGTCACCTTCCCCGAGGGCTCGAAGGAGCTCGAGTACATGCGGGCACGGCGGATGGAGCTCGGCGGCTATCTGCCGACGCGCCGCCGGAAGGCGGACGCGCTCGCCGTGCCGCCGCTTGCCGCGTTCGAGCGCCTGCTGAAGTCCAGCGACGAGCGCGAGATCTCGACGACGATGGCATTCGTGCAGATCCTGCAGCTCATCGTGCGTGACAAGACGCTCGGCCGGCACGTCGTGCCGATCGTCCCCGACGAGTCGCGGACGTTCGGGATGGAAGGCATGTTCCGCCAGCTCGGCATCTGGAATCAGCAGGGCCAGCGCTACACGCCGGAGGACAAGGATCAGCTCATGTTCTACCGGGAGTCGAAGGACGGGCAGATCCTGCAGGAAGGTATCAACGAGGCCGGCGGCATGTGCGACTGGATGGCGGCGGCGACGTCATATTCGACGCACGGCGTGCCGATGATCCCGTTCTACATCTTCTATTCGATGTTCGGCTTCCAGCGCGTCGGCGATCTCGCGTGGGCCGCGGGCGACATGCGGTGCCGAGGCTTCCTGCTCGGCGGTACCGCTGGGCGCACGACGCTCAACGGCGAAGGACTGCAGCACGAGGACGGCCATTCGCACCTGTACTCGATGACGGTGCCCAACTGCATTTCCTACGACCCGACGTTCGCCTACGAGCTCGCCGTCATCATCCAGGACGGCTTGCGGCGGATGAACGCGGAGCAGGAGGACGTCTATTACTACCTGACCTTGATGAACGAGAACTACAAGCACCCCGCGATGCCGGTGGGCTCGGAAACCCACATTCTCAAGGGAATGTACAAGCTCCGCGACGGCGAGAAAGCGAAGGGCAAGAGCCCGCGCGTGCAACTCCTGGGGTCGGGCGTGATCCTGCGCGAGGCGATCGAGGCCGCGGCACTCTTGCAGGCCGATTGGGGCGTCAGCAGCGATATCTGGAGTTGTCCGTCCTTCACGGAGCTAGCGCGCGATGGCCATGCAGTGACGCGCTGGAACACGCTGCATCCCACCGAGAAGCCGCGCCTTTCCCATGTCGAGCAATGCCTGG
>JBDSLT010000276.1:0-3082 GCA_039916265.1 Casimicrobiaceae bacterium | reverse complement strand
GCTGCCGGACAGCCTGCGCGCGGCGGATCGCGTGTTCTGCTACGCCGGCAATCTCGGCTGGGATGCCGCGGGGGCGCTGGCGCCGCTCGGCGATCGCGCGGAGGTCCACACCGATCTCGCGGCGCTGATCGCGGCCGTCGCCGCGGCCGCGCGCGCCGGCGATCACGTGCTCGTGATGAGCAACGGCGGTTTCGGCGGCATACACGACCGGCTCCTTGCGCAACTCGCCGGATGACGCAGCTCGTCTACCTGCACGGATTCCGCTCGTCGTCGCGGGGGATCAAGGCAACGCTGCTGCGTGCCGCGATCGATGCGCTGCCGCCCGCGAGCACCGCCCATCACCGCGCGGTGCAGGCGTCGTGACGATGCTGGAAGTCGACACCGCGATCGTCGGCGGCGGGCTCGTCGGCGCCGCGCTCGCCTACGGACTGCGCGCGCTTCGCGACGATCTCGTCGTCCTCGACGAAGGCGATCGCGCGCAGCGTGCGGCGCGCGGCAACTTCGGGCTGATCTGGGTGCAGGGCAAGGGCCTCGGCCTGCCCGGCTACGGCGCCTGGACGCAGCGCTCGGCGCGGGAATGGCCCCGGCTCGCCGCCGACCTTCGCGAAGAGACCGGCATCGACGTCGCCTTGCGCCAGCCGGGCGGCGTCCACCTGTGCTTCACCGCGCGGGAGCTCGAGGCGCGCCGCGCGCATGTCGATGCGCTGATGGCGCAGCCGGGCTTCGCGCGCTACGACGTCGAATTCCTCGACCGCGCCGCGCTGGCCGCGCGCCTGCCGGGGCTCTCGGGCGCAGTCGTGGGCGGCACGTACTGTGCGCAGGACGGCGACTGCAATCCGTTGCTTCTCCTGCGCGCGCTGCACGCGGCGTCGCAGGCCGCCGGGTGCCGCTACCGGCCCGGCGCTGCAGTCGACGCGATCGAGCCCGTCGGCGAACGCTTCCTGCTGCGCACGCGCGAAGGCGTGGTCGCGGCGCGCCGCGTCGTCCTCGCCGCGGGCCTCGCCAACGCGCGACTCGCGCCGCAAGTCGGGATCATGGCGCCGGTGCGCGCGAACAAGGGACAGATCATCGCGCTGGAGCGGGCGCAGCCGTTCCTCCCGCTGCCCGTCGAGACGCTGCGCCAGACCGACGATGGCACGGTGCTGATCGGCGACTCGCAGCAGGACGCCGACGACGATGCGCTCGATCCCGCCGTCCTGGCGGCGATGGCGAAGCGCGCGCTCGCCGCGTTTCCCGCACTCGCCGGGCTGCGCGTCGTGCGTGCGTGGGCGGCGCTGCGCGTGATGTCGCCCGACGGTTTTCCGATCTACGCGCAGTCGGCGCTGCATCGCGGCGCATTCGTCGCCGCGTGCCACAGCGGCGTGACGCTCGCCGCCGTCCACGCGCATGTGCTCGCCCCCGCCCTGGCCGCGGGCGCGCTGCCGCCGGCGTGCGCCGAGTTCACTCCCGGGCGCTTCGATGTTCGCGCGGCCGCCTGACCCCGACGCGCCGGACGGCGTGCCGGTCACGATCGACGGCGTGCCCTTTCATGCGCGCGCCGGCGACAGCGTTGCGGCAGCGCTGCTCGCCGCCGGAACGATCGCGTTTCGCACGTCAGCGATCGGCGGCGCGCCGCGCGGACCCTACTGCCTCATGGGCACGTGCTTCGAATGCCTGGTGGAAATCGACGGCGTGCCCAACCGTCAGGCGTGCACGACGCGCGTCGCGCCCGGCATGCGCATCGCGGCGCAGCGCGGCGCCGCCCGCGTGGACACAGACGCATGACGATCGATGTCGCCGTCGTCGGCGCCGGCCCCGCGGGGCTTGCGGCGGCGGCGCGCTGCGCACGCGCCGGCCTCGCGACGTCGCTGTTCGACGAGCAGGACTCGCCGGGTGGACAGATCTATCGCGGCATCACCGAAGCGCCGTCCGCGCGCGTCGCCCGTCTCGGCGCCGGCTATGCAGCGGGCCGTGAAGCGGTCGATGCCTTCCGCGCGACGACGGCCGCTTATGTGCCGAATGCGTCCGTCTGGTCGATTCGCGCGTTGCCGGACGCGACGATCGAGCTCGGCGTCTCGACCCGCGCGAGCGCGGCCGCCCCCGTGACGCACATGGTCCGCGCGCGCGCGGCGATCCTCGCGACCGGCGCGCAGGAGCGCCCCTTTCCGATTCCGGGCTGGACGCTGCCCGGCGTGATGAGCGTCGGCGGCGCGCAGATCCTGCTGAAAACCGCCGATCTCGTCCCGCAGGGCCGGGTCGTTCTGGCCGGGGGCGGACCGCTGCTGTGGCTCGCGGCCGGCCAGTTGATCGACGCCGGCGCGACGATCGCAGCGCTGATCGAAACCGTTCCCCGCGGGCGCATGCGCCAGGCGCTGGGCTTCGCGCCCGCCTTCGTCGCCTCGCGCTATTTCCGCCGCGGCCTCGAGCTCGCGCGGCGCGTGCGGCGGCGTACGCGAGTGGTCGAGTTCGTCGAATCGCTCGCTGCCGTCGGCGTCGCGCGCGTCGAGACGCTGCACTACACGAGTGGCGGCCGGTCGCACGAGATCGCGGTCGATCAACTGCTGCTGCACCAGGGCGTGGTGCCGAGTGTCGATCTGGCCGGCGCGGCGGGCTGCGCGTTGCGCTGGAACGACGTGCACGCCTGCTTCGAGCCCGCGGTCGACATGTGGGGCGGCACCACGGTCGCGTCACTGTTCGTGACCGGGGACGGCGCCGGCATTGCGGGCGCCGAAGCCGCCGCGGCGCGCGGCGCCCTGACGGGACTCGCCGTGGCGAATGCGCTCGGCCGTATCGATCATCGCGAGCGCGACCGCGCGGCAGCGCAGCTGCGGCGCACGCTCGCCGATGCGCAGCGCGGGCGGCACTTTTTCGACGTCCTGTACCGGCCGGCCGACGCCTTTCGAGTTCCAACCGGGGAGACGCTTGCATGCCGCTGCGAGGAAGTCACGGCACAGGCGGTCGTCGACGCGGCGCGCGCCGGCTGCACGGGTCCCAACCAGGCGAAGGCGTGGCTGCGCTGCGGCATGGGACCGTGCCAGGGGCGCTATTGCGCGCTCACCGTCACCGAGCTCATTGCGCGGACGCGCGGCGTGCCGCCGGCGGA
>JBDSLT010000275.1:0-4988 GCA_039916265.1 Casimicrobiaceae bacterium | reverse complement strand
GTGCTGACCGACATGTCGAGCCTTTATACCGACCTCGCGGGCGCGGGATCGGTGGCGGCGGCGAAGATGGCCGTCGAGGATTCCGGCATCGAGAAGCGCGGAATCAAGGTCGAGATCATCTCGGCCGACCACCAGAACAAGCCCGACGTCGGTTCGGCGATCGCGCGCCAGTGGTACGACACCGACAAGGTAGACGTAATCGTCGACGTGCCGAACTCGGGCGTCGCGCTCGCCGTGAACCAGATCACCAAGGACAAGGGCAAGGCCTTCCTCGCGTCCGGGCCGGCGTCGTCCGATCTGACCGGAAAGGCGTGCTCGCCGAACACCGTGCACTGGACCTACGACACGTGGATGCTCGCCAACGGCACCGGCAGCGCAATCGTCAAGACCGGGGGCGATACCTGGTTCTTCCTCACGTCCGATTACGCGTTCGGGCACGCCCTCGAGCGCGATACGGAAGCCGTCGTGCTGAAGGACGGCGGCAAGGTGCTGGGCAAGGTCCGTCATCCGCTCAATACGCAGGACTTCAGCTCGTTCCTGCTGCAGGCGCAGGCGTCGAAGGCGAAGATCATCGGCCTTGCAAATGCCGGCGGCGATACGACCAACTCGATCAAGCAGGCGTCGGAGTTCGGCATCGTCAAGGGCGGGCAGAACCTCGCCGGCCTGCTGGTGTTCCTGACCGACGTCCATTCGCTCGGCCTGCCGATTGCGCAGGGCCTGATCATGACCAACACCTTCTACTGGGACCAGAATGACGCGTCGCGCGCGTTCGCCAAGCGCTTCGCCCCGCAGGACAAGGGCATTCATCCGACGATGATCCATGCCGGCGTCTATGCATCGGTGCTGCATTACCTCAAGGCCGTCGAGGCGCTGAAGAGCGACGACGGCACCAAGGTCGTCGCCAAGATGAAGGAAATGCCGACCGACGATCCGCTGTTCGGCAAGGGCAGCATCCGCGTCGACGGCCGCAAGATCCACCCCGCGTATCTCGTCGAAGTGAAAAAGCCGGCGGAGTCGAAGGGCCCGTGGGACTACTACAAGGTCCGTACGACGATTCCCGCGGAGCAGGCTTTCCGGCCGCTGAAGGATGGCGGCTGCTCGCTGGTGAAGTGACGGCGCCGGCTTATTGAGCGGGGCGAGGGAACTCCTTCCTGCACGCGCAGGCACGTTCCCCCGCTTCGCGCCGCTACGAACTCGCACGGACACTTCCCTTGCAGGCGCTTTTCGGCCAACTGCTGATCGGACTCATCAACGGCGCGTTCTACGCGATGCTGTCGCTCGGCCTCGCGGTGATCTTCGGCCTGCTCAACATCATCAACTTCGCGCACGGCGCGCAGTACATGATGGGCGCGTTCTGCGCGTGGTTCCTGCTGACCAAGGTGGGGATCGGCTACTGGTGGGCGCTGCTGATCACGCCGATCGCGGTCGGCGCGATCGGTCTTCTCATCGAGCGCACGATGCTCGCGCGGCTCTACAAGCTCGACCACCTCTACGGACTGCTGCTGACCTTCGGTCTCGCGCTGATCATCCAGGGCGTGTTCCGCAACGAGTTCGGCTCGTCCGGGCTGCCCTACCAGATCCCGGCGGAGCTGGCCGGCGGGATCAACCTGGGATTCATGTACCTGCCGAAGTATCGCGCGTGGGTCATCGTTGCGTCGCTGATCGTCTGCCTGTCGACGTGGTACGTGATCGAGCGCACCAAGCTCGGCAGCTACCTGCGCGCCGCGACGGAGAATCCGGCGCTCGTGCAGGCGTTCGGCATCAACGTGCCGCGGATGGTCACGCTGACGTACGGCTTCGGCGTGGGACTCGCCGCGCTCGCGGGCGTCATGGCCGCGCCGATCTACCAGGTCAACCCGCTGATGGGCGCCGATCTCATCATCGTGGTGTTCGCCGTCGTCGTCATCGGCGGCATGGGATCGATCATGGGCGCGATCCTCACCGGGTTCAGCCTCGGCATCGTCGAGGGGCTGACCAAGTATTTATACCCCGAGGCGTCGAATACCGTCATTTTCGTCGTGATGGTGATCGTGCTGCTGATCAGGCCGTCGGGGCTGTTCGGGCGTGAGCACTGACATGGCGACTCCGGACGCCGGCGCCGCGATGCAGCCGAACTCGGAAGCGAGCCGGATGCTGATCGCGACCGGGATCATGGCAGCGCTGCTCGCGGCCGCGCCCTTCCTCGGCGTCTACCCGGTCTTCCTGATGAAGGCGCTGTGCTTTGCGCTGTTCGCCTGCGCCTTCAATCTCCTGCTCGGCTTCGGCGGCCTGCTGTCGTTCGGCCACGCGATGTTTCTCGGGACCGCCGGCTACGTCTGCGCCTATTCGGCGAAGAGCTGGGGCTTTCCGCCGGAGCTGGCGATCGCGCTCGGGACGGCCGCTTCCGCGCTGCTCGGCGTCGTGGTCGGCGCGCTGGCGATCCGGCGCCAGGGCATCTACTTCGCGATGATCACGCTTGCGATCGCGCAGATGATCTACTTCTTCTACCTGCAGACGCCCTTCACGCACGGCGAGGACGGTATCCAGGGGATACCGCGCGGCAAGCTCTTCGGATTGTTCGACCTGTCGCATCAGCTCACGATCTACTATTTCGTCCTCGCGGTGTTTCTTGCCGGCTTTTTGCTGATCTATCGCGTCGTCCACTCGCCGTTCGGACAGGTGCTGAAAGCGATCCGCGAAAACGAGCCGCGCGCGATCTCGCTCGGCTACGACGCGGATCGCTACAAGCTGCTGGCGTTCGTGCTTTCGGCGACGCTCGCCGGGCTCGCCGGCGCGCTGAAGGCGATCGTCTTCCAGCTGGCGTCGCTCACCGACGTGCACTGGACGATGTCCGGCGAGGTCGTGCTGATGGTGCTGCTGGGCGGCATGGGGACGATCTTCGGGCCGGTCGTCGGCGCGTTCGTCATCATTGCGCTCGAGAGCTACCTGGCGCCTTTCGGGCAGTGGGTCACCGTCATCACCGGCGTCATTTTCGTCGTGTGCGTGCTGGCGTTCCGCCGCGGCATCGTTGGCGAGCTGGCCGCATGGTGGAAGGCGCGCGGCGGCTGATCGGCGCGGCGCTCGCGGCCGGCGCGCTGGCCGCGGCGCACGGCGCCGGCGCGCAGGCGCTTCGCGCCGCCGGCACCTGCCGCGACGGGCTGCCGCACGGCGCCTATCAGCTCGTTGCCGACGACGGCACGCTGCGCGTGGCCGGCGCCTTCAACCGGGGCAAGCGCACGAGTTCGTTCATCTTCTGGTCGGCGCGCGGCGTGCGCATCGCGCAGATCCCCTACGACGAGGGGCAATGGAGCGGCACGCTGACGCTCTGGTACGCCGATCCGGCCCGCGGCCGTGATCCCCAGCCGAAGCACGAAGCGGGGTACGCGGCGGGGCGGTTGAACGGCGAGAAGCGGTCGTGGTACGCGAACGGCAAGCGGCGTGCGCAGTTCGTGTATGCGCAAGGAATGCTCGTCGACGGCAAGGCATGGAGCGCCGGCGGGGCGCCGCTCGCCGAGACCGCGTCGCGGGACCTCGGCGCGCATGACGCCGAAGCGGACGAGCGCTACTACGCGTCGCTCGAGGCGATCGTGAATGCTCATCCGCCGCGCTGCGACGAGGCGGCCGCGCCGCCGCGCAGCGCGCAAGCGGGAACCGCCTTCCCGCCGTCGTAGCGCGACAGCGATGCCCGGCGTCCACCGCGCCAGCGGGCGTTCGGGGTAAGATTGCCGGAACTCGCACGCGGCGCCCGACGCCGCGGCGACTTCTCCCGCCGTCCTTCGAAAGGCCGCTCATGTCCGTCCGTGAAAATCGCTTCATGCGCGGCGCGCTGGCGCTCGCCGCCGCGCTGGCGCTCGCCGCGCCCGTTCCCGCCGCCGCGCAGGATCTGAAGATCGCCGTCGCGGCCGACGTCACGTCGATAGACCCGCATTTCTTCAACCTGTTCCCCAACAACAACATCGCCGAGCACGTCTTCGACAAGCTCGTGCAGATGGACCCCGACTCACGGATGATCCCGGGCATTGCGACGTCGTGGAAGGCGATCGACGACAAGACCTGGGAGTACAAGCTGCGAAAGGGCGTCAAGTTCCACGACGGCAGCGAGCTCACCGCCGAGGACGTCGTGTTCTCGATCGACCGCGTGCCGCAGGTGCCGAACAGCCCGGGCCCGTTCTCCGCCTACACCAAGGCGATCATCGCCAAGGAGATCGTCGATCCCTATACGGTGCGCTTCAAGTACGCGTCGGCGTACCCGCTCTCGCCCAACGACCTGTCGACGATCTACATTGTTTCGAAGAAAATCGCGACGGGCGCCTCCACCGAGGATTTCAATTCGGGCAAGGCGGCGGTCGGCAGCGGGCGCTTCAAGTTCGTGCGCTACGTCAACGGCGACCGCGTCGAGCTCGCGCGAAACGACGACTACTGGGGCGAAAAGGCGCCCTGGCAGAAGGTCACGTTCCGGATCGTCAAGAACGAGTCGGCGCGCGTGGCCGCGCTGCTGGCCGGCGACGTCGATGCCATCGAGCAGCCGCCCACCGCGGACCTCGCGCGCATCAAGACCGACCCGAAGTTCACCGTCACGTCGAAGATCTCGCATCGCGTGATCTATTTCAATTTCGACCACCTGGACCGCGCGAGCCCCTTCATCACCGGGAAGGACGGCAAGCCGCTCGCCAAGAATCCGCTGCTCGATCCGCGCGTGCGCCGCGCGATTTCGAAGGCGATCAACCGCCCCGCGATCGCCGAGCGCGTGATGGAAGGCCAGGCCATTCCTTCCGGGCAGCTCGTCTCCGAAAAGCTCTTCGGCAACCTGCCGAGCCTCAAGGCCGACGCCTACGATCCCGAAGGCGCGAAAAGACTGCTCGCGGAAGCCGGCTATCCCGACGGCTTCAACCTGACGATTCACGGTCCCGCGGGCCGCTACGTCAACGACGAGAAGATCGTGCAGGCGGTGGCGCAAATGCTGTCGCGCGTCGGCCTCGTGTCGAAGGTCGAGACCGCGCCGATGGGGC
>JBDSLT010000274.1:0-3833 GCA_039916265.1 Casimicrobiaceae bacterium | reverse complement strand
GCCGGGCGTGGCATCGCCCGCTGTCGCATCGCCGGGCGGCAACAGGTATACGGTGAAAGGCGGCGACACGCTCGCCGGCATCGCCGGCCAGTACCGGCCGGAGGGCGCCACGCTCGAGCAGATGCTGGCAGCGCTCTTCAAGGCGAATCCGAACGCGTTCGACGACAACAACATGAATCGTCTGCGGCGCGGCGCGATCCTGACGATTCCGAGCGCCGCCGAAGCGTCGGGCACCGACACGGCCGAAGCGACACGCATCGTCCGCGTGCAGGCGACCGATTGGCGCACCTATCGCAACAGCGTTGCCGCGAACGTGCCGGCGTCAGAAGGCGCCGGCAGCCGCGCGACGAGCGGGCGCATCGGCGGCGCGGTCACGGAGACCACGCCCGCAGCGCCGCCGGGACGCGACCAGCTCAGGGTTTCGCCGTCGACCGGCACGGGCAAGGCGGCGGAGGATCTCGCCGCGGCACAGATGCGCGAGCGGGAGAAGGACGCCAAGATCGCGTCGCTCGAGAAGACGCTGCGCGATCTGCAGGACCAGTTGCGCAGAGGGCAGATCCCGAGCCCGGCCGCGGTGACGGCCGACGCGGGTAGCGCCGCGACCGCGCCAGCGGCACCGGCGACGACGATGGCCCCGCCGATCGCCATTCCGGTCCCGGCCGAACCTCCCAAGGGGGCCGCCGAGCCCCCGAAGGCCGCGACGCCGGCGCCGAAAGCCGCGCCCAAGCCCCCGCCTGGATTCTTCGAGGACCTGCTCGCCAACACGCCGCTCTGGGCGATTGGCGCGGGCGCGGTGGCGGTGCTGGCGGGTCTCGCCGCGCTCATCGCCGCGCGGCGTCGCAAGGCGACGAAGTTCGAGGACAGCATCATTTCGGGGACCGACATCAAGACCAACACGGTCTTCGGGTCGACTGGCGGCGGCGTCGTCAACACCGGCGAGAATTCTCTGGCGAGCGACTTCAGCCGCGAAGGGCTCGGCAACATCGATACGGACGAAGTCGACCCGATCGCCGAGGCGGAGGTCTACCTTGCCTACGGCCGCGACGCGCAGGCCGAGGAAATCCTGAAGGACGCGCTCAAGAAGGACCCGCAGCGCCAGGAGATCTATCTCAAGCTGCTCGAGATCCACGCCCAGCACAACAAGCCATCGGCGTTCGAGACCGTCGCCACGGAACTGTTCGCCGTCAGCCAGGGGCAGGGCGACGTCTGGCCGAAGGCGGTCGCGCTCGGCCGCCAGCTCGATCCGAACAATCCGATGTTCGCCGAAGGCGGCGCACCCCCGATGGCCGGCGGAGTGCGTCCACCGGACGCGGCAGCGCCGGCCGGGGGCTTGCGCAAGCCGGAGCCGCCGCTCGATCGCATGATTGACGATGACATCACGATCGCGCCCGGCATGAAGCCACAGGGACGCGACAGCGTGTTCAGCGCCCCGGCGGGGCCGGCGGAGCCGAGCCTCAAGGACAAGATCGATGCATCCGCCGCTTCGTTCAAGTCGTCGGTGGGCGGCGCCGCGGGCGCGGCCACCGTCGCGGTGGCCGGCGCGATGGCCGCAGGCAAGTCGGAGATCAGCACGCTGACGACCAGGGCCGGCGAGAAGAAGGACGGCCTCTCCGAGGCGGCGAAGTACGACCTCGATTTCCACCTCGACGAGCATGAAAAGCCGGCGCCGCTGAGGGCGGTCGACGACGCGTTCTCGATGCCGGAATCCACGGGTCCGACGCCCTCGCAGCTTGCACGCCCGGCGGCGGCGCTCGAGCTCGACAAGCTCGACCTGTCCTTCGATCCGGACAAGGCGACCTTCGAGGATCCGACCCCTTCGGTGCTGGACGGGCAGTGGCACGATGCCGCCACCAAGCTCGACCTCGCCAAGGCGTACCAGGAAATGGGCGACGTCGAGGGCGCGCGCGAGATCCTGCAGGAAGTGCTCCACGAAGGCGACGACCAGCAGAAAAGCGAAGCGCAGACGCTGCTCGCCAAGCTCAGCTGAGGAGTTCGCCCGGCGCGGTCGGGCCGAGGTCTGACCCGCGGTAGATCGATGGGGCCGGCTCGACAGCCGGCGTCTGCTCTCCGGCCCAGCTCGCGCGGTTCCCATGCGCATCGCACTCGCACTCGAATACGCCGGCAGCGCATTCTGCGGGTGGCAGTCGCAGCCGTCGGCGTGCGGCGTCCAGGACGCACTCGAGCGCGCGCTGTCCCAGGTCGCCGCGCAGCGTGTGACGGTCGTCGCGGCAGGGCGCACCGACGCGGGCGTGCACGCAGTCTCCCAGGTCGTTTCTTTCGATACGGACGCGTCGCGTCCCGTGACGGCATGGGTGCGCGGCGCCAATGCCTTGCTCCCGCCGACGGTCGCGGTGCTCTGGGCGCGCGAAGTCCCGGCCGATTTTCACGCGCGCTTCTCGGCGACTGCGCGCCACTACACGTATCTGCTGCACGCGCGGGCCGAGCGTCCCGCGCTGCTCGCGCAGCATGTCGGCTGGTACCATCACACCCTCGATGTCGACGCGGTGCGCGCCGGCGCTGCGCAGCTGCCTGGCACGCACGACTTCTCGGCGTTCCGGGCGTCGGAATGCCAGGCGAAATCGCCGGTGAAGACGCTCGCGCAGCTCGCGATCGACGGCGACGGGCAGTGGGTGCGCTTCGATTTTTCCGCAGATGCCTTTCTTCATCACATGGTGCGCAACATCGTGGGCTCGCTCGTCTATGTGGGCGCGCGCCGGCAACCGCCGGCGTGGATCGGCGCGCTGCTGGCGGCGCGTGATCGCACGCGCGCCGCGCCGACCTTCGCTGCCAGCGGACTCTACTTCTGCGGTGCCGACTACGACGCGCGCTTCGGGCTGCCGGCCACCCGGCGCGTCGTGACGATGCCGTCGGTGCAAGCGCTGCAATGAGCGGACGGACGCGCATCAAGATTTGCGGAATCACGCGCGTCGCCGACGGCGTTGCCGCCGCGCACGCCGGCGCCGACGCGATCGGGGTCATTTTCTGGCGTGGCACGCCGCGCGCCGTAGATCATGCGCAGGCGCAGGAGATCGTCGGCGCGTTGCCGCCCTTCGTGGGCGCCGTGGGACTCTTCGTCGACCCGACCGCAGCGGAAGTCCACGCGGCGCTGGCGGCCGTTGCGCTCGACTGGCTGCAGTTTCACGGCAGCGAGTCGCCGGCGTTCTGCCGCTCGTTCGGCCGGCCGTACCTGAAGGCCGTCGCCGTGAAAGAAGGGGTCGATTTGATAGAATGCGCGTCTCGCTACGAAGATGCAGCCGGCCTGCTGTTCGACGGCTATCGGGCGGGCGATCTTCCCGGCGGCACCGGATTCGCGTTCGACTGGTCGCGGCTGTCGGCCGACGTGCGCCGCGAATTGAAGGCGCCGATCGTGCTGTCCGGCGGACTCGACCCCGACAACGTCGGACGCGCGGTGCGCGAGGTCGGTCCGTGGGCGGTCGACGTGTCGTCGGGCGTCGAGGAGCGCGGGGTCGACGGCAAGCCGCGTCGCGGGCTGAAGGATCACGCGCGCATCGTCGCGTTCGTGCAGGCGGTGCGCAGCGCGGATTGACGGCGTTGGCAACCGAGTTGGCAACAGGACAGGCAACCGAGGTGCGCGATGCAGATGGCGGATCTACCGAACGTCTACGACCTGCCTGACGAGCGCGGCCATTTCGGGCCGTACGGCGGCGTGTTCGTCGCCGAGACGCTCATCCGTGCGCTCGACGATCTGAAGGCGATGTACGCGCGCTGCCGCGACGACCCCGACTTCAACGCGGAGTTCGAGCGCGAGCTGAAGCACTACGTCGGCCGCCCGTCGCCGGTCTATCACGCCGCGCGCTGGTCGCGCGAGCTCG
>JBDSLT010000273.1:0-28558 GCA_039916265.1 Casimicrobiaceae bacterium | reverse complement strand
GGTCCGCGCGGACGCATCTACCTCATCAAGCAGGTGCTCGAAGGCGCCGCGGTCACGGCGAAGACGCAACTGCACCTCGACCGCTGCCTGACGTGCCGCAGCTGCGAGACGACGTGCCCGTCGGGCGTGCGCTACGGGCGCCTCATCGACATCGGCCGCAAGGTCGTCGACGAGCGCGTCGGCAGGACGCCGGGCGAGACGGCGCGCCGCTATGCGTTGCGCAAGGGCCTGCTGTCGAAGTCGCTGTTCGGCGCTGCGCTCGCGGCCGGCCGTTTCGCGAAGGGGTTCCTGCCGCGCGAGCTCGCCGGCCGCATTCCCGACGCGCGCGCCGCGGGCGCGTGGCCTTCGCCGCGGCACGCGCGCCGCATGGTGATCGCGCAGGGTTGCGTGCAGCCTGCGCTGGCGCCGAACATCGACGCGGCGACGGCCCGTGTGCTCGACCGCATCGGTATCTCGGCGATCAAGAGCGAAGGCGGCGGATGCTGCGGTGCGCTGCCCTACCACCTCAACGACCACGCCGACGCGCGCGCGCTCGTCCGCCGCAACGTCGACGCATGGTGGGGCGAGCTCGAGCGCGGCGCGGAAGCCATCGTCGTCACCGCGAGCGGCTGCGGCGTGATGGTGAAGGACTACGGCTACGTGCTGCAGGACGATCCCGCGTACGCCGCGAAGGCGGCGAAGGTGGCAAGCCTCGCCCGCGATCCGATCGAAGTCGTCGGTGCCGAGACGGACCGCGTGCTGGCGCTCGTGGCGCCCGAGCCGCAGGCGCGGCGAATCGCGTTCCATCCGCCCTGCACGCTGCAGCACGGTATGAAGATCCGCGGCGCGGTCGAGCAGCTGTTGCGGGAGACGGGCTTCGATCTCGCGCCTGTTCCCGACGCGCACCTTTGCTGCGGTTCGGCGGGCACGTATTCGATCCTCCAGCCCGAGATCGCGGGGCAGTTGCGCGCGAACAAGCTGACGGCGCTCGAATCGGGCGCGCCGGTCGAAATCGCGACGGCGAACATCGGTTGCATGACGCATCTCGCCGCCGGCACGCGCACGCCGGTGCGGCACTGGATCGAGCTCGTGGACGGTCGCATGACGGGAGTGGCCGGTGGTTGACGCCGCCGGCGCCGCCCCCCGCGAGACACGCGCCGCCTATCCGTACTTCAGCAGCATCCCGACGCGCTGGATGGACAACGACGCGTACGGCCACGTCAACAACGTCACGTACTACTCGTACTTCGACACCGTGGTCAACGAGCACCTGATCCGCGCCGGCGGGCTCGACATTGCGCGCGATCCCGCGGTGGGCATCGTCGTCGAGACCAGCTGCACGTTCAGGAAATCGCTGTCGTTTCCGGAGCGCATCGACGCAGGCATGCGGGTCGAGCGCCTCGGCACGACGTCGGTCGCGTACGCCATCGGCCTTTTCCGCGAAGGCGACGACGATCCCGCCGCGACGGGCCGCTTCGTTCACGTATGGGTGGACCGCGCGATCCGGCGGCCGGTGGCGATCCCGCCGGCGATCCGCGCCGCGCTCGCCCCGCTCCAGGCGCCTTTCACCGGGGCGGACGGCGCACAAAGGTAGAATGCGCAACAAGGCCGCCGGGGCGCTCCCGGCGGCCGGGCGCCCTCGCATCGCCAGCCGCCGACCTGAATCCGCAGTGCCCGGTGCCGGCATCCCATCCGGAACGCCCGGTCCCACTGTTCGGAGTCCGCTCATGCAACGATTGCTTTCACTCCTTCTCGCCACCGCCACGCTCATGACCGCCGCCACCGCCGCCGCCCAGGACGCGCGCTCCATCCCGATGCGCGACTTCTTCAAGAATCCGGAGCGCGCGTACTTCCGCGTCTCGTCCGACGGCAAGACGCTGTCTTTCATGCAGCCGTGGGAGCGGCGGATGAACATCTTCGTGCAGCCCGTGGGGAGCAAGGCGGAGCCGGTGCGCATCACCGCGGAGAAGGATCGCGACATTCCGAACTATTTCTGGAAGGGTCCGAATCGCGTCGTCTACACCAAGGACGTCGGCGGCGACGAGAACGACCACATCGTCGTCGTCGACCGGCGCGGCGGCGAGCCGAAGGACGTGACGCCGTTTCCCGGCGTCAAGGCGCAGATCGTCGATGCGCTCGACGCGTTTCCCGATCGCCTGCTTGTCGGCCTCAACAAGCGCAACAAGGAGGTCTTCGACGTCTACGATCTCGACCTCGCGACCGGCAAGCTGACGCTCGTCGCCGAGAATCCCGGCAACATCACGTCGTGGGGCGCCGACCATGCGGGGAAGATCCGCTACGCCAACGCGACCGACGGCGTCAACAACACCTACCTTTATCGCGACAGCCCGACGGCGCCGTTCAGGCCGGTGCTGACGACATCGTTTCGCGAGTCGTTCGCGCCGCAATTCTTCACCGCCGACAACAGGAAGCTCTACGCCGCGTCGAACCTCGACCGCGACAAGGTCGCCATCGTGATCGTCGATCCGGCGACCGCGAAGGAACAAAAGCTGGTGTACGAGCGTGACGACGTCGACGTCGCCGGCGTCGTCTGGTCGAAGCACCGCAAACGCGCTGCCTACGCGAACTACGAAACGTCGAAGGCGGCGCGCCATTACCTCGACCCCGACGCCGCGAAGCTGTTCAAGGCGCTCGAGGCGAAGCTCCCTGGCTACCAGGTCAACCTGCAGTCCATCACCGACGACGAGAACCGGATGATCGTCGCGGCGTCGAACGACCGCACGCCGGGCACGCGCTATCTGTACGACCGCGCGGCCGACAAGCTGACGAAGCTGGGCGACGTGCAGCCGTGGCTGCCCGAAGCGAAGATGTCGCCGCAACAGCCCGTCGCCTACCCGTCGCGCGACGGCCTCACGATCAACGGCTACCTCACCGTGCCCAGGGGCATGGAGGCGAAGAACCTGCCGGTGATCGTTCATCCGCACGGCGGTCCGTGGTACCGCGATTCGTGGCGCTTCGATCCCGAAGTCCAGTTCCTGGCGAGTCGCGGCTACGCGGTCCTGCAGATGAACTTCCGCGGCTCGCTCGGCTACGGGCGCAGGTTCTGGGAGGCATCGTTCAAGGAGTGGGGCGGCAAGATGCAGGACGACATCAGCGACGGCGTCGCCTGGCTCGTCAAGGAAGGCATCGCCGATCCCAAGCGCATCTGCATCTACGGGGCGAGCTACGGCGGCTATGCGACGCTCGCCGGCCTCACCTACACGCCGGAGCTGTACGCCTGCGGCGTCGACTACGTCGGCGTATCCAACCTGTTCACGTTCCTGAAGACGATCCCCCCCTACTGGAAGCCGTATCTTGAAATGACCTACGAGATGGTGGGGCACCCGGAGAACGACAAGGAACTGCTGACCAGGGCGTCGCCGGCGCTCAACACCGACAAGATCAAGGCGCCGCTGCTGATCGCGCAGGGTGCGCGCGATCCGCGCGTCAACAAGGACGAGTCGGACCAGATGGTGACGGCGCTGAAGGCGCGCGGCATCGATGTTCCGTACATCGTGAAGGACAACGAGGGGCACGGCTTCCGCAACGAGGAGAACCAGTTCTCGTTCTACGAGGAGATGGAAAAGTTCCTCGACAAGCACATCGGCGCGAAGACGAACTGACGCTGCGATGGCGCGCAGGTTCGTCATCGTTCCGGCGGCGGGCGGTGGATCGCGATTCGGCGGGGCGCTGCGCAAGCAGTATGCGGATCTGGCGGGGGTCCCGGTCGTCGGCCGGACGCTCGACCAACTGCGCGTGATCGACGCCGAGTCGACGATCGTCGCGCTCGCGGCGGACGACGACGACTACGCGCGACTGATCGGGTCGCGTGCCGGGGTGGAGGCGCTGCCTTGCGGCGGTGCGACACGCGCAGCGACGGTGCGCAACGCGCTCGCGCATCTCGCGCCTCGCGTCGCTCCCGCCGACTGGATCCTGGTGCACGACGCCGCGCGGCCCTGCGTGCCGCACGAGGCGCTGCTGCGGCTTCTGCGCGAGCTCGACGGCGACGCCGTCGGCGGGCTGCTCGCCGTGCCCGTCGCCGATACGCTGAAGCGCGCGGAGCGAAGCGACACCGATGCGCCGTCGCGAGTCCTGCGGACCGAGGATCGCGGTGCGCTGTGGCAGGCGCAGACGCCGCAGATGTTCCGCCAGGGCATCCTCGCCGCGGCGCTGGCGCGCGACACCGCTGCGGCGTGGTCCGACGAGGCGCAGGCCGTCGAGGCGCTGGCGGCGACGGGCGCGTGCACGATGCCGCGCCTAGTGCTGGGCGACCCGGCCAACGTCAAGCTGACCTACGCGGCCGATCTTGCGCTGGCGACGGCGATCGTGGCGATGCAGCGTGACGGTTCGGCAATCACGGAGATGACGCGATGAGCCTGCGGATCGGCAACGGCTTCGACGTCCATGCGCTGGTCGAGGGGCGCCCGCTCGTGATCGGCGGCGTGACGATCCCTTTCGACAAGGGATTGCTCGGCCACTCGGACGCCGACGTGCTGCTTCACGCCCTCGCTGACGCGATTCTGGGCGCGCTGGCGCTCGGCGATCTCGGCACGCATTTCCCCGACACCGACGCGCGCTGGAAAGGCGCGGACAGCCGCGACCTGCTGCGTCACGTGATGACGCTCGCGGGCGCGCAGAGCTACGTGATCCACAACGTCGACGCGACGGTGATCGCGCAGGCGCCGAAGCTCGCGCCACACGTGCAGGTGATGCGCGGGAACATCGCGGCCGACCTGCGCTGCGAAGTCGGGCAGGTATCGGTGAAGGCGACGACGACCGAGCGGCTCGGGTTGACCGGACGTGGAGAGGGCATCGCGGCGATCGTCACCGTGCTGCTCGGCGACGTCCGCGCGCCGTCGACCGAATCGCAACAGTAGCGCAACCGGCGCGCCGCGCGGCCGGGCCGTCTCAGGCCCCGACCGGGAGCCGCACCCGCGCGATCGTTCCTCCGCCGTCGCGCGGCAGCAGGTCGAAGCTTCCGCCGTGCAGCCGCGCGATCCGCTCGACGATCGCGAGACCGAGGCCGGCGCCGGCGGCGCCGTCGGCGCGCGCTCGGGCGGCCGACGCGCGCGTGAAGGGTCGCTTCAGCCGCTCGACTTCCGCCGGCGCGACGCCGCTGCCGCGATCGGCCACGTCGAGCACCAGCGCGCCGTCGCGCTGCGATGTCGATACCTCGACCGGCGGCGCCCCGTAGGCGAGCGCGTTGTCGATCAGGTTTGCGGCAAGGCGCGACATCGCGGTCTCGCGCAGCGGAATGTCGGTAACGTCGCCCGCCGCGAAGTGCACGTCACGCCCGGCGTTGGCGTAGCGCGCGACGCACGCGCCGACGACGCGATTGAGATCGCGTTTCTCGGGTGCGACCGTCGCGTCGTCGCGCGCGAAGTCGAGGAACTGGCCGACGATGCGATCCATCTCTTCGATGTCGGCGACCATGCCGGCGCGCGTGGCGTCGTCGCGGGCGCTCAACTCGATGCCGAGGCGCAATCGCGCGAGCGGCGTGCGCAGGTCGTGCGATACGCCCGCGAGCAGCACCGCACGGTCGCGCTCGATCTGGCGCAGGCTGCCGATCATCGTGTTGAAGCCGCGGTTGACCGACACGATCTCCGACGGACCCGATTCAGGCAGCGGTTCGGGCGACTCTCCGCGGCCCACGCGATCCACGGCGGTTCCAAGCTGCGTGAGCGGTCGCGCGAGATAGCGCGCGAACGCGTACGCCGCCGCGAGCAACAGCGCGATCACGCTGAGCGCCCAGGCGACCGCCCGCCAGGGCACTTCGTCGTCCGGCGGGCGCTGGATGGGAAACCCGATCCAGTAGCCATCCTCGCCCGCCTTGACGTTCACGAAGAGCTGCCCCAGCCGCGGCGCGATCCGCACCGACGTCTCCGGCCCCAGCGCGTCCTTGAGCCGCTGCTCGAGCTCGCGCATTGCCCGGCCGAGCGGCTGCGGGCCGCTGGCACGCGGACGCTCGCTCTCGGGGACGATCCGCACGCCGTACTCGCGGCCGAGTCGCGCGAGGGTCTCGCGCCGCGCGGGCCCTTCCGCGCCTTCGAGCGCCACGCGCAGCGCCTTCAGCTGCACGATCTTGGTTTCGCCGAACTGCCGCGCGATCAGCGCGGCGCGATCGCGATTGAACAGCAGCGCGGTGGCGACCGCGGCCAGCGCGACCACGACGACGAGCAGCAGCACGAGGCGCCCGAACAGCGAGCGCGGCCAGAGCGTCACGATGTGCCGGAGGTGTCGGCGGCGGAGGCGGCCTCGTCGCCGGCGTGCGCGGGTGCGGCCTCGTCCGGGACGTAGACGTATCCGAAGCCCCACACCGTCTGGATGTAGCGCGGGTTGGCAGGATCGGGCTCGACGAGCTTGCGCAGGCGAGAGACCTGGACGTCGATCGCGCGATCGAAAACTTCGTGGTCGCGCCCGCGCGCAAGCAGCATCAGCTTTTCGCGCGCCAGCGGCTGGCGCGGATGCTGGACGAGCACGCGGATCAGCGAGAACTCGCCGGTGGTAAGCGGCGTCGTCTGGCCGTCGTGGTCGAGCGTGCGCGCGGCGAAATCGAGGACATGGCGGCCGAAGGGCACGCGCCCTTCGGTGGTCGGCGCTCCAGGCGCGGAGCGATCGCCGTGGCGCCGCAGCACCGCATGGATCCGCGCGACGAGCTCGCGCGGATTGAACGGCTTGCCGAGGTAATCGTCGGCGCCCATCTCGAGGCCCACGATGCGGTCGACCTCTTCGCCTTTGGCCGTGAGCATGATGATCGGCACCGACTCGCCCGCGCCGCGCAGTCGCCGGCAGACGGCGAGCCCGTCCTCGCCGGGGAGCATCAGGTCGAGCACGATGAGGTGGGGCGGATCGCGCTGCAGCTTCTTGTCGATCTGGCTCGCGTCGGACAGCGCCGCGACCTGGAAACCCTGCTCGGCCAGGTAGCGCGTCAGCAGGTCGCGCAGGCGCACGTCGTCGTCGACGACGAGGATCTTGGGGGCGGGGGCGCGGATAGGCATGATCCAAGCTTAGAGCGGTCGAACGCGCGTTTGCGCGCCGCGATGATGTAAACGATTGTAACGCCGGTGGAATTGGGCAACGTCCCGTTGCAAAGGCGGTGGCGGCGCGCCGAACGCCCTGCGAGTATCGGACCCTAACGTTCGAGTCCGCCTATGCGGCATCACCGCCGACAAGCGGGCGACCCGAGATCCACCACTTGAGGAAAGACTCCATCATGCGCAAACAATTCACTCCGACTCTCGCGGCTATCGCCGCGGCATCGCTCGTCGCCTTCTCCGGCGCGGCGCTCGCGCAGCACCACATGCACGGCGGGGCGGCGAACGGCCCCGATTTCGTCCATGTCTTCGCTGCGGTGAAGGGCGAACTCAACCTGAACACGTCGCAACAGGCGATGTGGGAGGCGGCAGCCGCGCAGGGCAAGGCGGCGCGCGAAACGGGACGCGCGAATTTCGACAAGGTCCGCACGGCGATGTCGGCCGAACTCGCGAAGACCGAGCCCGACCTCGCCGCGGTTGCAACGGTTGCCGATGACGCGCAAGCGGCCAGCGCGGCGCTGCGCAAGCAGGTTCGCGGCCAATGGCTCGCGCTCTATGCCACGTTTTCGCCCGAACAGAAGACGGTCGTGAAGACCGCGCTTTCCAACCGGGTGTCGCGGATGGAGAAATTTCGCGAAAAGATGATGCAGCGTCACGGCGGCTGATGCCGTCCGCGTAGCGGTGGCGCCCGTCTCTGTGGGCGGCCTGCCGGGCGCCACTTCCAGCGGTCGCAGCGAGGCTGCGGCCTCTTTTTGTCGTCCCCGCTCGCCATCGCCACAGCGGACGCTTGGCGCAAGGGTGCCGTTCGTCCGGATTTATTTTATGGCGGCCGTTCGTCAGTCTATGTCTGCTCAAATGGCCTGGAATTCGTCATAAGACGTCGGACATTAAATATGACAATAATAGTGTTTGAGTCAATATAAAGTCAATTATATCAATACTATAAAAGTCTTCATAGACATGCCATAGGCATTAGGTATGACCGTGCATGCCGTTAGTCGGATTGTTGTCTGCGACGGTTGAAAAAGATTTGTCCGCGCTGAATAATCGGGCCACGGTGTCGGGGAAACCGTGCGAAGCGGGCGCGCTGCAGGACGCTCACCATGGGAGCGCGAGGCATGGCAAGGCCGATGCTGGGCGGAGCGGGCGCAGCAGGCGCGTCGCGATGCTCGACCACGTTGTGGATCGTCGTCGCGCTGGTCATGTCTGCGGTGGCCGACTGCGCGCTGGCCGCCGACACCTCGCCGGTCTACCGCTTCTACAACACCCGGACGGGCACGCATTTCTACACGATCTCGGCGCAGGAGCGCGACGCCGTCGTCGCCCAATACCCGTGGTTCACGCTCGAGGGCGTCGCCTATTACGCTTTCACCGCGTCGGAAGCGGGCGCCTCGCCGGTTTATCGATTTTTCAACAAGTCGACCGGCACGCACTTCTACACGATCTCGCAACAGGAGCGCGACAAGGTCGTCGCGTCCTACCCGGTGTTCGTCTACGAGGGGCCGGTGTACTACGCCCCTGTCGGCGGCGGCGACGCCGGCGCCGCGCCGCTGTACCGCTTTTTCAATACCAGGACGGGCGCGCACTTCTACACGACGAGCGCGACCGAACGCGACCACGTGCAGCAGACGTGGCCGTGGTTCGCGTTCGAAGGCGAGTCGTACTACGTCTATACCGGAACGCGCAGCAATCCGGCCGCGCCGGACAATCTCGCACCCAAGGCCGTGCTCAGCGCGTCGGCGACGCAGATCGGCGTGCCGGGGTCGGTGACGCTGACGGTCGTCGCGACCGATCCCGACGGCGTGGTCGGCAAGGTGGAGATCCATCTCGGCGCAGCCAAGCTCGCAACGCTGACGTCGGCGCCTTATACGTTCGTCTACAGCGCTACCGCGGCCGGCACGTTCTCGTTCAGTGCCACGGCCTACGACGACCAGGGGGCCACCGGCACGTCCAACGCCGTCACGGTCGTCGCGTCGTCCGGCGCCACGCCGCCGGCGAACCAGCTGCCCAAGATCACGCTGGGCGTATCGAACGCCGTCGTCACCATTCCGGCGAGCGTAACGCTCAACGCGACCGGCGTGAGCGACCCCGACGGCACGGTCGTGCAGGTCTCGTTCTACATGGACGGCACGAAACTCGTCGACCTCGCCGCGGCGCCTTACACGCACACGGTGAACCTGAGCGCGCCGGGGACCTACGCCTTCATGGCGGAGGCTGTCGACGACAGCGGTGGCGTGACGCAGACGCCCGTGCAGCGCGTGGTCGCGGGGGCACAGGTACCGGTGGTGACTGCTAGCGCCGACATCTGGCGCCTACTGAACCAGGCGACGTTCGGCGCATCGCAGGCCGAGGCGTCGCGCGTGATCGCACTCGGCATTCCCGGCTGGATCGACGATCAGTTCAACAGGCCGGCCAGCGGCTATCCGGATGCGAAGTACAACAAGCTCCAGCTTGCGCAGACGCCCGACTGCACGACGAACGATCCGAACGGCATCGCCTACCCGGCGAGCGCGCCTCAATCGATCTGCGTGCGCGATCACCTCACGCTGGCGATGCTCCAGCGCGATTTCTTCACCAACGCGGTTTCGGCGGGCGATCAACTCCGCCAGCGCGTCGCGTGGGCATTGTCGCAGATCCTCGTCGTATCCGGCACCGAATCGGATCTCTCGTACGCGTATGCGATGGCGCGCTACCAGGGCCTCATGTTCAGGCACGCTTTCGGCAATTACCGCGACCTGCTCACCGACGTGTCCGTGTCTCCGGCGATGGGCAACTATCTCGACTCGGTGAACAACGACCGCGCCGCTGGGACGCGCGTGCCGAACGAGAACTATGCGCGGGAGATCCTGCAGCTCTTTTCCCTCGGCCTCACGGAGCTCAGGCCCGACGGCACGCCGATCCTGGACGGCAACGGCGCACCGGTGCCGACGTACGGCCAGGACGAGATCACGGAGTTCGCGAAGATCTTCACCGGCTGGACGTATGCCGCCGCGGCGAACCCGCTCGCGGACGCGACGCAGAAGAACCCGGCCTACTACGCTACGCCGATGGTGCCGTATCCGACGACCGCCACGCGCGGTCACGAGACGGGCGCGAAGACGCTGCTGCAAGGGCTCGTCGTGCCGGCAGGCCAGACGATCCGGCAGGACCTCGCGTCCGCGGTCGCCAATGTCTTCCAGCATCCCAGCACCGGGCCGTTCGTCTCCAGGCAGCTCATCCAGCGACTGGTCACCGGCAATCCGTCGCCGGGTTACGTGCAGCGGATCGCCGCGGTGTTCGCGAACGACGGCAGCGGCGTACGTGGAAATCTCAGGGCGGTCGTGCGCGCCCTGCTGCTCGACCCCGAAGCGCGCGGCGCGGTGAAGGTCGACCCGACGTTCGGCAGCCTCAAGGAACCGGTGCTGATGCTGTCGAGCCTGCTGCGCGCGACGGGAGCCGTCACCGACGGCAACCGGCTCGAGGGTGCCGCGTCGAGCCTCGGCCAGCGACCGTTCTACTCGCCCACGGTGTTCAACTATTTCCCGCCCGACGCGACGATTCCGGGAACGGCGATCCTCGGCCCTGAGTTCGCCATCCACACGTCGAACACGGCGGTGACGCGCGCCAACATCGTCTACACGCTGGTTTACAACGGGTACGCCGCCGACGCGACGATACCCAACGCGACCGGAACGAAGCTCAACACGCAGCAGTTCGAGTCGCTCGCAGCGACGCCCGCGGCGCTCGTCGACAAGATCGCCGACGTGCTGACGGGCGGCCAGCTCCCGGCGACGGCAAGAGCGATCATCGTCACCGCGGTGAACGCCGTCGCGGCCACCGACGCGCCGGGTCGCGTCAGGATGGCGCTGTACCTCGCCGCGTCGTCCTATTTCTTCCAGGTGCAGCTATGAAGACGACGCGGCGAAAATTCCTGAAAGGTGGCGGCGCGCTCGCGGCATCCGCGGTGGCCGGCGCGCTCGGCCGCTACGGCATCGAGGCAGCGAACGCGCAGACGGCGACCGGCTATCAGGCGCTCGTCTGCGTGTTCCTGTTCGGCGGCAACGACAGCAACAACATGGTTGTGCCGTATACCGACTACGCGCAGTACGCCGCGGTGCGCACGCCGGCGTCCAACATCGCGATCGCGCAGGCGAATCTGCTGCAGTTCAACGCGCCGCGCGCCGGCAAGGCGTTCGGCTTTCATCCTTCGCTCGCGCCGGTCAAGGCCGTCTACGATCAGGGCCGGCTTGCCGTGGTCGCCAACGTCGGCACGCTCGTTGCGCCGCTCACCAAGGTCGACTATCAGGCGAACAGGAACCGCCCGCCGAATCTCTTTTCGCATTCGGACCAGCAATCCGCGTGGCAGGGCTTGATTCCCGGCGCGCAACTTCGCACCGGATGGGGCGGACGCTTCGCCGACCGCCTGCTGACCGTCAATTCCGGGCAGCAGATTCCCACCATCGTGTCGGTGTCGGGCGCGCAGGTGTTCGCCAACGGCTTCACCACGACGCCGTTCGTCATTCCGTCGAACGGTGGCGCGTCGGTGCAGGGGCAGGGCAACGACGCGGTCTCGAAGGCGCGCTACGCCGCGCTGAAGGCGCTGCTGGCCACGGGTAGCGGCAACCAGGTGGTGCAGGGGGCAGCGAGCGTGATGGCGAATTCGCTCGCCGCCAACGACGTGGCCAATCCACTGCTCTCCGCGGCGCTGCCCGCGACGATCCAGACGGCGTTCACCGTCAACGGCGCGCAGCTCAACACCAACATGGCGCAGCAGCTGAAGCAGGTGGCGCGGCTGATCGAGGCGCGCAGCGCACTGGGCGTCAAGCGGCAGGTCTTTTTCGTCAGCCAGGGCGGCTACGACACGCATTCGAACACCGTGGCGGGCCAGACCGGCCTGTTCAACCAGCTCGCGCCCGCGCTCAAGGCGTTCTACGACTACACGGTGGCGGCGGGAATCGCGAGCAGCGTGACCACATTCACGATGTCCGACTTCGACCGCACGCTGATCGGCAACAGCAGCGCCGGCACCGATCACGCCTGGGGCGGTCACGCACTGGTGATGGGCGGGTCGGTAAACGGCGGCGACATGTACGGCACATTTCCGCAACTCGTCACCGCGGGGCCCGACGACTCCGGCAAAAACGGCGCCTGGATCCCGACGACCGCCGTCGATCAGGTGGCGGCGACCCTCGGAAAGTGGTTCGGCATTGCGGGCACCGATCTTGCAACGATCTTTCCGAACCTTTCGCGCTTCGCCACCGCCGATCTGGGCTTCATGAGCTGACGCGCAACGATCAACGGTCCCGCGGCTGGATTTTCCGGCGCCGCAACCCCCCCCGCGGCCACGCGCGGGACCACCCTTTCATGCCGCGAGCGCCACGCGCTCGCGAATTTGCCGGCCCGCAGCCGACGAACGGCTGGCAGGTCGCCGATCGCTGCCCCCAAGGGGGGCAAGCCTCCCTTGGGACCGCCCAGCGGGAGGCCAGGCGGCAGGCTAGGCGGGTTGCGCCGCGGCGGCGACAAGCGCCGTCGCCGCCGCGGCGAGCGCTGCCGCCGACACGGGCTTCGCCAGCAGCGCGAGTCCGGTTTCGCGCACGCGCGCCTGCGCCGCCGCGCTGGTGTCGCCCGAGACGATCAGCGCCGGAATGGCCACTCCGAACTCGTCGCGCAGCCTGAGCACGGCCGCAATGCCACAGGCGTTGTTCTCGAGATGCAGGTCGGCGACGACGAGATCGGGGTAGCGCCCGGCAACGCCGCAGGCGGCGAGCGTCGCCCGCGCGTCACGGCCGCCGGCGACAGCGGCGCCCCACGTCGCGAACAGCGCGCGCATTGCCGCCACGGCGGCGCGGTCGTCGTCGATGACCGCGATCAGCGCACCCGACAGCGCAATGGCGCGTGCCGGCGGTAAAGCTGCACGCGCCTCGCGCGCGCGAGGCGCGCGCGTGACCGCGACGTCGACGCGAGGCGCGCTCACCGAGAAGCGCGAGCCGCGTCCGGGACGGGAATCCACCGCAACCGAGTGGCCGAGCAACGTCGCAAAGCGCCGCACGATCGCAAGGCCGAGGCCCATGCCGCCGGCGGCGCGCGCGCCGGCGCCTTCGGGCGTCACCTGGTAGAACTCGTCGAAGATGCGCGAAAGCTGCTCCGCCGCAATGCCGCAGCCGGTATCGACGACGTCGACGCGTACGGTGGCGCCCCGCAGGCGAGCGCCGACGACGACCCCGCCCTCGCGCGTATGGCGAATGGCATTGGCGACGAAGTTGCGCACGATGCGCGCATACAGTTGCGAATCGGTGCGAACGACAAGCCGCGTGGGGACGATGGACAGGCAGACGCCGCGCACCGCCGCCTGCGGCGCGAATTCGGCGGCGAGCCGCGCCAGCAGGGGCGCGAGCGCGACCTCGCCGACTTCAGGCTCGAGGGCGCCACCCTCCAGCCGCGACAGGTCGAGCAGCTGCCCGAATTGCTCGTCGAGCGCTTCGGCCGCGCTTTGCACGCTGCCGACGAGCTCGCGGGAGGTGCTGTCCTGCGCCTGCGCAGCAAGCGCCGCGACGTAGAGGCCGAGCGCATGCAACGGCTGGCGCAGGTCGTGGCTGGCCGCTGCAAGGAGCTGGCTCTTGCCCAGATTGGCAGCCTCGGCCGACGCGCACGCCTCCTGCGCGACGCGCGTTCTGGCGCGAAGCTCGCCGATCAAGTCCGCGTTCTCGTAGCGGATCGCGAGGGAATGCGTCAGGACCTCGTTGACATGATGGCCGAACATCAGCACGAACAGCAGCACCACGGTCATCACCAGCGCCGTGGAGACGTGCACGCTGTCGCCGTGCAGCGCCACCCGCACGATCAGCGGCACGAGCGCCGGCAGCACGAACGCGTAGAACGAGGGGCGATAGACCGCGGTGAGGTTGAGTCCGCCGAGCACCACGCCGAAGAGGCAGACGATCAGCAGCGTTTCCTGCGCCGGCGACGCCGGAAACGCGAACCACGCCCCGATGCCCCAAAGCGCGCCGGCCACCATCGAGCCTGCCGCCCAGTAGCGGCCCCATCGCGCCGTGGCGGCGACGCCCGGACGCGTGCGGCGCCAGGCACGGGCGAGCAGCGAGCGCCACGTCTGGTTCAGCGCGATCAGCGCGAGCCACACGAGCATCGCGCCCGCGGCGACGTCGTGCCACATGACCGCGCAGAAGATCAGCGCGCCGAGGCCCATCGACAGCGTCGTCAGGTGGCCGCGCGCATACAGCGTTGCGACCTGGTCGGCGCGGGCGCGCGCTAGGAGCTCGGCCGACGCGACCGCGCGCGGCGACACGTCAGCGTCGCTCAGCCAGCGGGTCTACCGTCACGCCGCGCCGCATGAGCTCGACGATTGCCTGCGAGCGCGAGCGCACGTTGAGCGCGCGCAGGATGGCGCTCACGTGGACCTTTACCGTGCCTTCGGACAAGCGCAGGTCGCGGCAGATGAGCTTGTTGGGCTTGCCCTGCACGAGCAGCTGGAGCACTTCGGCCTGTCGTTGGGTGAGGCCGAGCGCCTGCGCCGGGATGCCCGGCACCGCAGGCGCAGTGCGTGCGATGTCGGTGGTGACCCCGCGCCCGCCGGCGAGCACCGTGTGGATGGCATCGACGAGGGCGTCGGGGCTCGCGGTCTTCGAGACGTAGCCGCGCGCGCCCGCCGCGAGCGCTGCGCCGACCGTCGCGCGATCGTGCGTGGCCGATAGCACCACGACGGGCAGCTGCGGATGGTCGTGACGCAGTTCCACGAGCAGGTCGAGCCCGCGCGCACCGGGCAGCGCGAGATCGAGCAGGACGAGGGCGCAATCGGGGTGGCGCGCGAGCACCGTGAGCACCTGGTCGCGGTTGGCGGCGCGCAGCACACCGAGCGAAGGATCGGCCTGGGGCAACCAGCGCTCGAGGGCGTGCACGATGAGCGGGTGGTCGTCGACGACGAGGATTTTCACTGCGCACTCCCCCGACAGTGCGGTGGCAGCCGCACGCTTCGCCAGTGACGCGAGGGCGTCACGCTACGCATCGTGCGGGGGCGACCGGGGCAGCGCACCTGATACTCAACCCAGTACCCGGCGCGAGGGCTGCGCCGGGTACGAGGTCGTGCCAAAACGCCGATCAGGACTTCGGGTTCAGATGATCGACGACGTTCTTCACGCCTTGCACGTTTTCGGCCACCGTGCGTGCCTTCGCGCGCTCGGTAGTCGAGGGGACGGTGCCGGTCAACCGGCGCACACCATCGACGCGACAATTGCAGGCTTCGCATGCATGATGAACTCCTCATATTGTTGTTGAGCAGTTCCGGAGCGGCGCCGGGAGGCGTTTGCTCCGGTGCACTGATCATCGCAACGAGGCGTCGCGTGCGCCATCGGCCCACGCCCGCATCGCAGGTAGGTATCGGCCTACGATTCGCGCGGTCAGCCCGTGCGGCCGAAGCCGGATTTCTGCTGCTCGGCGATTTCACGGCGCAGGCTGCGCAGGCGGGTGTCGATTTCCGATAGCTGGTAAAAGTTACCGTCGCCGGCCTTTGCCGCCAGCTCGAACTGGTCGATGGCACCCTTGAGGTTGCCCTGCCACGCGTAGTACTCGCCCTGATGCCGGTGCTGCAGGAGGCGCTTGCCGAGCGCGGCATACGCGCGCGCTGCGGTGAGATGCAGCGGCCCGTCGTTGGTGAAACGCGCGAGCTGCTTGTCGCAGAATGCGGCGGCCTCCGCGTTGCGTCCGGCCTGCATCAGCGCGTCGGGATAGTCGTAGACCAGCTGCATCTTGTTCGGATAGCGCGTCAGCGCGGACTCGAAGCGCGCGATCGCCGCGTCGACGTTGCCGCTGTCGAGGTAGACGTGTCCGGCCATCGCGTCGATCATCGGGTGCGGCGGCGCCAGCTTCTCGAGCGTCGCGAGTTCGGTTTTCGCGCGTGCGTAATTCTTGGCGCGCAGCAACGACGCGACGAGGCCGTAATGGACCGCCACCTCGTTGTTGAACTTGCGCTCCGCGAGCGCCGTGTCGAAGAACAGCACGGCGTCCTTGGGCTCCCTCTCGTAGCTGCGCAACAGCGCGCGGACCATGTGGAAGTCGAGCGAGTCGCGCACCTGCCGGTACGGCCGTCCGAAAGCGCGCGCCTGGGCTTCGGCAATGCGCTCGTAGGTCACCGGGTGCGTGCGCAGGTACGACGGCGCGCCGTTGTCGAGAAAGCGCGTCGAGCGCTGCAGCTTCTCCATGAACGTCGCCATCGCCGACGTGTCGAAACCGGCAAGCTCGAGACGCTGGAAGCCGATGCGGTCGGCCTCGTGTTCGTTCTCCCGCGTGAAGTTGAGCTGGTTCTGGATGGCCAGCGCCTGGGTGGCCGCGATCGCGCCGCTGGCGGCGTCTCCGGACGACGAGCCCCCGGCGCGCGACGCGAGGATCGCGAGCGCGAGGCCGGCGAGCGACATCAACAGGGAGTCGCGCTGTCCCGCGATCATTCGCGCCATGTGATGCTGCGTCACGTGCGATATCTCGTGCGCGAGGACGCCGGCGAGCTCGGATTCGCTTTGCGTGAGCAGGATGAGCCCGGTGTGCACGCCGATGTAGCCGCCCGGCAGTGCGAAGGCGTTGATGGACGAATCGGGCACCGCGAAGAACTCGAAATCCTGCTTCGCGTCCTTCGATGCGGCCACGAGCCGCTGCCCGAGCTCGTTCAAGTAGTCGTTGACCTCGGGGTCGTTCATGTACGCGCCGCTGGCGCGCACCTGGTGGATGATCGTTTCGCCGAGCTTGCGCTCCTGCGCCGGCGACAGGTCCGCCTGCGACGCGTCGCCGAGATCCGGAAGGGGCGGCGGATCCGTGCGCGGGATGGGCGGGGCGGGGAGGCGATCCGGCGCACGCGAGAATACGGGCGGAACGGGAGCGTCGGCGGCGCGCGCGACGACGAGCGGCGCCGGCGGCGCCAGCGCCAGCGCCGCGGCGAGGCACGCGGCAACCGTGTGGCGAAAACGAGTGGCGCGGCGGATTCTGTGCAAGGCCGTGGCCCCGCGGGGCGCGAACGATGATGGTGCTAAGATGGCCGCGGCCTGCATGAGTTCAACGCGCGAAGCGCCTTCATGGGAAGCGTCACGACAAACCGGATCAAATCGGCGCGCAAGGCGGCCGGAACGGCCCGCAGCGCGCGCGGCGTCCCTGCGCCGGTCGCGGGCGACTCCACCATCCATTTTACCCACTTCGACGCCGCGGGCCAGGCGCACATGGTCGATGTCGCGGCGAAGGAGGTCACCCGGCGGGTGGCCCGCGCGGGCGGTCGCATCCTGATGCGCGCCGATGCGCTCGAAGGCGTTCGCGCGGGCACGTTGGCGAAGGGTGACGTCCTCGGCGTCGCGCGCATCGCGGCCATCGCAGCGGCGAAGCGCACGGCCGACCTCATCCCGCTCGCGCATCCGCTGCCTCTCACCCGAGTCGCGGTGACCTTCGGTTTCGACGACGCGGCGGGCGCGGTGACGATCGAGGCGACCGCCGAGACCGTCGCGCGCACCGGCGTCGAAATGGAGGCGCTGACCGCCGCCTCGGTGGGTCTGCTCACGATCTACGACATGTGCAAGGCGGTAGATCGCGCGATGCGGATCGACGGCGTACGGCTGCTCGAAAAGTCGGGCGGCCGGTCGGGGCATTACAAGGCAGAGTGAATCGAGCGCCGCGACGAGGCGCCACGGGGGAAGCCCATGAATGATCTGTTGCTGTGGCTCGGTCGCCTGACGGGCGTCATCGGACTCGCCGTGTGCGTCGGCGCCGTTGCGTTGCGCCTGACGGGCGCGTACTGGCTCGGCGGCTTTCAGGTGGGCACGCTGCTCATCGCGGGCACGGCCTCGCTCGCTGCCGGCGCCTTTTTCCTGCTGCTCGTGTCGACGCGCCGCGGCGCTCGCGATCGCTGACGCGGCACTGCAACCGCCCGCCTGCGGACGTCCTCCGTACTTGGACTTGGTCTGGTGGTCGGACCACTTGACCACAGGTCAGGTCGCGGCTAACATTGGGGGAAGAGTGGCCGCGCGTCGCGCAGGTCGCCGACGCCACGCGCCGAAGTCCCCCGGCGCCGGAGGTTGCCCTTGCCGTTGACGGCCGTCGAGCCCAAACGCCTGTATCGGCAGATCGCTGATCAGATCGAGCAGCTGATCGCGAGCGGCGAATTCCCCGCCGGCTCGCGGCTGCCCGCCGAGCGGGAGCTCGCCGTCTCGCTCGGCGTGTCGCGCACGTCGGTGCGCGAAGCGATCATTTCGCTGGAGATGAGCGGACTCGTCGAGGTGCGCGTCGGGACCGGCATCTTCGTGACGAGGCCGGACAGCGACGGCCCGCGCAACGGTGTCGACGCCGGTCCCGGGCCCTTCGAGCTGCTGGATGCGCGGCACCTGGTCGAGGGCGAGATCGCCGCGCTCGCGGCGCGCCAGGGCAAGGCGGACGACATCGACGCCATTCGCAAGAGCGTCGAGCAGATGGAGCAGCGGGTCGACGATTTCGCGGCACGCGAGGCCGCCGACCGCGATTTCCACCTGCGCATCGCCAAGGCGACGGGCAACAGCTCGCTCGAGCTCGTGGTCGAAGGCCTCTGGGAACAGCGCGCCGAGCTGTGGGGACGCCTGCAACAGCACTTCCACACGCGCGATCTCGCCGTGCAGACGATCCGCGATCATGCGGCGATCGCCAAGGCGATCGCCGCGCGCGACGCCGACGCCGCACGCTCGGCCATGCATCGCCACATTTCGCGCGTCGCGCGCGAATTCCAGCGCGGCGTCGACGACAAGGCGCCGCAAACCGCCGCGGCCCCGGCGCGCAAAACAGCGCCGCGTCCGCGTCCGGCGAAGGCGCGCGCCTGATCCCGATGCGGCGCCCGATCTTGTCTCAAACGCCCTTGTCGACCAACGTTTCGCGCGTCAAGGCAGACCCGCAGCCGGCATGAGCGCCGGTCGCGATGCCATCAACCCCAGGAGAAAGGCTCTTCATGAAGCTCAATCGTTCGCAAGCAATCGCTGCCGGTGTCGCGCTGGCGCTGTCCCTGCCCGCGGCCGCCAAGGAATTCCGTTCGGCCGACGTCCATCCCGAAGACTATCCGACGGTGATGGCCGTGAAGTACATGAGTGACATCATCAGCAAGAAGAGCGGCGGCAAGCATTCGATCAAGGTGTACACCGGCAATCAGCTCGGCGGCGAAAAGGACACGATCGAACAGACGAAGATCGGCGCGCTCGACCTCGTCCGCATCAACGTTGCGCCGATGAACAACATCTGCGTCGAAACGATGGTGCCGACGATGCCGTTCCTCTTCAAGTCCAAGGACCACATGCGCAAGACGCTCGACGGCCCGATCGGCGAGCAGATCCTGAAGTCATGCGAGCCGATGGGCTTCGTCGGGCTGGCTTTCTACGATTCCGGTTCGCGCTCGCTGTACACGACCAAGAAGCAGGTGAAGACGCTGGCCGACGTCAAGGGATTGAAGATCCGTGTCCAGCAATCGGACCTGTGGGTGGCGCTGCTGCAGGCGATGGGTGCCAACGCCACGCCGATTCCCTACGGCGAGGTCTACACGTCGCTCAAGACCGGCGTTGTCGACGGCGCCGAAAACAATTGGCCGTCCTACGACACCGCGCGCCATTTCGAGGTCGCCCCGTACTACTCGCTGACCGAGCATTCGATGGCGCCCGAAATGCTGCTCATGTCCAAGAAGGTGTACGACTCGCTCACGCCGGACGAGCAGAAGATGTTCCGCGACGCCGCCAAGGAGTCGGTTCCCTACATGCGCAAGCTCTGGGACGAGAAGGAAGCCAAGTCGCGCGCCGTGGTCGAGGCGGGTGGCGCGAAGATCACCGAAGTCGACAAGAAGGCGTTCCAGGACGCGATGAAGCCGGTGTATGACAAGTTCATCACCGACCCGAAGCTGAAGGAAATGGTGAGCAAGATCCAGGCGAGCAACTGATCCGGCGCGACCAGCGCTCCGCCATCCCCGTGTCACCGGAGCTCTCCCCGTGTTCGCGGGGAGTGCGTCCGGCCCCCGAATTTCCCACGCCTCGCGGCATGTCGCCGCAGGGCTTTTGCGAGCACTCGACATGCGAACCTTACTTGCGCGAGTCACTCGCGCCAATGACGCGCTGACCTGGGGGGCACTGGGACTGTCCGCGCTCGGACTCCTCGCGATGACGGCGTTCACCGGCTGGCAGGTTTTCGGCCGCTACGTCCTCAACGATTCGCCGCAGTGGGTCGAGCGCCTGGCATTGCTGCTGGTGCTGTACTTTTCGTTCCTGGCCGGCGCAGTCGGCGTGCGCGAGGAATCGCATCTGGGCATCGCTTTCCTGAACGACGCGCTGTCGCCGACCGTGCGCCGGATCGTCGGTGTCGTCGTCTACCTGATCGTCGCGGCCTTCGGCGTCGTGCTGGTGTGGAACGGCCTGCTGCTGGTCAAGGAGACCTGGGACGTTGCGACGCCGATCCTGCACATTCCCGAAGGGGTCACCTATTTCGCTATTCCGCTCGGCGGCGCGCTCATCGTTTCCTTCTCGGTCGAGCTGGTGCTGCGGGCGCTCGTCGACGTTCCGGGAGCCGCATGATGGCGCTCTGGATACTCTTCGGCAGCTTTTTTCTCCTGATCGCATTCAACGTCCCCATCGCGTTCGCGCTGGGCATCGCCGCCGCCGCGACGCTCGTCTACGACGGGTTGCCGCTGATGGTCGAGGTTCAGCGCATCGCGTCGGGCATCTCGGTGTTCTCGCTGCTCGCTATCCCGTTTTTCATCTACGCAGGCGAGCTGATGCTCTTCGGCGGCATCGCCGAGCGGCTGGTGCGCTTCGCCAACGCGGTCATCGGGCACATCCGCGGCGGCCTCGGGCTCGTCAACGTGCTCGCCAGCATGCTGTTCGGCGGAATCTCGGGTTCGGCGGTCGCCGACACCTCGGCGCTGGGGTCGATCATGATTCCGCTGATGAAGAAAAAGGGCTACGACACCGACTACGCCGTGAACGTCACGATCACGGCGTCGACGACCGGAATCCTGATTCCGCCGTCGCATAACATGATCATCTACTCGCTGGCGGCGGGCGGCGGCGTTTCCATCGCCGCGCTGTTCATGGCGGGGATCGTTCCCGGTGTCCTCACGGGCCTGTGCCTGATGGCGGCGGCGTACGCCGTGGCCGTCAAGCGCGGGTATCCGAAGGACCAGTGGCCCGGCTGGAAAGCCGTCGGCATGAGCTTCTTCGGCGCCGCGCCGGGACTGTTCGCGACGGTCATCATCATCGGCGGGACGCTGTCCGGCATTTTCACGGTGACCGAGTCCGCTGCCGTCGGCGCGATCTACGCGCTGCTCGTCACGGTGTTCGTCTACCGGTCGCTGACTCGGGCCGACTTCTGGAAGGCGACGATCAACGCCACCAAGACGACGGCGATGGTGATGCTGCTGATCGGCACCGCGAGCGCGTTCGGCTATATCCTGGCGCTGCACCAGGTCCCGGCGAAGACGATCGAATTGATGAACGGCATCTCGACCAATCCGTACGTGATCCTGCTCATCATCAACGTCATCCTGCTGATCCTCGGATGCATCATGGACATGGCCGGCCTGATCCTCATCTGCACGCCGATCTTCCTGCCGGTGGTGAAGTCGATCGGCATGGATCCGATCCAGTTCGGCATGCTGATGATGCTGAATCTCGGGACCGGTCTTTGCACGCCGCCCGTCGGCACCTGCCTGTTCGTCGGCTGTTCGATCGGCAAGATCAAGATCGAGGAGACGGTGAGGACGATCTGGCCGTTCTACATCGCGATGTTCGTGTCGCTGATGCTCGTGACCTACGTGCCAGCCGTGTCGCTATGGGTTCCGTACACGCTGTTCAAATGAAGCGGCTGTCGCTCGACACGCTCGCCGACGTTCCGACGGCGGTTGCGCCACCCCCTTTTGAACCCGGGCGGCTGGGCGTCGGCATCGTTCATCTGGGCATCGGCGCCTTTCATCGCGCCCACCAGGCGACCTGCACCGACGACGCGATCGCCGCGGCAGGCGGCGAGTGGGGGATTTGCGGCGTGAGCCTGCGCAGCGCGGACGTGCGCGATCGGCTGGCGCCGCAGGACGGGCTCTATACCGCAGTCGAGAAGGGTCGCGAAGGCGTACGGCGCCGCGTCGTCGGCAGCGTCCGTGAAGTGCGGTATCTCGGCGACGAGCGCGAGCACGTCGATGCACGTCTCGCGGCGCCCGCCACGCGGATCGTATCGCTCACCGTGACGGAAAAGGGCTATTGCCACGATCCCGCGACGGGAAGCCTCAACTTCGAGCATCCGGACATCGTGCGCGATCTGCAGCCGACCGCGACCCCGGTCAGCGTCGTGGGCCTGCTGGCGCGCGCCTTCGCGCTGCGTCGCGCCGCCGGCGCGGGACCGCTGACGGTCGTCTGCTGCGACAACCTGCCTCACAACGGCAGCGTGCTGCGCGGCGTCGTGCGCGCGTTCGCCGAAGCGCGCGATCCGCCGCTCGCCCGCTGGATCGACGATCATGTCGCCTTTCCGTCGACAATGGTCGACCGCATCGTCCCGGCCACCACCGCCGGCGACATCGCAGACAACGATGGCGCGCTTGGCGTGCACGACGCGGCGCCGGTGGTGTTCGAGCCCTTCGCGCAATGGGTGATCGAGGACGCGTTCGCCACGCCGCGTCCGCAGTGGGAAGCCGGCGGAGCGCAATTCGTGACTCACGTCGCGCCCTTCGAGGCGATGAAGCTGCGGCTTTTGAACGCCAGTCACTCGGCATTCGCCTACCTGGGTTTTCTCGCCGGCCACGAGTACATCTATCAGGTGGCCGAGGAGCCGGATTTTGGCGCTTTCATGCGCCGCTTCATGCAGGATGAAGTGACGCCGACGCTGAGCGTGCCGCCTGCCACCGACCTCGCCGCGTATCGCGAGGCGCTGGTCGCGCGCTTTCGCAATCCTGCGTTGCCGCACCGGACGCAGCAGATCGCGATGGACGGCTCGCAGAAACTGCCGCAACGCCTGCTCGCCACGGCGCGGGAGAACCTCGCGGCCGGCCGCAGCGTGCGCCTGACGACGCTGGCGGTCGCGGGCTGGATGCGCTATGTCGCGGGGATCGACGAGGCTGGGCGTCCGATCGCGGTCTCCGATCCCTTCGCCGAGGCGTTCGCGCAGATCGCCGCGGCGCGGCGCGGCGATCCTGCGGCGCTCGCGCAGGCGCTGCTCGCGCTGCGGCCGATCTTCGGTGACGACCTGCCGCGCGATCCGCGCTTCGCCGGCGCAGTCGCCGAGTGGCTCGCCGCGCTGTACTCCGACGGCGCCGCGCGCACCGTCGCGCGCGCCGTATCGACACCAGGATGATGCAATGACCATGACGCACCTCCATCCCGACCGCCTGTTCCCGGCCGAGCCGGCGACACGCGAGCTCGCGCGGCGACTCTACGCGACGGTGAAGGACCTGCCGATCGTCAGCCCGCACGGACACACCGATCCGCAATGGTTTGCCGACAATCGGCCGTTCCCCGACGCGTCGGCACTGTTCATCGTTCCGGATCACTACGTGTTCCGGATGCTCTACAGCCAGGGCATCGCGCTCGAGGACATCGGGGTGCCGCGGCGCGACGGCGGCGCGGTCGAGACCGACGCGCGCAGGATCTGGCACCGCTTCGCCGCCAATTTTCACCTGTTTCGCGGCACGCCGACGCGCGTCTGGCTCGACCATGCGTTCAGCACGGTGTTCGGCCTCGACGAGCGTCTGTCGCCGGCGAACGCCGATCGGTTCTTCGACCATATCAACGCCTGCCTCGTCAAGCCGGAGTACCTGCCGCGCGCATTGTTCGAGCGCTTCAACATCGAGGTGATCGCGACGACCGAATCGCCGCTCGATCCGCTCGACCACCACCGGAAGATTCGCGCGTCGGGATGGAAGGGTCGCGTCGTGACCGCGTATCGCCCCGACCCGGTCGTCGATCCCGAGTTCGACGGTTTCGCGGCGAACGTCGCAGAGTTCGGCGCGCTCACCGGCGAGAACACGGCGACGTGGGCCGGCTATCTCGCCGCGCATCGCAAGCGCCGCGCGTTCTTCATGACGATGGGCGCGACATCGACCGATCACGGTCATCCGACGGCGCGGACCTGCGATCTCGCGCCCGCCGAGTGCCAGCGACTGCTCGATCGCGCGCTCGCGGGGACCGCGACGTCCGACGAAGCCGAGGCGTTCCGTGGCCAGATGCTGACCGAAATGGCGCAGATGAGCGTCGACGACGGCCTCGTCATGCAGATTCACCCCGGCAGCCTGCGCAACCACAACCCACACGCGTTCGCAGGTTTCGGCCGCGACAAGGGCGCCGACATTCCGATGCCCACCGACTACGTCCGGGCGCTGAAGCCGCTGCTCGACCGCTTCGGCAACGAGCGCAATCTGACGGTGATCCTGTTTACCCTTGACGAGACCGTATATTCGCGCGAGCTCGCGCCGCTTGCCGGCCACTACCCGATCCTGAGGCTCGGCCCGCCGTGGTGGTTCCACGACAGTCCGGAAGGCATGCAGCGCTTCCGCGAGCAGGCGACGGAGACGGCCGGCTTCTACAACACCGTCGGCTTCAACGACGACACTCGCGCGTTCATGTCGATTCCCGCGCGGCACGACGTCGCGCGCCGGATGGACTGCCGCTTCCTCGCCACGCTTGCCGTCGAGCACAAGATCGGCGAGGACGAGGCCTTCGAGCTCGCGCCGCTGCTCGCTTACGGTTTGGCGAAGGCCGCGTATCGGCTTTGAGCTCCGGCCGGCGCGGCGCCGGTGGCGGGGTGCCCCGCGCTCGCTTCGGTGTTCAGGCGCTCGCGCAGGTCGCCCCGCCACCGGCGCCGCTCGAGGGTTGCCGGCGACTGTAACCTATCGCAGGTTGCGCCCGCAGGGACGCTGGATTAGTCTTCCGGCCTCGCATGGTTCGAATCGTCCTCGCTGCCGTTCTCTCGCTGCTGCTGGTCGGCATGCAGCGCGAGGCGCTGCTGCACGAAGTCGTCCACCTGCGCGCCAAGGTCGCGGTCGGCCATGACAAGGTGCTGCAGAAAAGCGCGGCAAACGAGTGTGCCGACTGCGCGCTGCTGGCCTCCGGCGGTAACGCCGTGCCGCCGGCGCCCACGGCATTCGTGCGCTCGGCGAGCGGCGAAGCGCGCGCCGCGCCGGCCGCGCGCACCTCGCTGGCCTTCTCTCGTCCCTCGCCCTATCAGAGCCGCGCGCCCCCGATCGCCCTGTAACGCCGCCGGCCCCGCCGTCTTCACGGTGGGCTTGTCCCCGTTGCAGGAGATCGACCGTGTTTCCACGAATCCTTGCCCGCGCGCTTGGCGCGTGGGTGCTGTGCGTTCCGCTTGCAGCCTTCGCCGCGAGCGACGCGGACCTCGCGGAGATCCGCGCAGAGGTCCGTGACCTGAAGGACAAGTACGAAGCGCGCATTCGCGCGCTCGAGGAGCGGCTGAAGGCCGCCGAGGCGATGGCCGCGCCGACCGCTGCGACGACTGCCGCTGTGACGACGGCCGCTGGCGCGACCGGTCCGGCGAGCGCCGGTGCCGTTGGGTCCACGCCGCCGGGCGGCGGCTACGCGGCGAGCACGCTCGCTGCCTTCAACCCCGGCATCTCCGTCGTATTGCAGGGAACGTATGCCAACCTTTCGCAGAACCCGGCGCAGTTCGCGATCAACGGCATCCAGACGAGCGAGGACGTCGGCACCGGTCGGCGCGGTCTGGGACTCGGCGAATCCGAGATCTCGTTCTTCGGCAACGTCGACGACAAGGTGGCCGGCAGTCTCACCGTTTCGCTCTCGCCGCGGAACGAAGTCTCCGTGGAGGAGGCCTACGGCGCCCTCACCGCGCTGCCCTACGGACTCGTCCCGAAGTTCGGCCGCTTTTTCTCGGGCATCGGGTACCTGAACGAGCAGCACCAGCACGTGTGGGATTTCCAGGATGCGCCGCTCGCGTACCAGGCGTTTCTCGGCAACCAGTTCGCGCAGGACGGCGCGCAGCTCAAATGGGTCGCGCCCACCGACACGTTCCTCGAATTCGGCGCGGAGATCGGCAACGGCGACGCTTTTCCCGGAAGCCCTCGCAACAGCAACGGCGTCGGTGCGGGAAGCGTATTCGTGCACGCGGGTGGCGACGTCGGCGACAACGCGAGCTGGCGCGCAGGGCTTTCGTATCTCGAGACGCGCGCGTCCGATCGCCAGGGCACACTGCCCGACACTTCGGACAACCTCGCGAACGTCGCATTCGCCGGCAGGAGCAGGACGGCCGTCGCCGACTTCATCTGGAAATACGCGCCCACGGGTAACGCGAAGCGCAGCAACGTCAAGGTGCAGGGGGAGTATTTCTGGCGCCGCGAGCACGGCGAGCTGACCTACGACGCGAACGGCGCGCTCGGCGTCACGCAGACCGGCGCGTATTCGTCGAGCCAAAGCGGCTGGTATCTGCAGGGCGTATGGCAATTCGTCCCCGCCTGGCGTGTCGGTGCTCGCTACGACCGCCTCGCGCCGGGAACGCCGGACTACGGCGTCAACGACGCGTATCTCTCCACGGGCGCGTTCACGCCGCAGAAGACCACGGTGATGCTCGACTACACGCCGTCCGAGTTTAGCCGCTTTCGCGTGCAATACGCCGAGAGCCGGACGCGGACGGGGCTCACCGACCATCAGCTGTTCCTGCAATACATCCTGTCGCTCGGGGCCCACCCGGCGCACAAGTTCTGAAAGCGAGGATCGACATGAAAAACTGGCTGATCGGAGGCGTCTGCGCCTCGCTGCTTGTCGCGGCGGGTCCGGGCTGCGCCGCGCTCAACGTGTTCGCCACCGTGCCCGAATGGGGGGCGCTGGCCGACGAGATCGGGGGCGACAAGGTGAAAGTCTACGTCGCGACGAGCGCCGCGCAGGACCCGCATCATGTCGAGGCGAAGCCGAGCCTGATCGCGCGGGCGCGCAACGCCGATCTCGTCGTCGCGACCGGCGCAGACCTCGAGGTCGGCTGGCTGCCGCTGGTGCTTCAGCAGGCGGGCAATCCGAAGCTGCGGCCGGGCCAGCCCGGCTATTTCGAGGCGGCGGCGTTCGTGAATCTCCTCGACAAGCCGGCGCGCCTCGACCGTGCCGAGGGCGACGTTCACGCGGCGGGCGATCCGCACATCCAGACCGACCCGCGCAACATCGCGCGCGTGGCCGCTGCGCTTGCGGCGCGGCTCGCGGAGGTCGACCCGTCCAACGCGGAGGCGTATCGCACGCGCTACAAGGCGTTCGACGAAAAGTGGCGCGCCGCCATCGCGCGATGGGAACGCGACGCGGCGCCGCTCAAGGGTGCGCCGATCGTCGTCCAGCACAAGGCCTTCACCTACCTGGTCAGGTGGCTCGGGCTCGACACCGTGGCGACGCTCGAGCCCAAGCCCGGTGTCGAACCGACGACGGCATCGCTGACCGAAGTGCTCGCGCTGTTGCAACGCAAGCCTGCGAAGATGGTGCTGCGCGCCGCGTATCAGGGCGACCGCGCCTCGCAGTGGATCGCCGAGCGCGCAAAGCTGACGCCGGTCGTGCTGCCCTTCACCGTCGGCGGCGACCCGGACGCCAGTGACCTCTACGCGCTGTTCGACGACACGATCGCGCGCCTGCTGAAGGGCGCGCAATGAACCTCGGCCCCATCGACGTCTCCATTCTTTTTCCGGCGCTGGTCGCGGGGCTGCTCGTCACCGCGACCCACGTGCCGCTCGGCATGCAGGTGCTCGCGCGCGGCATCGTGTTCATCGATCTCGCGATCGCGCAGATCGCCGGATGCGGCGTGCTGCTCGCCGATCGCATGGGCTTCGAGGCCGAAGGCATCGCGGTGCAGGTCGCGGCGCTGGCCGCTGCGCTCGGCGGCGCGTTGCTCCTCACGTGGACCGAGCGCCGCTGGCCCGACGTCCAGGAGGCGGTGATCGGCGTGGTTTTCGTTCTGGCAGCGACGGGCGGCGTTCTGCTGCTCGCGAGCAACGTCCATGGCAGCGAGCACCTGCGCGATCTGCTCGTCGGACAGATTCTGTGGGTGCGGCCCCAGCAGCTCGCGTGGGCGGCGGCGGTCTATGCGCTGCTTCTGGCGATCTGGTTCGGCGCGGGAGCCCGGCTCGGCCGTACGGGGTTCTACGTCGTGTTCGCCTGCGCGGTGACCGTCTCGGTGCAACTCGTCGGGCTCTACCTCGTGTTCGCGACGCTGATCGTGCCCCCGCTCGCGACGCGTGCGGTGAAACGCCGTCGCCTGCCGCTCGCGTGGGCGATCGGCGCGCTTGGCTACGCGATCGGTCTCGCCGGGTCGGCGGCCTTCGACCTGCCGAGCGGCCCGTCCGTCGTGTGGGCACTCGTCGCCGTCGCGCTCGTCGCCCATGCGCTCGCGACGCAGGCAACGGCACGCGCCGCGCGCGCACCGCCGGGCGAGCGAACGACGACGTGATATCTTCGACGCTCATCCCCGAAGAGAATGCGCATGATCTCATTGCGTCCCGCTACGGAGCGCGGCCGCGCGAACCACGGCTGGCTCGACTCGTACCACAGTTTCTCCTTCGCCGACTATTACGACGCAGCGCACACGAGTTTCGGTCCGCTGCG
>JBDSLT010000272.1:0-4918 GCA_039916265.1 Casimicrobiaceae bacterium | reverse complement strand
CGGCGGTCTCGGCGGGGACCTGGAACACCTCGCGCAGGTACTTGACGTACGACGGGTCGTAATCCATCGCCTTGGACGGCTCGTCGCTGATCTTGGCGACCGGCTGGCCGTTGCAGCGCGTCATCTTGATCACGATCTGCAGCGCCTCGTGGCCGAGGTCGTTGGTCAGGTTGGTGCCAATGCCGAACGCGATCTGGCTGCGGCCGCGAAAATACTCGAACAGGCGAATCGCCAGCGGGACGCTCAGGCTATCCGAGTAGACCATCGTCTTGGAAAGCGGGTCGATGCGCATCTTCTGGTAGTGCGCGATCAGCTTCTCGCCCCACTCGAACGGATCGCCCGAGTCGTGGCGCACGCCGTCGAACAGCTTGCAGAAGAACAGATCGAAGTCGCGCAGGAACGCTTCCATCCCGCACACGTCGGACAGTGCGATTCCGAGGTCGCCGCGATACTCGCGCGCCCAGGTGTTGAACGCGAACACCTGCGAGTCGCGCAGCCGCGGGCCGACGGCCTGGCATGCCTGCAGGTATTCGTGCGCCATCGTGCCGAGCGGCGTCAGGTGGTGGTCGAGCGCGAACTTCACGTTGCTCGTGCCGACGAACTTCGGACCGATGCCGGTCTTGAGCGTTCGCACGACCTCGTCCTGCCAGACGCGCGAAAATCGCCGCCGCGTGCCGTAGTCCGCAATGCGAAACGCCGGGTCGGCCACCGCGTTGATCTGCCCGACTTTCGCGGCGAGGCGGCGACGGCCCTCCGCGAGGTCGGGCGCTGCCACCGTCTCGCGGTAATAGATCTCGGACACGATCGCGAGCACCGGCACCTCGAAGAGGATCGTATGCAGCCACGGACCCTTGATCGTGATGTCGATGTCGTCGGTGCCGGCGATGCGCGTCACCTTGATGAAGCGCTCGTCCATGTGGAACAGGCCGAGCAGGTCGACGAAGTCGCTCTTGAAGAAGCGCCAGCCGCGCAGATAGTCGAGCTCGCGCCGTTCGAAGCGCAGCGAGCAAAGCTCGCGGATTCCCGCCTCGATCTCCGGAATGTAGGGCGCCAGCGCGACGTTCCGGTTGCGGCACTTGAACCGGTACTCGACCTGCGCGCCGGGGAAATGATGCAGGACCACCTGCATCATCGTGAACTTGTAGAGGTCGGTGTCGAGCAGCGACTCGATGATCATCGGCGGAAGTCTACTCGACCTTGCCGCTGCCGTCGGGTATCACGCGGATGACGAGCACCAGCGCGATCGCGACGAGCGTGAACGCCATCGACGCGAAGCCGACCCAGCCGAACCGCGTCAACGACCCGTCGGCGGCGCGCCCGACGACCAGTCCGGCCACCATCGATGCGCACGCCGCCGCGAGTTGCTGGACCGACGCGCTGAAGCTCATGAAGCTGCCGCGCAGTCGCGGCTCGACGCTGCCGGTGACGAGCGCCATCGCCGGACCGAAACGCCCGGGAACGAGCACGAAGAACACGACGGAGACGCCGACCGCGATTGCGAAGGGCACGCGCGGCAGGTGCGTCAACGTGAACAGCGGCACCAGCGACGCGAACGCCAGCACGATGAAGACGCGGCGCTTGCCGAAGCGGTCGGCGAGCCAGCCGATCATCTGTGCGGTGAACAGCGTCGTCAATCCGCCGGCGAAATACAGGATCGGCAGATCCAGTTCGGCGACGCCGACGTTCATCACGTTGTAGGGCGCGATGAACGGCACGACGGTGAACACCGACATCATCAGCGCGATCACGAAGGCGAAGGCCCGCAGGTGGTTCGGGACGCCGAAGATCGCGCGCAACTGCGCGACGGGCGGCAGCCGCGAGTCGCGGCCGACGTGCGCGTCGAGCGCCGGCAGCAGTCGCCAGGCGACCATTCCGACCGCCACGCTGACCAGCGCCAGCACCAGGAACGGCGCGCGCCACGTAAAGCGATTGGCGAGCCACAGTCCGAGCGGAACGCCGAGGACGGCGGCCAGCGAGAAGGCCGACGCGACGAGCGCCGTCCCGCGCGCGCGCCGCGCGTAGGGCAGGACGTCGGCGATGATCGTGAGCACCAGCGCGCCGACCACGCCGCCGAACAGCCCGGCGAGACCGCGCGCCGCGAGCAGCAGCGGATAGGTCGGAGCGAAGCCGCAGAGCGCGGTTGCCACGACGAATCCCGCGTACATCGTCAGCAGTGCGCGCTTGCGGCCGTAGCGGTCGATACGGAAGGCGGCGACAAAGCCGCTCGCCGCCGCCGCGAACGTATAGACCGACACGAGGAAGCCAAAATGCTGCGGGTTGATCTCGAACAGCCGCATGAACTGCGGCCCGAGCGGCATGATGATCATGAAGTCCACGACGTGCGTGAACTGCATCGCCGCCAGCGTGAGCAGCAGCGCGAGCTCGTGCGCGACGTTGCGCGCTGCGGGCACGAACCTGCGGGGCAACGGAACGGGTGGCGGCTCGGACGACATCGGGGAGGCGCGCGGTCCCTTGAAGGCAACTAACTGACCGCGGGTCATTTAAAGTATAGCACTGCGCCGGGCGCCCGGCGCGCCACCGCATCGCGCTATGATGCCGCCGACTCCCCACCGCCACGCCTTTCGCATGCTGATCAGTTGCGTCGCTTACCAGCAGGGCCGCAAAGTCGCCGATATCCCGGTCGAGGACATCAGCGAGTACCTGGGCCGCGCCGACTGCTTCGTCTGGGTGGCGCTGGTCGAACCGACCCGCGAGGAACTGGACGAGATGGCCGAGGAGTTCGGTCTCCACGAGCTCGCCGTCGAGGATGCGCGCACCGGTCACCAGCGGCCGAAGATCGAGGAGTACGGCGATTCGCTGTTCGCCGTGCTGCAGCCCGTCGAAAAGGTGACCGGTGACGACGGCGCCGACGAGCTGCTGATCGGCGAAGTCGACATCTTCGTCGGCCCTAACTATGTTCTTTCGGTGCGCCACCGGACCAAGCTCGGCTTCGGCGCGGTCCGCACGCGCGCCGAGCGCGAGCCCGAGCTTCTGCGGCATGGCTCGGCGTTCGTGTTCTACGCGCTGATGGACAACGTCGTCGACCGCTACTTCCCGGTGCTCGACGATCTCGAGACCAGGCTTGAGGAGATCGAGGACGCGATCTTCGTCAAGGGCAACGCGCGCACCAACATCGAATCGCTCTACGGCCTCAAGCGCCGACTGATGGCGCTCAAGCACGCGGTCGACCCGATGATGGAAGCGACCGGCAAGCTCTACGGCGGCCGCGTGCCGCAGATCTGCACGGGGATGGGCGATTACTTCCGCGACGTGTACGACCACCTGTACCGCATCCACGCATCGATCGAGGGAATCCGCGACATGGTCGCGACGGCGATCCAGGTCAATCTCGGCATGATCTCGCTCGCCGACAACGAAGTGACCAAGCGGCTCGCGGCATGGGGCGCGCTCATCACGGTGCCGACGCTGATCGCCGGCGTCTACGGGATGAATTTCGAGCACATGCCCGAGCTCAAGTTCGCGTACGGCTATCCGATCGCGTTGCTCGCCATGCTCGGCATCGACCTGCTGCTCTTCTGGCGCTTCCGCAGCGCCAAGTGGATCTGAGCTTTCGGCGTCAGTCCTCCAGCCGGGGACGCTCGGCGTCGGCGATCGGAATGACCCGCCGGTCTTCGTAGCGCGGCGCGGGCCACGACGGCTGCAGCGTCGCGTGCTCGATGCCGAAGTTGCCGGCGAGCAGCTTCTGCGCCTGCGCGAGGATGCGCGGCCAGTCGCGGCCTTCGGCCAGCACGACGTGCGCCGACAGCGCGACGCGCGACGCACCCATGTGCCAGACGTGCAGGTCGTGCACGCCGGTGATTCCCGGAACGCGCGCCAGTGCGCGCCCGATGTTCTCGTAGTCGAGGTGCGAGGGCACGCGCTCCATCAGGACGCCGATCGAGTCGGCCATCAGCCGCCACGTCGAGCGCAGGATGAGAACCGACACCGCGATCGACAGGATCGGATCGATCGGCGTCCACCCCGTCGCGATGATGACCGCGCCGGCGACGATCGCCGCGGCCGAGCCGAGGAGATCCGACAGCACGTGCAGGAGAGCGCCCTGCGTATTGAGCGATCGGGTCGCGCGCGAAAGGACCCAGGCCGTCAGCAGATTGACCACGAGGCCGACGAGGGCGATGGCGAGGACCACGCCACCGGCGACCGGGGCGGGCGTCAGCAGCCGGCTCACCGCCTCGACGACGATGAACACCACGAGCGCCAGCAGCGCCAGCGCGTTGACGAAGGCCGCGATGACCTCGGCGCGCGCGTAGCCATAGGACGCGCGCGCCGAGGGCGGCCGCGCCGCGACACGTTGCGCGAACACGGCAAGACCGAGCGCCGCGGCGTCGGTCAGCATGTGGCCGGCGTCGGACAGCAGTGCCAGCGACCCTGATAACCAGCCGCCGATCGCTTCGACGATCGCGAACCCGCCGGTGAGCACGAGCGCCCAGATCAGCGCGCGCTGCGCCGAGGGTGTGGCGGGCGGCGGTCGATGCAGATCCGCATGATCGTGCGCGCCGCCGCCGCGCGTGTGCCGATGCGTCGAGTGACCCGCGCCCATGCGTCGATTGTCGCCCAGTTCGACGAGCGTGTGGGCGCGTCGTTACATCTGCCTGAAGCGGTGCGCGAACGCGCGCGACACCGCCACCGTCTCCGGCCGCGACTTCAGCGTCAGCGTGATGCGGCCCGAAAGGTCGCGAGTCGTGGTTTCGACGTGCGTGAGGTTCACGATCGTCCCGCGGTGGACCTGCCAGAAGCGATTCAGGTCGAGCTGGTCGAGCAACTCGCGCAGCGGTGTGCGGATCAGCGATTCGCCGTCGCGCGTGTACACGCTCGTGTACTTGTCGTTCGCCTGGAAATAGCACACGTCGTCGACGGGGATGAGCCGCACCTGCGATCCGGCGGACGCACGGACCCA
>JBDSLT010000271.1:0-3644 GCA_039916265.1 Casimicrobiaceae bacterium | reverse complement strand
CCCTTTCTGATCTCTCCAGACTCCTCGGAAAGCACGGCATGCTCGGGAAACGCCGCGCCGATGGTCGCGGCGATCGCGCTTTCGGCCTCCGCGTCGGCCGAGGAGACGATGTCGCCATGCTCCTTCGAGAACGTCGGCAGGCGGCGCAGGTCGCGCGACGCGTCGATGATGACGCTCGCTGCGCGGCGCGCCGCGCGCACCGCCACTGCCAGCACCGGGTCGCTCGACGTGTTCATCCGATGACGGTGCTCATCGCCTGCTCGCGCTCAGTTCCTCCTGCTCCATCAGCAGGTACGTGCCGTAGGCGTTGATCCGGTTCGCCGCATCGAAGGCGGGCAGGCTCCGAAAGCGCGACCAGTCGACCTTCGCGTAGGCCTCGTCGAACGGCTCCAGATCCATCACGGCGCGGCCCATCGTCGTGCGCAGGTAGACAAGGTAGTCCCGCGTGGTCGTGAGGTCGCGGCGCACGTCCCGCGACGCCGCGCCGTGGCCGGGCACGACGATGGCGGGGTCGAGCGCGAGCATCCGGTCCATCGCTTTCAGCCAGCCCTTGCTGTCGGCGTTGCCGACGAACGGAACGCGTCCCGCGAACAGCAGGTCGCCGCAGAACAGGAGGCGGTCCTCGACCACGTACATCATCAGGTCTTCGGGCGAGTGCGCGCCGCCCGACCAGACGAGCCGGAAGGTGATTCCCCCCTGCTTGAAGTCGGCATCGCCGTCGAGCCACAGGTCGGGCGGCACGACGCGCGTCGTCTCGTCGACCCAGGGGAACAGGTCGTTGCGCCGCTGCGCGAGCCGTTCGGCGGCCTGTCCCGAAGTGAAATAAACCTCGCCCTTTCGGTATGCCCAGATCTTTGCGCCGGCGCGCTGGAATTCCTGCAGCCCGTAGACGTGGTCGGCGTGATAGTGCGAGACGATCACGCGGCGTATGGGCAGCGGCGTGACCTTGCGGATCGCCGCGATCATCGCGCGGCCGAGCGGCGGGGTGCCGAGGGCGTCGAAGACGACGACCGCGTCGCTCGTCACGACGAAGCCCGCGTTCGACATGAAGCCGCGGTTGGCCTGCGCCGCGATCCCCGCGTCGCCCTGAAAGAACCAGCCGTGCTCCGAAACACGCTTCGGTGTCAGCACGATCTGCGGTGCTTCCGCGCCCGCCTGCGCAGCGACAAGAAGAACCGCCAGCGCGATCGCCCGGAGCGAGCGCGATGCGGCGGACGGGATTGCATTCATCGCCGCCATCATAACCGGCCACGCGGATGCAAGCGCGGGAACGCCCGGGCGCTTGCGACCGGATACCGGCGTCACCCGACGCGAACGCCTACCATCATGCCGCCGTCCTCGTGCTCGAGATTGTGGCAGTGGAACATGTAGGTCTGCGCGCCGGCCCACGGCAGCGCGAAGCGGATCGCGACGCGCACGCTCTCGCCGGGCCAGATGAGCAACGTGTCCTTGCGGCCGAGATCGGTCGCGAGCCGCGCGCGCGCGTCGACCGCGAGCGCAGCGACGAACGGAGGCGACGTCTCGCGCTCCAGCACCTCGAAGTGGAAGCCGTGCAGGTGCATCGCGTGCGGCATGCTGGTGTGGTAGTTGCGCAGCAGCCAGATTTCCGTCGTGTCGCGTGCGACTTCGACCGGCGTCTCGCCCATGACGAACACGCGGTCGTTGATGCGCCAGCGGCCCTTGTTGAAGCCGAAGCGGAACGGGCGCTCGCGCGCGCCGTCCGTGTCGATCGGCGCCAGCTTCGCGAGCGCCGCGGGTACGGTCCGGTCGTAGCGCAGCTTGACCCGCACGCGCAGCGCGAGCAGCCGATGCGGGGCGCCTTCGGGCCACGCCACCTCGTGCGCCGGGTCGGACGCGGGCGCGGCGCTGCCGCGGTGTGCCGTCGCGTCGTGCCCGTCGTCGACCGTCGCATCGGCGCGCATCTGCGTGTGCATCGGGTCGAATGCGAGCGATTCGAGCAGGACCGTTTCGCCGACGGGCGCGGAGGACAGGTCGAGGAGCACGTCGAGGCGCTCGGCCGCTGCGAAGAAGGCCTCGTCCGCCGCCACCGGCGCAGGAAGTAGGCCGGCGTCGTTGCCGACGACGGTGAACGGCAGTCGCGCGCCAGCCGCCGTGCGAAACGCGAGGCGCAGCGTACGCGCGTTGCATGCGTTGAGCAGCCGCAGCCGGTACAGCCGCGACGCGACGTCGACGAAGGCGCAGGACGTTCCGTTGACGTAGACGTCGTCGCCGAAGAAACCGTGCATCCGGTCGGCGGCGCCAGGCCGGTACCCGGTGTCGCGACGCCGGTCCTGCAGGACGAGCGTCAACTCGCTTTGCCCCGGAACGAGGTCGAGCGCGCGGCGCAGCGCAGCGTGATCGGCGTCGTCTACGTCGATGAGTCCGAACAGCCCGCCGTAGATCTGCTGCGCGGTGCGACCGTGAGGATGCGGGTGATACCAGTAGAGCGCGCCTCGGTCGCGCAACTCGAAGTCGTAGTGGTAACGGCCGCCCGGGGCGACCAGCACCATGCCGTTGCCGTCGTTCGCGGTGTCGACCGCGAGCCCGTGCCAGTGTGCGATGGTCGGCGCGTCGAGCCGGTTCTCGAGCGTGATTCGCACGCGCTCGCCCGGCGCCAGCACCAGCGTGGGATTGAGGTAGTCGCGTCCGGCGTGGCGGACGCGATAGGCGAGCGGTCCGTGCACGACGCCATCGGGGAGACCGCCGCGAGCGGCGGCCACCATGGTCAGCGGCGCACCGCGCGGCGCGAGCCTGCCGAGAAAGCCTGCCTCGCGGGGCACGAACAGTCTGCGCGATGACGACCCGGCCACGCTACAGGTCGCGCCGTCCTGCACCGCGCCCGGCCGCGCGGCCGGCGCGAACGCTGCAAGCGGCAGCGCCGCGACTCGCCCGAGCGTCGCGAGCGCCTGCCTGCGCGCGCCGCGAAAAGCGGACGAACGTGCGGGCGGCATCGTCGGCATGAGAAATTCTACCGGGCGATCATTCGGTGCGCGCCGACGTACCGAAGCTGAGCCGCAATCCGACCCAGAAGGCACGCGGCGCGGCGGGCGCGCGGAACTGCTCGGGCGCCGGCGCCACGCCTTGTGCGGGTCCGAAGGTATTGCCGGGGCCGGTAAACGCGTTCGCGCCGAGCAGCGCGAGCGTCTGATAGCGGCGGTCGAGAACGTTGGACACGACGAAGAACACGCGCAGCGCCGGCGTGAGGTCGTAGCGTCCGTCCAGGTTGAGCACGGCGTAGGCGGGAAGCCGCCCGTTGCGATCCTGGTTGTTCTCGTCGCCAAGCGCATATTGCCCCGACGTGTAGACCGCGTTGGCGCCGAGCGCGACGATCGGCACGGGCTCGTACTCGATCCGCAACTTGGCGGAATCGCGCGGTATTCCCGGAATGCGGTCGCCGGGGCGGACGACGATGGCGCCGTTCGAATCCGCGCTCGAGTTGTGCGGACTCGACGCCGCGAACGACCTGCGAAAAGTTGCGTCGACGCGCGCGTAGCGCAAGTCCAGCGACCAGGCGCCAGCGCGTGTCGCCGCGTTGAGCTCGAGGCCCTGCCGCCGCGTCCTGCCGACGTTCTGAAAGTAGCCGGCGTTCGCCGTGCCGCTGCCGCTGGCGACAAAATGAATGTCGTCGTAGAGGTCGGTGCGAT
>JBDSLT010000270.1:0-8521 GCA_039916265.1 Casimicrobiaceae bacterium | reverse complement strand
CTCCCGCCCCGTATTGTTGGCGATGTCGTAGTTCACCTGCATCAACTCGCCCGGATGCGCCTTCATCGATAGCTGCTCGGGCCGGAACTGCCACGGCAGATCGCGAACGTTGGCGTCGAATTCGATGCTGATGGTCCGCGACAGATCGACCTGCGTGTTCGCCGCGGTGACCTTGTCGGGCTGCAGCAGGTTCGTGATCCCGGTCGCCTCGCAGATCTTCTTGTAGAACGGCACCAGCGCGAAGCCGAAGGCGAACATCACCACGACGACGGTGACCAGCTTCTTCAGCGTGAGCCTGTTGCTGGCAGTCGCGCGATCGACGATGCCGGCGTCGAGTGAGGGAAGGGAGGGTGTCGTCATCGGACCACGTACTTGGCGACGAACATCACGACATACAGCAGCACCAGCGCGAAAAGGATCAACGCGATGATGCGGTTGCCTTTCGCGCGCTTCGCTGCCCACTCGGGGAGATGCCGGTCACTCATGTCGCTGCTGCCTGGCAAGCCTTTCGCTACTTCACTTCCGGCGGATTTTCGAACGTGTGATAGGGCGGCGGCGACGGCAGCGTCCACTCGAGGCCTTCAGCGCCATCCCACGGATTGGCGGACGCCTTTTCGCCGTTGCCCCTGTAGCACTGCCAGACGATGTAGACGAACAGCAGCTGGCTGCCGCCCATCAGGAAGGCGCCCATCGACGAGATCATGTTGAAGTCGGCGAACTGCAGGTTGTAGTCGGGGATCCGGCGCGGCATCCCGGCGAGGCCGAGGAAGTGCTGGACGAAGAACGTGAGATTGAACCCGGCCATCGTCAGCCAGAAATGGATCTTGCCGAGCTTCTCGTTGTACATCGTGCCGGTCCACTTCGGCATCCAGTAATAGACGGCGGCGAAGGCGGCGAATAGCGCGCCGGCCACCATCACGTAGTGGAAGTGGGCGACGACGTAGTACGTGTCCTGGAGCTGGATGTCGACCGGGACGATGGACAGCACGAGCCCCGTGAAGCCGCCCAGCGTGAACAGGAACAGGAAGCCGCAGGCGAACAGCATCGGCGTCTCGAACGTCATCGAGCCCCGCCACATCGTGGCGAGCCAGTTGAACACCTTCACGCCGGTCGGCACGGCGATCAGCATCGTCGCGTACATGTAGAACAGGATGCCGGCGGTCGGCAGGCCGGTCGTGAACATGTGGTGCGCCCACACGATGAACGACAGGATCGCGATGCCCGACGTCGCGTAGACCATCGACGCGTAGCCGAACAGCGGCTTGCGCGAGAACACCGGCAGGATCTGCGAAATGATGCCGAACGCCGGCAGGATCAGGATGTACACCTCGGGGTGCCCGAAGAACCAGAACACGTGCTGGAACAGCACCGGGTCGCCGCCGCCGGCGGCGTTGAAGAACGACGTGCCGAAATGGCGATCGGTGAGCAGCATCGTCACCGCGCCGGCGAGCACGGGCATGACGGCGATGAGCAGGTAGGCGGTGATGAGCCACGTCCAGCAGAACATCGGCATCTTCATCAGCGTCATGCCGGGGGCGCGCAGGTTGAGCAGCGTGGTGATGATGTTGATCGACCCCATGATCGACGACGCGCCCATGATGTGGATCGCGAAGATCGTGAGGTCCATGCCCATCCCGGCCTGCACCGATAGCGGCGGGTAGAGCGTCCACCCGCCGGCGGCCGCGCCGCCCGGAACGAAGAGCGAGAGGATCAGCAGCGTCGCTGCAGGCGGCAGCAGCCAGAAGCTCCAGTTGTTCATCCGCGCGAACGCCATGTCGGGCGCGCCGATCATCATCGGGATCAGCCAGTTGGCGAAGCCGACAGCGGCCGGCATGATGGCGCCGAAGATCATGATGAGGCCGTGCAGCGTCGTCATCGAGTTGAAGAACTCGGGGTCGACGATCTGCAGGCCCGGCTTGAACAACTCGGCGCGGATGGTGAACGCCATCAGCCCGCCGACGATGAACATGGTGAACGAGAACCACAGGTACAGCGTGCCGATGTCCTTGTGGTTGGTCGTCGTGACCCACCGCATGAGGCCGTACGGGTGGCCGTGCCCGTGGTCGTCGTGCGCGTGGTCGTCGGCGACGTGATCGTGGGGGACGCTGCTCATCGTATGCTCCTGGATGGGACAAACAAATCGGGGACAGACCCCGTTTTTGCCTGCCCCCGATTTATTTCCGTGCCAGCTTCACCTCGGACGGCTGGACCGCCTCGCCCGTGTGATTGCCCCAGCTGTTGCGCGTGTAGGTGATCACCGAGGCGAGGTCGGTATCGGACAGCGCCTTGAACGACACCATCGCCGTCGGCTTGCCGTCCTTGACGACGCCGTGCAGCACGGTGGCGATCTGCACATCCTTGGGACCCGTGACGACCGGCGAGCCGTCGAGCGCGGGAAACGCGCCCGGAACGCCCTTGCCGTTGGCCTGGTGGCAGGCGACGCAGTTCGCCGCGAACACCTTCTCGCCGCGGGCCGCGAGGTCCTTGAGGTCCCAGACCTTGGCCGGGTCGTCGGCCGCGGCGGTGAGCTTGCCCTTCTGCTCGGCCAGCCACTTGGCGTAGTCGTCCTTCGACTTGACGTCGACGACGATCGGCATGAAGCCGTGCTCCTTGCCGCAGAGCTCCGCGCACTGGCCGCGATAGGTCCCCGGCTTCTCGGCGCGGAACCACGCGTCGCGGACGAATCCGGGGATGGCGTCCTGCTTCACGCCGAAGGCCGGCACCCACCACGAATGCACGACGTCGCCCGCGGTGATCAGCAGGCGCACCTTGGCGTCCACCGGGACGACCATCGGGTTGTCGACTTCCAGCAGGTAGTGCTCGCCCTTGGGCTCAAGATTGACGATCTGCGCGTGCGGCGTCGACAGCGTCGAGTAGAAGCCGAAGCCGTCCTGCACGTAGTCGTAGTTCCATTTCCACTGATAGCCGGTGACCTTGATGGTTATGTCGGGCGCGGCGGTGTCGTGCATCGCGAGGATCGTCTTGGTGGCCGGATACGCCATGAACAGCAGGATCAGGAACGGCACGACCGTCCAGATCACCTCCACCAGCGTGTTCTCGTGGAATTGCGCCGCCTGGTGGCCGACCGAACGGCGGTGCTTGAACAGCGAGTAGAACATTACGCCGAACACGCCGACAAAAATGACGACGCAGATCCAGAAGATGTACTCGTGAAGCCCGATGATCTGCTCGGCGATCGGCGTCACCGGCGGCGGGAAATTCCATTCGGGCAATGCCCAGGCCAGACCGGGCAAGGCGAAGGCCGCCGCAGTCGATGCCCTCAGCAGCGCCCTGCCGGCGGCGCCCGTCTTTGTGCTCTCACCCATGCTGTCCTCGATGACCAACCGTTCCCCGATTTGCCTCAACCACATCGGGATGCCGCGCCGTGCCGCAACCGGCCCCCGCCCGCGCACCCGGCTATGCAGCGCTGCGCGCGCCGGTGAGCCGCTTCAGATCCCTGGCGACTGCCTCCCGCGCTTCGCGCGGCAGCGCATCGCCGAATTCCCACCGCTCGGCCCCGAAACACAGGAACAGCCGGCCGGCCCGACCCGGACGCGCGTCGGAAGTCTCGACGCGCAGCCACAGGCGATTCCACTCGCGGCGCGTCAGTTCGCCGTTCGCGCTGCGCTCGACGATCACCCGGTCGCCGCAGACCGTCAGCCGCTCGAAGCTTGTCGCGCGACGCTCGACGTAACGGAACGCCAACGCGAGGACCGAGAGCTCGACGACCGAGTACGGCAGTACCGGCCACGCGCCTAGCGCGGCGAAAGCGCTCGCCAGCAGCAGGCTGAACGTTGCCAGCGCCCCGAAAATCCGCCAGCGATCGCGCGCCGGCAGCGACAGGTTCCAGCGGGCGATCACGCTGAACTCGGGTTCGGCGGGAAGCGGTGGAAGGTCTGCGCCTGGCATCGATCGAACGCAGCGAAGGGCGGCGGCATACGCGTGTTGCAAAGCGGGAAAATGTTAGCACGGTTCGACACCCGGCAGCCATGGGGACGGCAACTGGGCAAACGCGCCGTGTTCAACCACGGCGATGCATGGCGCGGCAAGGCGCCGCGAGAGCGCCGCGACGTTCTCGTCCTGCAGAACCATTCCCGGGCCGATGGCGTTGGCGACCCATCCGGCAAGCACGAGCCCGCGCGCACGAATGGCGCGCTCCGAGAGGAAGGCATGGTTGAGGCAGCCGACGCGAAGGCCGACCACGAGCAGGACGGGCAGGCGCAGGCAGAGCGCGACGTCCAGCATGTCGTGGCGCGCGTCGAGCGGGACCAGCGCGCCGCCTGCGCCCTCGACGATGACCACGTCGGCGCGCGCCGCGAGGCGCGCGTAGGCCGCGGCGATGGCCGCGAGGTCGATCGCTACCCCGGTCGCTGCGGCCGCGAGGTGCGGGGCGACGGCGGGCGCGAAGGCGTAGGGATTGCGATCGGCCAGCGGCGCGTCGACGTTGCCGGCCCGCGCCAATGCCGCGACGTCCGCGTTGACCTCCTCGCCGGGCTCGATCCCTGCCGCCACCGGCTTCATCCCCACGGCGCGCCGGCCGGCGGCGACGTGCGCGCGCAGCAGCGCCTGCGCGACACGGGTCTTGCCGACACCGGTGTCCGTGCCGGTAATGAACACGGCGCCGGCGCTCACGGGCGCGGCGGCCGCTGGAGCTTGACGATCGCGCGGCCATCGGCGCTCGTGCGCGGCTCGCCTTTCCACGCGTGGCCGTAGACGACCTCGAAGGTCGCGGGTATGCGGCCGTCCCGGCGCAGCCTCTCGAACGCCGCGAGCATCCGCCGCCAGCGTCCCGCGCCCGTCAGGCCGCGCGGACGCCCGCGCGTCGCGTTGGTCGCGCCGAGCGCCTTCAACTCGGCGATCAGCGCGGCGGGGTCCGCATAGGTCAGCGTCAGCGGCTCCATTTCCATCACCGGATCGCCGAAGCCGGCCTGGACGAGCATGTCGCCCACGTCGTGCATGTCGACGAAGCGGTTGGTGTGCGTGTGGCCGTCGGCGCGACCGAAGGCGGCGCGCAGCTCCTTCAGGGTATCCGGACCGAAAGTGGAGAACAGCACGAGGCCGCCGACCTTCAGCGTCCGGCGGAACTCCGCGAATACGCGCGGCAGGTCGTTGACCCACTGAAGCGCCAGGTTGCTCCACACGAGATCGAAGGCGACGCCGGGAAAAGGCAGCGCGTTCATGTCGGCGCACACGAACGCGGGCGGCGGCGCGGCGCCCTTGGCGCGCACCGGCGCCAGCAGCCGCTCGAACAGCGAGCGCCCGCGCCTGGCGCGCTCGCGGGCGGCCTCGGCCATCGGCAGCGCCAGATCGACGCCGACGATCCGAGCGCGCGGGTAGCGCGCCGCGAGCTCGCCGATCGCATGGCCGGTACCGCAGCCGGCGTCGAGGACCGCGGCCGGTGCGATCTTCACGTAGTCGAGGCGCTCGGCGAGACGCGCACCCACTTCGCGCTGCAGGACGGCCGCCGCGTCGTAGGTGGACGCCGCGCGCGCGAACGCCCGCCTTACCGCGCGCGGGTCGACATCGCGCGGGTCGGGGGCCGCAAAGCGCGGGTCAGCGGGCATGGACGGCCGGCGGATCGCGATCGAGGAACGACGAAACCGCTTCGACAAAGCGCTCGCGATGCGACAGGAAGGGCGCGTGCGCTGCGCCGGCCATTTCGTCGAAGGTGGCGTTGGGCAGGGCGCCCGCCAGCCACGCCTGCGCGGCGCGCGGCGCCAGCGCGTCGCGCGCGCCGGCGACGACGAGCGTGCGTGCGCGGATCGACGGCACTTCCGCGCGAAGATCGACGCTCCGCAGGAGCGCCAGCGACTGCTCGAGCGCCTCCGCGGTCGGCTCGCCGCGCTCGAAGAGCCGGTGGCGCATGGCGGCGAGCGTCGCGCGTCCGCCCTCGCTGCCCTGCGTCTGCAGCGTGAGAAAACGCTGCAGCGTCAATCGATAGGCGACGCGCAGCTCGTCGCCGAACCTGGCGAGGGTCTCGTCGCGGACGGCGTGCGGCCAGCCGTCGCGCACGACGAACGACGGCGTCGTCGCGACCAGCACCAGCCGGCCGATCCGTTGCGGGCGCGAAGCGGCCCAGCGCATCGCCACCGCGCCGCCCAGCGACCAGCCGAGGACATCGAGCGGGGAAGCCACATCCGCCAGCGCGTCGTCGAGCGCGGCGACGATGGCGTCGAGCGAGAGCGGCGAGAGCGGCGCCGAGTGGCCGTGGCCGGGCAGATCGGGAACGTGCACCCGCCGGCGCGCTGCCAGTTCCGGAAGGATGGGCGCGAACAGCCCGCCGTGCATCGCATAGCCATGCAGCAGCACCAGCGGCCGCCCGGCGCCCACCGCTTCGACGTGCACGCGCGGCGGCGACTCGCTTCCCGCAGCGGGAGACGCTGCGCCGCGCGTTCCCGATGTCCCCACCCGTCGCGCGGCCGGCACCGATCCCGTTGCGCCGCCGCCACTCATCCGGACGCAGACGCGATGCCGTGCAGCGCGCCCAGCAGCGCGTCGACGTCGCCCTCGGTATGCGCGGACGAAAGCGAGACGCGCAGGCGGGCGGTGCCTTGCGGCACCGTCGGCGGCCGGATCGCCGGAACGAAAAAACCGCGCGCGAAAAGCGCTTCGGCGAGCGCCAGCGCCGCTTCGTTGCCGCCGACCACGAGCGGCTGGATCGCGGTCCGCGACGGCAAAAGCGTCCATGGCAGGTCGCCAGCGCCCCGACGCCATTGCGCGATCCGCGCGTCGAGGCGCGCACGGCGCGCGCCATCGTCGCGGATGATCGCGAGCGCCGTCGCCAGCGCGTGCGCGAGCGCGGGCGGCGCTGCCGTCGTGTAGACGTAGGGCCGCGCGGTCTGAACCAGCGTCTCGACGACGGCCGGGTGCGCGGCGACGAAGGCGCCGGCCACACCCGCGGCCTTGCCGAGGGTCCCCATGTAGACGATGCGCTGCGACGCGAGACCGAAATGCGCGAGGCTGCCGCGGCCTTCACCGAGCACGCCGAAGCCGTGCGCGTCGTCGACGATCAGCAGCGCGTCGTGCGCCTGCGCGAGCGCGAGCAACTCCGGGAGCGGGGCGAGGTCGCCGTCCATGCTGAACACGGCATCGGTCGCGATCAGCTTGCGCCGCGCGGCCGACGCGTCGAGGCGCCGGCCGAGATGCGCAAGGTCGTCGTGGCGATAGCGGACGAAGGCCGCGCGGGACAGCAGCGCGCCGTCGTTGAGGCATGCGTGGTTGCGGCGGTCGCCGAACACCGCGTCGCCGCGTCCGGCGAGTGCCGTCACCAGCGCGAGGTTCGCGAGATAGCCGGTCGCGAAGGTCAGCGCCCGCGCACCCTCGCATGGCGCAACGAAGGCCGCGAGCGCTTCCTCGAGGCGCGCATGCGCGCCGAAATGGCCGCAGACCAGATGCGATGCGCCGGCGCCGGTCCCCCAGCGGTCGACGCCTTCGTGCAGCGCGGCCGCGATCGCGGGATCGCCGGCGAGTCCGAGATAGTCGTTGCTCGCGAACGCAAGCACCGCGCGCCCGTCGATGACGTTGTGCGGTTGCTGCGCGGCGTCGAGCGTCGGGCGGCGGCGCTCGAGACCGGCGGCGCGGCGCTGCGCAAGCGCTCGCTCGAGACCGGCGATCGCAGCGGCGTGCAAGGTCGCCGCGATCAGCCGGGCGTCAGGCCCAGCTTCGAGAACAATGCGCGATCGGCGGCAACGTCGGGATTGCCGGTCGTGAGCAGGCGCTCGCCGTAGAAGATCGAATTGGCGCCGGCGAAGAAGCACAGCGCCTGCACGGCGTCACCCAGTTCGCGGCGGCCCGCCGACAGGCGCACCTTCGCCGCCGGCATGGTGATGCGCGCGGCAGCGATCGTGCGCACGAATTCGAGCGGATCGAGCGCCGCATCGCCCTGAAAGCGGTCGTGCAGCGGCGTTCCTTCGACCTGCACCAGGTGGTTGATCGGCACCGATTCGGGCGGCGGATCGAGATTGGCGAGCTGCGCGATGAGGCCGGCCCGCTGCCGGCGCGATTCGCCCATGCCGACGATGCCGCCGCAGCACACGGCGATTCCCGCGTCGCGCACGCGCTCCAGCGTATCGAGCCGGTCTTCGTAGGCGCGCGTGGTGACGATATCGCCGTAAAACTCCGGCGCCGTGTCGAGATTGTGGTTGTAGAAGTCGAGTCCCGCTTCGCGCAGCGCCGCCGCCTGTCCGTCCTTCAGCATGCCGAGGGTGCAGCAGGTCTCGAGGCCGAGCGCCTTCACTTCGCGCACCATGTCGAGCACCGGGGCGAGGTCGCGCTCCTTCGGCCCACGCCACGCCGCGCCCATGCAGAAGCGCGTCGCGCCGGCGTCCTTGGCGGCTTGCGCCGCCGCGACGACGTCGCCGACGGCGAGCATCGCGTCGTTCGTCACCCCCGTGTGATACCGCGCCGCCTGCGGGCAATAGCCGCAGTCCTCGGGGCAGCCGCCGGTCTTGATCGACAGCAGCGTCGAGAGCTGCACGTCGTTGGCGGCATGGTGCGCGCGATGGGTCGCGTGCGCCCGGTA
>JBDSLT010000269.1:0-6663 GCA_039916265.1 Casimicrobiaceae bacterium | reverse complement strand
TCGCACCTGCTCGACGTGATGGTGCAGGCGAAGCCCTATCTTGCCGAGCTCGGCGTCCACGTCGAGGCCTGCGCCAACGAAGCGTCGGCGGCGGCGATGCTCGGCGCGTCGATCCACTATCCGCTGCGAGGCGCCGTCACGTGGAAGTCGATCGTCGGTACCAACGTCGCCGCGGACGCGCTGTCGAATCTCGCCTCGCCCGGCGTCACCGGCGGCGCGCTGATCGTCGTCGGCGAGGATTACGGCGAGGGCGCGAGCGTCATCCAGGAGCGCACCTACGCGTATGCGCTGAAATCCACGCTGCTGCTGCTCGATCCGCGGCCCGACCTCGGGCATATGGCGCAGATCGTCGAGGAGGGCTTCGCGCTGTCGGAGGCGTCGAACATGCCGGCGATCCTGCAGCTGCGCATTCGCGCGTGCCACGTGCGTGGCAGCTTCGTGGCGAAGGACAATGTCGCGCCGCCGATATCGGCGGTGCACCTGCTCGACGATCCGGCCGACTTCGACTACAGCCGCCTGGCGCACCCGCCGGTCACGTTCCGCCAGGAAAAGCTCAAGAGCGACGAGCGTCTTCCCGCCGCGCGCCGCGCGATCGTCGCACGGCGTCTCAACGAGACCTTTCCCGGGCGGCGGGACGACGTCGGGATCATCCTGCAGGGCGGCCTCTACAACTCGACGGTCGGCGCGCTGCAGCGGCTCGGGCTCGCCGACGCATTCGGCGACGCCGAGCTTCCGCTGCTGGCGCTGAACGTGACGTATCCGCTGGTGCCGGAGGAAATCCGCGACTTCTGTCTCGGGAAGCGCGCGGTGCTGGTAGTCGAGGAAGGGCAGCCCGAGTTCATCGAGCAGGACATCCTGGCCACGCTGCGGCGGCACGACGTGAATACCGCGATCCACGGCAAGGACGTGCTGCCGAAGGCGGGCGAGTACACGGTCGAGGTTATCGCGCGCGGTCTTGTTGAATTTCTCGCCGGTGCCGCGCCGGACATCGCGCTCGACGCGGGCCGGGCATGGCTCGAGGCCACCGCGCGGCGCCGCGCCGCGGTCACCGCCGCGCTCGGTGCGCCGCTGCCGCCGCGCCCGCCGTCGTTTTGCGTCGGCTGTCCTGAGCGGCCGGTGTTCGCGGCGCTCAAGCTCGCGCAGCAGGAGCTGGGGCCGGTGCACATCGCCGGCGACATCGGCTGCCATGCCTTCGCGACCTTCGAGCCGTTCTCGATGGGGCACTCGATCCTTGGCTACGGGATGAGCCTTGCGAGCCGCGCCGGCGTGTCGCCGGTGATGCAGCGGCGCACGCTCGCCGTGATGGGCGACGGCGGCTTCTGGCACAACGGCCTGCTTACCGGCGTGCAGTCGGCGCTGTTCAACCGCGGCGACGCCGTTCTCGTGATCCTGAAGAACGGCTACACATCGGCCACCGGAACGCAGGAGATCATCTCGACGCCGGACGACGCGCAGAAGGACGAGGCGCAGGACAAGCACGAGAGCCTCGTCGATCGCAACCGCACGATCGAGGATACGCTGGCCGGCATCGGCGTGCAGTGGCTGCGCACGGTGAACAGCTACAGCGTCGACCGCATGCGGCGCACGTTCAAGGAGGCGTTCACCAGCGACTTTCGCGGCCTCAAGGTCATTATCGCCGAGGGCGAGTGCGAGCTCGAGCGCGGACGGCGGATGAAGCCGTGGCGCGCGAAGCTGCTGAAGGCGGGCAAGCGCGTCGTACGCGTCAAGTACGGCGTCGACGAGGACACGTGCTCGGGCGATCACTCGTGCATCCGCCTGTCGGGCTGCCCGACGCTGTCGGTCAAGCCGGCGTCCGATCCGCTGCGGGTCGATCCGGTCGCCACCGTGCTCGACGGCTGCGTCGGCTGCGGGCTGTGCGGCGAGAACGCGCATGCGGCGACGCTATGCCCGTCGTTCTACCGCGGCGAAGTCATTCGCAATCCGAACTGGCGCGACCGGCTCGCGGCGCGCCTGCGCCGCGCAGCGATCACGCTGATCCAGCCCGCATGACGAGCGCTACCCCGCTTGCAGTCCTGATCGGCGCGCTGGGCGGGCAGGGCGGCGGCGTGCTGGCCGAGTGGCTGGTCGAAACGGCGTCGAATGCCGGCTACGCCGCGCAGGGCACGTCGATTCCCGGCGTCGCGCAGCGCACCGGCGCGACGACGTATTACGTGGAGGTGTTTCCGGCGCCGCTCGCCGCACTCGGCGGCAGACGGCCGGTGCTCGGTCTCTATCCGGTCCCCGGCCACGTCGATCTCGTCGTCGCGTCCGAATTGCTGGAAGCGGTGCGCATTGTCCAGAGCGGCATGGTGAGTCCCGAGCGCACGACGCTGATCGCGTCGACGGCGCGCGCGCTGACGACGATCGAGAAGATGGTGCCGGGCGACGGTCGCGTCGACCCGACACACCTGCAGGACGTCGCGCGCGCGCAATGCCGGCGCCTCGTCGCCTTCGACATGGACGCCACGGCGCGCGACGCCGGCGCCGTCGTGAGCGCGGTGATGCTCGGCGCGATCGCCGCGAGCGGCGTGCTGCCCTTCGCTCGCGGCGACTACGAAACGGTCGTGCGCGATTCGGGCGTCGGCGGGGACGCGAGCCTGCGCGGTTTCGCCGGCGGCTTCGACGCGCTCGGAGCAAACGCGCCGGGAGCGGACGCGTCTGCGCGCGCCGACGCGCCGCGCGCGGACGCGGCGCCCGATATCGTCGCGCTCGGCGCTGCACGCCTCACCGACTACCAGGACGCCCGCTACGCGGACCTGTATCGCGAGCGGCTGGCGCCCGTCGACGATGCAGAACGCGCAATCGACCCGCGACAGGAGAATCGCGGCGCACTGATGCGCGAGACCGCGCGTTTCCTCGCGCTGTGGATGGCGTTCGACGACGTCGTTCGTGTCGCGTCGCTGAAATGCCGCGCGAGCCGGTTCGCGCGGGTGCGCCGCGAGGTCGGCGCGCAGGAGGGCGACATTGTCCGCATCGTCGATCACTTCAAGCCGGGCCTACCCGAACTGGCAGGTCTCCTGCCACCGGCGCTGGCGACACGGCTGGTCGCGTGGGACCGGCGCCGGCAGGTGCGCGGCCGCGCGCCGCTGGCGCTGCCGCTGCACGTGCGCGCCGACTCGGTATCCGGCTTCATCGCGCTGCGCGCGCTGGCGGCGCTGCGCCGCTGGCGCCGGCGCGGGGCGCGCTACGCCGAGGAGCAGCGGGCGATCGAGCGCTGGCTCGCGGCGGTTCATGACGCGGCGAAGACCGACTGGCAGGTTGCCTTCGAGCTTGCGCAATGCGGGCGGCTGATCAAGGGCTACGGCGCCACCAACGAGCGCGGCAAGCGCAACCTCGCGCACATCGTCGAGCATCTCGCCGACGGCACGCGCCTTGCGACGCCCGCCGCGCACGCCACGTCGATCCGCCAGGCGCGCGAGGCGGCGCTGGCGGACGAAGCCGGCACGGCGCTCGATGCGGCGCTCGCACGCCACGGCGCGCCGCCGCGCCCGATCGTGCCGGTGCCGATCCGCTGGCAACGGCGGCCGCAGCAACGTGCCGCGGAGGCCGCGAATGAGAGCTGACGACGAAGGGGCCGCCCTGCCGCAGGTGCGCATCGCCGCCGACGATCTGCGTTCGGCGGTGGCCGCGATGTTCGGCGCCGCCGGATGCTCCGGTGCTGAGGCGACGGTGATCGCCTCGGGTCTCGTGCAGGCGAACCTGTTCGGCCACGACTCGCACGGCGTCGTGATGACGCGCGTCTATCTCGACAATATCGTCAAGGGCCTCGCCGTCCCCGGGCGCACGCTGGCGGTCGTCACCGACGCCGGCGCGCTCGTCGGCGCCGACGGGCAGAGAGGCTTCGGGCAATCGATAGGCGTGGCGGCGATGGAGCTGGCGATCGGGCGCGCGCGGCAGACGGGTAGCTGCATCCTCGGCCTGTCCAACACGCACCACCTGGGAAGGATCGGCGGGTTCGCGGAGCAGTGCGCCGACGCCGGCTTCGCGTCGGTCCATTTTGTCAACGTGCTGTCGACGCCGCTGGTCGCGCCGTGGGGCGGCGCCGACGCGCGCCTCGCCACCAATCCGTTCTGCGTCGGCGTTCCGCACGCGCCGCATCCGATCGTCCTCGACTATGCGACCAGCATCGTCGCGATGGGCAAGGCACGCGTAGCGGTCGACGCCGGCCGCAGGCTGCCGCCCGGACACCTGCTCGACGCGAACGGGCAGCCCACCGACGACCCGGCGGTGATGTTCGCCGAACCGTTCGGCGCGCTGTTGCCGTTCGCGCAGCACAAGGGGTATGCGCTCGCCGTGATGTGCGAGCTGCTCGGCGGCGCGCTGTCCGGCGGTCGCGTTCAGGACCACCATCCCCGGCCGAGCCCGATGATCAACAACATGCTGTCGATCGTGTTCGCGCCCGACCGGCTGTGCACGCGCGAAGCCTTCGCCGGCCACGTCGCGCGGCTGACCGCGTGGCTGAGGGCCTCCCCGCCGGCACGTCCGGGCGCGCAGATCCTGCTGCCGGGCGAGCCGGAGCGCGCGACCGCACGCGAGCGGTCGGCCGCCGGCGTTCCGTTGCCGGCGCCCACGCGCGCGGCGCTCGCCGCCTGCGCGCGCCGGCTCGGCCTACCGGCGGACGTCGTCGCCGTTTTCCGCTGAGCGAGCGATGCCGCGCCGCCACGTCACGCGCTTCACCGTCGAGTTCGGCGATTGCGATCCCGCGCAGATCGTCTTCTATCCGAATTTCCTGCGCTGGATGGACGCCGCTTCGCTGCATTTTTTCCGCGCGTGCGGACTGCCGTCCTGGCGCGAGCTCGAGCACGCCGAAGGCATACTCGGTACGCCCATCGTCGACGTGCAGGCGCGTTTCGTTGCTCCGGCGAGCTACGGCGACACGCTCGACGTCGAGACGTCGATCACCGAGTGGCGCGGCAAGAGCTTCGTCTTGACGCACGTGATCCGGCGCGCCACGACGGTGCTGGTCGAAGGACGCGAGGTGCGAATCTTCGCGCGCCGGCACCCCGATGATCCGGCGCGCATCCAGGCCGTTGCGCTGCCCGAGCACCTGCGCCGGCGGGTCGAATGACCATGCAGGAGGACACCGACCCGGAGGATGCCACCGCCACGCCCGCGCGCGGCCCGGCGGGACGCGCTATCTTCGCCGCGAGCAAGTGGACCGCGATCGCCGGCGGCCTCGTGTTCGTCGCCATGGTGGTGATGGAAATCGTCTCGATCGTCGGCCGCAAGCTGTTCTCGTGGACAGTGCCCGGTGATGTCGAGCTGCTGCAGATGGGGGCCGCTTTCGCTTCGGCGACGTTCTTCGCGTACTGCCACATGGTGCGCGGCGACGTGAAGGTCGACTTCTTCACGCACAATTTCGGCCGGCGCAGGATCGCCTGGCTCGACGCAGTAGGTTCGCTCCTCGTCGGGATGTTCGGCCTGCTGATCGGGTGGCGCACGGCGGCGGGTGCATGGGTCGTGAAGGATGTGGGCGAGACCTCCGCGATCCTCGGCTGGCCGGTGTGGATCGCGCAGGCGCTGATGGTGCCGGGCTTCCTGCTGCTGGCCGCGGCGGGGTTGTACGTCGCCTTCGCGCAATTGCGCGTGGCTCTGGGCGCACGCGACGATCGGCAATGACCGGCATCGGCGTCGGTTCGGTCATCTTCGCCGTCATGTTGGCGCTGATGGTCGCACGGGTGCCGATCGGCATCGCAATGTTCATGGTCGGCGCCGGCGGCTACGTCTACCTGACCGACGGCAACGTCAGCGCGCTCCTCAACTCGCTCAAGAATCTTGCGTATGCGCGGCTGTCGAACTACGACCTCGTCGTGATCCCGCTGTTCATGCTGATGGGGCAGTTCGCCACGCACGGGGGACTGTCGCGCGCGCTGTTCCGCTTTGTCGAGACTTTCCTCGGCCATCGCAAGGGCGGCGTCGCGATGGCGGCTATCGGCGCGTGCGCGGGCTTCGGCGCGATCTGCGGCAGCTCGCTCGCGACCGCCGCGACGATGGGACAGGTCGCGCTGCCCGAGTTGCGCCGCTACGGCTATTCCGGTTCGCTCGCCACCGGCGCGCTCGCCGCGGGCGGCACGCTCGGCATCATGATCCCGCCGTCGGTGCCGCTGGTCATCTACGCGATCCTGACGCAGGAGTCGATCGGCAAGCTGTTCATGGCGGCCGTGCTGCCGGGCCTGATCGCGATGCTGGGCTACATGGCGGTCGTGCGCATCATCGTGGCGTTGAACCCGGAGGCCGGTCCGGCGGGACCGCGCTTCGCCTGGTCGGAGCGCATCGGCAGCACGCTGCGAGTACTGCCGGTGCTGCTGGTGTTCGTCGTCGTCATCGTGGGCATCTACGGGGGATGGGCGAACCCTACCGAGGCCGCGGCGATCGGCGCCGCCGCCTGCGGGCTCCTCGCGGTCATCAGCGGCGGCATGGGCGCCAAAGGGCTCGTCGACAGCATGCTCGGGATGGCGCAGGCGACCGCGATGATCTTCCTCGTCCTGCTTGGCGCCGACATGCTGAACACGACGCTGGCGCTCTCGCAGATGCCGGGCGAGCTGGCGGCGTGGGTCAAGGGCAGCGGCCTGCCGCCGCTGGTGGTCATGTTCATGATCCTGCTCGTGTATATCTTCCTCGGTTGCGTGATGGATTCGCTGGCGATGATCCTGCTGACGATCC
>JBDSLT010000268.1:0-9449 GCA_039916265.1 Casimicrobiaceae bacterium | reverse complement strand
CATCGAGACGTACTTCAACGAATCGGTGCAGGGCCTCGATATCGGCTCGAAGATGAAGTACCGCGGCGTCGAGGTCGGCCAGGTCACGCGGATCAGCTTCACGTACGTCAAGTACGAGCAGGACATCGCGATGGCCGACCGCAAACGCTACGTGCTGGTCGAGGCGCAGATTCAGCCCCGGCTCGTGGGCGGCCGCGCGGCCGGCGACCTCACGAGTCCCGAGTCGACCGCCGCCGAAGTGGAGAAGGGTCTGCGGATACGCCTTGCGCCGCAGGGCATCACCGGCACGAGCTATCTCGAAATTGATTATCTCGATTCCGCGCAGAACACGCCGGTGGCGATCACCTGGGTGCCCGACAACATCTACATCCCGAGTGCGCCATCGACCGTGCTGCAGCTCGTCAACGCCGCGTCGGACATCATGGAGCGCCTGCACAAGCTGGACGTCGAAGGCACGCTCGCGAACCTCAACAGCCTGCTGACGACCGCCACCGACCGCATCGCTTCGCTCGACATCAAGAACCTGCAACAGCGCGCCGAGCGCACGCTGACGAAGATCGAGTCGACGCTGAACGACGTCCAGGCCAAAAAGCTGTCGAATGATGCGACGACGCTGATCGCGGAGCTGCGCAAATCGAACGCCGAGCTGCAGGCCACGCTGTCGAGCCCGACGTTCCGCAAGTTGCCCGAGTCGGCCGACGCCACGCTCGCGCAAGTGCGCAAGGTCGTCGGCGATCCGAAGATCGGCGCGTCGGTCGCGCACATGGAGCGCACGCTCGGCCGCCTGGACCGCATCTTCGGCGGCGGCGAGACCGACCTGACGCGCACCATCGAGAACCTGCGCCAGATCACCGACAACCTGCGCGACCTGACCGAGGACGTGAAGCGGTATCCGGGCAACGTGATTTTCGGCGCACCGCCGCGCCCGTTGGAGCGAACCCCATGAAGCCTTCTCGCGACCGCGCGCGCCGTGCGCTCGTCGTTGCCGCTGTCGTCCTGCTCGCCGGGTGCTCGGTGACGCGGCCCTCGCCCGTCAAGAGCACCTTCCTGCTGGACCCGCCCGGTCCCGCCGCCGTCGCGAAGACGCAGCCGTCGTCGCTGCGCATGGGCACCGTCAACGTCGGCGCGCCGTTCCGCGGCCGGGGTTTCGTGTCGCGCGAGGACGCGCTGCGCTACGAGACGGATTTCTACAACGAGTTTCTCGTCCCGCCGGCGACGATGATCGGCGAACTGACGGGGCGCGCGCTGCAGCGCGCCAAGGTGTTCACGCTCGTGGCGCCGGCGAATGCATCAACCGACGCCGACTTCGTCCTCGACGGCTTCGTGACCTCGCTCTATGTCGACGCGCGCGATCCGGCGAAGATGTTCGCGGACGTCGACGTCAGCTTTTATCTCTCCCGCGGCGACGCCACCGCCGGATTGCCCGTCTGGACGCAAACGTATCGGCAGCGCGCGCCATTGTCGGCGACCAGCGCGCAGGCGTATGCCGCCGCGCTCAACGCCGCGCTCGGGCAGGTCTTCGCCGATCTCGCCCGCGATCTCGCCGCCGCCGACCTGCCAACGACGAAGCGCTGACCCCGGCTACGACGGTGGCGTTTCGACCCTGCGCGACGGGGCGATCTCGACGACCACCGGCGTGTCGACGTGCACGGTGCGCTGCGGAAAGGGAATCGCGATGCCGGCGTCGCCGAGGCGGGCGACGATCAGCTCGCGCAGCTCCGTGGCGACGCGCGACCAGTCGAGATCGGGCATCGCGTCGATCCAGTACGTCAGGCGGAACTGCTGCGCGTCGTCGCCGAACTCGTCGAAGTACGCGGCCGGCGCCGGCGTGCGCAGCACCGCCGCATGGTCGTCGGCGACCGACAGCAGGATCGCGCGCACTGCCGCCGGATCGGCGCCATACGCGACGCCGATCGTGATCTTCTGGCGCATCTCCGTCGACGAGTAGGTAAGGTTGGTGACGTTGTTTTCGATGAAGGTCGAGTTCGGGATGTGCGTTTCGAAGCCGTCTGCAGTACGCACGATCGAGGCGCGGAACCCGATGTTGGTCACGCGCCCGCGGATAGCGCCGAACTCGATCAGGTCGCCGACGCGAAGCGGCTTTTCGATGAGCAGCATGATGCCGGACATGAGGTTCTTCAGCAGGTTCTGCGCGCCGAAGCCCACGCCGATCGCCAGCGCGCCGCCAAGGAAAGCGAACGCGGTCAGCGGAATCTGGACCGCGAGCAGGCTGAAGACGATGAGCAACGCCACCAGAAACGCGAGCGTCCAGCGGTAGACGATCCGGGCGTACGCCGGCGTGTTGCGGAAGATCGCCACCGACGCCCACTGCGCGAGCTGCGCCAGCTTGAGGCACAACCAATAGCCGACGACGATGAGGAGCAGGGCGCCCGCGGTCTTGCCGACGGTGACCGATCGCTGCGCCGTGATCCTGCGGCCCTCCGAGGTCTCGAAGCTGTCCTCGACGCTGAAGAGCTCGAAGTTCCAGATTTTCTTCGCCCACAGCTTACCGACGATCCACGCGTCAGCCGCGCGCACGGCCATCGACCGCTGTCCGGCGGCGCCGCCTATGCTTGCTCGCCAGCGCGACAGCAACTGCTCGAGGGGCTGCGTCGCCGCGATCGCGGCGCGAAGCATCGCCTCGCGCTGCACGTAGACGTCGCGCATTTCGCGCATCGCCGCGCCGTCGTCGGCCGGCGCGGTGCGCAGGTGCGTTTCGAGCGTCGCCAGGAAGGCCGTCGTGTTGTCGAGCTGCTGGCGCTGGTACTCGTTCCACGCCTGCAGCGAGGCCAGCGAGCCCACGAGATTCTCGTAGGCCGCAGCGGAGCGCGACAGGTCCTTCGTCTGCGCGAGCTCGTAACGCGTCGACCACGCGCGCTGCATGTAGTGATCGAGTGCGAGCTGCGTGCGCACGCTTTCGAGCCTGATGTTCGCATTTTCCGCTCGCTTCTGCGCGAGCTCCGCCGCCTGCTCGAGCGCCGCGATGCGCGTCGCCGAAGCGTCGGCGCTCTCGCCGCTCGCCGGACCCGTCTTGCGGGCATCGTCGACGCGCTTCTGCGCCTCGTCCGACGTGCGCCGAAACCGCTCGGCGTCGGCAATCGACCGGTCCAGCGCCGCGCCGAGCGCTCGCGTCTCGGCGGCGATCCGTGCGGTGACGCGATCGAGGTCCTCCTGCGTGAATCGCGTACTGGCGCGCGCCGCCGCCACCTTGGCCGTCGCGAGGCGCAGCTCGGCACGCGCGGCGCCGGTCTCCTCGGTGGCGTTGGCAAGCGAGGTCTGCATTTCGTCGAGCGCCGCGGCGGCCTCGTCGCTGCGAAGCTGCGCGAGATCGCGCAGCCATCGCGCGCGCCGCCCATCTGCCTCGCCCCGCGCGCGCTCGACGCGCTCGCTCGCGAGGCGCAGTTCCGTCTCGCTGTCGCGCAGGCGCCGCTGCAGCCGATCCGCCAGGTCCTCCAGCACCTTCTCGCGGGTTTCCAGCGCGCTGATCCGCTGTGCGGCCGCGCCCTGCGCACTCTCCAGCTCGTCGACGAAAGGCAGCGGGTAGGGCGGCGGGTCGGCCAGGCCGCCCCACGTGTCGGCGCGCGACTCCGCGTCGCGTCGCGCGCGGACCAGTGCGGCGCGACGTTCTTCGCCGTCGATCCGCTGTGCTAGCGAGCGCTCGTTCTGGCGGAGCAGGCGGATGCGATCGGCGATCTCGGAGTCGGGGGTGTTGGGCGGGCTCCCTTCGGTCGCTGTGTCCGGCGCCTCGAGACGCTTGAGCCGTGCGCGCAGTTCGGCGAGCTTCGCCGCGCCGTCGGGCGGCGCCGGCGTCGATTTCGGCGGCGCGGGCGCGGCGGACTTCGGAAGCTGGAAGGGCGCGGGAAGCTGCGCACCCGGCACGTCGACGGGAGCGGCGAGCAGCGCGACGGCGAACGCTCCGGCGAGCGCCGCACAGCGGATCGTCGTCGCCGGCATGGCCCGCTCAGTACATCGGTTGGTCGGCGACACGCTTCGACAGCGGCGTCGCGCCGGGGGCTTGCGTCAGGCCGTCCGCCTCGTCGATCCAGCCGCCGCCCATGGCCCGGTATACGGCGACGAGTTGCGTGTAGCCGTCGGCCTGCGAGCGGACCGCAGACAGCTCGGCGCCGAAAAGCTCGTTCTCCGCGTAGAGCACTTCGAGATAACCGGCGTAGCCATTGTCGAACTTGAGCCGCGACAGCCGTGCGTATTCGCGCAGCGCGGCGACGCGCGCGCTCTGTGCAGCGGCTTCTTCGCGCTTCCTGAGGGTGCCGACCAGCGCGTCGTTGGTTTCCTGGAACGCCGCGAGGATCGTGCGCTGATAGGTCGCAAGCGCTTCGCGCCGGCCCGCCTCCGCGGTGCGCACCTGTCCGGCGATTGCGCCCGCATTGAAGATCGGCCCTGCGACGCCGGCAAGCAGCGCCCACGTCGTCGCGGGCCCGGAGAGGAAATTGCCGAAGGCCGTGCTGATCGATCCGAGCGACGCCGTCAGCGAGAACTGCGGAAAGTACTGCGCCTTCGCCGCACCGATGTCCGCGTTCGTGGCGACGAGCGTCTGCTCGGCGGCCAGGATGTCCGGGCGGCGCTCGAGCAACGACGACGGCAGGCCGGGCGGCACGCCCGGCGTCGCGAGCGCGTCGAGCGACCTGCCGCGCGGCACCGCGTAGGAGTCGCGGCCGAGCAGCACGGCAATCAGGTTTTCCTGCGCGGCGATCTGCTGCTCGAGACCGGGGATCGCAGCCTGCGCCTGCAGGTATTGCGACTGGACCTGCGACAGCTCGACCTTCGACACGACGCCGCCCTTCTTGCGCAGCTCGAAGATCCGCAGCGTCTTGAGGTAGTTCTGCGCGGTCTGGCGCGAGATCTCCAGCTGGCGGTCGAGGGCGCGCAGCGTGATGTAGCTGGCGGCCACGCCCGCGACCACCGACAGCACCACGCCGCGCCGCCCTTGCTCGCTGGCGTACACGCGCGCTCGTGCCGCTTCCGATTCGCGGCGCACGCGGCCGAACAGGTCGAGTTGCCAGTTCGCGCCGAGCGCTCCCTGGTAGAGCGAGTAGTAGGGGCTCGCGTCCGGCGGCAGCGGCGAGACGCCGACGCGGCTCGTCCGGTTGCGGCTCGCATCGAAGCTGTAGTTCGCTTGCGGGTAGAACCGCGAGCGCGCGACGTCGAGCTGCCCGATAAACGCATCTACGCGCGCAGCGGCGATCTCGATGTCGCGGTTGGCCAGCAGCGCTTCCTCGACGAGCGCGGTCAGCACCGGATCGCCGAACTGTTCCCACCAGCGCGGATTGGCGATGTCGGCCGCCTGCGGATAGTCGATGCGCCATGCCGGCGGCGTCGCGATCTGCGGCTTCACGTAGTCGGGGCCGACGGTGCAGCCACCGGCGACGAGCGCGGCGAGCGCCGCCGCGGCGGCGCGGTGTGCAGGCGCAGGACGGGTGCCCACGTCAGTCGGCCTTGGCGCCGGGAACCGCGGCGGCGTCGCCCGTCGCGCTTCGCCGGCGATTGGCGACGCGCTCGCTCGCCGATTCGAGCATCCAGAAGAAAAGTGGCGCGAAGATGGTCGCGATGACCGTCGACGCGATGATGCCCCCGATGACGCCGGTTCCGATGGCGCGCAGGCTGTTGGCGCCGGGGCCGCTCGCGAGCGCCAGCGGCACGCAGCCCAGGCCGAACGCGAGCGACGTCATCACGATTGCGCGAAGGCGCAGCCCGGCGGCCTCGATCGCAGCCTCGCGGGGCGCCATGCCGGCATGCACGCGCTCGATCGCGAACTCGCAGATGAGGATCGCGTTCTTTGCCGACAGGCCGACCAGCGTGACGAGGCCCACCTGGAAATACACGTCGTTCTCGAGACCGACCACCCACGTCAGTGCGAGCGCGCCCAGCACGGCGATGGGCACGGTCAGTACGACGGCGATCGGCAGCGTCCACTTCTCGAACTGCGCCGCGAGCAGCAGGAACACGACGATGAGCCCGAAGACGAACGCGGACGACGACGTGCCGCCCGATTCCTTCTCCTGCAGTGCCTGTCCGGCCCATGCATAAGAGAAGTTGGCGGGCAGCGCTTCCTTCGCGACCTCCTCCATCGTCGTCAACGCCTGCCCCGAACTGTAGCCCGGCGCCTGGCTGCCGGTGATCTTCACCGCCGGAAAGCCGTTGAAGCGCGTGATGAGCTTCGGCGACGCAATGTAGCGCGTGGTGATCAGCGCCGACAGCGGCACGTTGGCGCCCGAGCGCGAGCGCACGTAGATCTTGGCGAAGTCATCCGGCCTCATCCGGTAACTCGCATCCGCCTGCAGGATCACCCACCAGATGCGCGAGAACTGCGAGAACTGCCCGGCGATCTGGGAGCCGAAGAATGCCTGCATCGTCCCGAACACGTCCTGCACCGGCACGCCCAGCACCTCGGCCTTGTTGCGGTCGAGGTCGACGAAGAGTTGCTGCGTGGCTGCGCGGAACGTCGTCGAGACGCCTGCGAGCGCGGCCCGCTGCCGCGCCTTGTCGAGCACTGCTGCGACGGCCTCGCCGGTCGCGCGCGTATCGCCCGAGCCGCGGTTCTGCACGTAGAACTCGAAGCCGCCCGTGGTGCCGAGCCCTGGAATGGCGGGCGGGTTGAGCGCGAACACGAAGGCCTCGCGGATCTGCGCATACTGGACGTTCAGCCGCTTGAGCGCCGCGAACGACAGCATCGAAGGGTCGGTCCGCTCCTCGAAAGGCTTCAGCGATGCGAAGATGATGCCCGCGTTGTTCTGCAACTGGCCGTCGAGCAGGCTGAACCCGGCGATCGACGCGACGTCCTGCACCGCGGGATCGGCGGCGGTGATCTTCTGCACGCGATCCATGATGGCCGAGACGACATCGACGCTCGCCGTGTCCGGCGCCGCCACGACGGCGAAGAAATAGCCCTGGTCCTCGTCGGGAACGAAGCTCGACGGCAGCGTCTTGAACAGCAGCAGGATGCCGGCGATGATGCCGGCGAAGACGAGCAGCGCGACCGGCCACGCGCGTATCGACTGCGCGACGACGCCGACGTAGCCCTTCTGCAGCCGCGCGAATCCGCGATCGAAGGCGCGGAAAAAGCCGCGCTTCTCGCCGTGGTGCGCCTTGATGATGATCGCCGCCAGCGCCGGCGACAGCGTAAGGGCCATCACGCCCGAGATCACCATCGAGATCGAGATCGTGATCGCGAACTGCTTGTACAGCGTGCCGGTGACCCCGCCCAGGAACGCGACCGGCAGAAAGACGGCGACGAGCACCAGCACGATCGAGATCAGCGCGCCGGCGATCTGCGTCATCGCCTCCTTCGCGGCGTCGAGCGCCGACAGGCCCTTGGCCACCATGTTGGCCTCGACGTTCTCGACGACGACGATCGCGTCGTCGACGACGAGGCCGATCGCCAGGATCATGCCGAACAGCGTCAGCATGTTTACCGAGAAGCCGAGCAGGTGCATGCCGATGAACGTGCCCACGATCGACACCGGTACGGCAAGGATGGGGATGATCGTCGCGCGGATCGACTGCAGGAACACGAATACGACGAGCACGACCAGCGCGACCGCCTCGAAGAACGTGTGGATGACCTTTTCGATCGAGTTCAGCGTGAACAGGCTGGTATCGAGGGGTACGCGGTAGTCGAGGCCCGACGGAAACTGTGCCTTCAGCTCCTCCATCCGCTTGCGCACGGCGGACGCCGCGGCGACGGCGTTGGCACCGGGCTGCTGGTAGACGCCGATCGTCGTCGCGATCTTCCCGTTCATCTTGCCGACGATCGAATAGTCGCGCTTGTCGAGCTCGACGCGGCCGATATCGCGCACGCGAACGATCGCCGTGCCTTCCTTCGCCGCGCGCACGATGATTTCCTCGAACTCCTCCGGCCGGGTCAGCAGGCCCTGCGCCGTGACGACGAAGGTCTGCTGCGATCCCGGCAGCGCCGGCTGGCCGCCGATCTGCCCGATGCCGAACGTCTGGTTCTGGCCCTGGATCGCGGCGGCCACCTCCTGCACGGTGATGCCGAGCTGCGCCATCCGGTCCGGCTGCAGCCAGACGCGCATCGCGATGTCCGGCAAGCCGAACACGGATGCGCGATTGGCGCCCGGCACGCGCTTCAACTCGTCGAGGACGTACAGGTTCGTGTAGTTGTCGATGTACGTCGAGTTGTAGCGGTCGTCGGGCGAGTAGATCGACAGCACCATCATGATTCCCGACGACTGCTTGTCGACGGAGATGCCCTGCTGGACGACGACCTGCGGCAACTGCGACGTGGCCTGGCTGACGCGATTCTGGACGTTGATCTGGTTGATGTCGGGATCGCTGCCGGGCTTGAACACGACGGTGATGCCGACGTTGCCCGACGACGAGCTCGTCGACGTGAAATAGAGCAGGTTGTCGAGGCCGTTCAGCTGCGATTCGATCGGCGCGGCGACGGTGTTCGAGATGACCTCTGCCGTCGCGCCGGGATACGCCGCCGCGATCGACACCTGCGGCGGCGCGAGCTCCGGATACTGCTCGACCGGCGCGACGCGCATCGCGACGAGGCCACCCAGCACGAACAGGATGGAGATGACCGACGACAGGATCGGCCGGTCGATGAAAAAATGCGTGAACATGCGGGTGCCGGCGCGCTATTTCTTCGGCGCTGCGGGCGCTGCGGGCGCTGCCGCGCCGGCAGGAGTCGCCGCCGGCGCGGCAGCGTTGGGCGCCACGACCTTCACCGACTTGCCCGGCACCGCCCGCATCACGCCGTCGACGACGACGCGGTCGCCCGCGCGCAGGCCGGTCACGATCACCACGTCCTTGTCTCCATAGTAGTCGCCGACGATGACCGGGCGGATCTCCGCGACGCTTTTGTCGTTGATGACGTAGACGAGATGGCCATTGCTGCCCTGCTGAACGGCGAGCTGCGGAACGACGATGGCGTTCGGACGGTTGGCGCCGTAGACGTGCGCGGTCACGAACATTCCCGGCCGCAAATCCTGCTTGGGGTTGGGCAGCACCGCGCGCACGACGAAGGTGCCGGTGTCCTGCGAGAACGAAGGATCGGTGAAGCTGATCTTGCCGCGGTATGGGTAGCGGGTGCCTCCGGGCAGTTCGATCTCGACGTCGAAGTTGTCGTTCGTGGGCAGCTGGAGCTCGCCCTTGGCCTGCGCGGCGGTCCACTTCGCCATCTGGTTCTGCGAGACGCTGAAGTTGACCCAGATCGGCGTGACGGCCGCCACGTATGTGAGCCTTGCGCTGTCGGCCGTCGCATTGACGTACGCGCCCTGGCGCTGCAGCGCGCGGCTCGCAAGGCCCGTCACCGGAGAGCTGATGGTCGTGTAGCTCAGGTTGAGCTGGGCTTCCTCGACTTTCGCGCGCGCGGAGAACACCCCCGCCCGCGCGGCGTCGTAATCGGATTTCGCCTTGTCGAGATCGGACAGCGAGAGGGCCTCCTGCTCGGCCAGCGGCTTCAC
>JBDSLT010000267.1:0-5909 GCA_039916265.1 Casimicrobiaceae bacterium | reverse complement strand
CACTGCTTCGGAAGGCGGAAGCGGCGGCGTGTTCCGGCGTCGCCGCCTGACCTTGAAGGGATTGGCCACGGGCGGATGCGCGCTTGCACTTCCCGCCGGATCGCGGACGGCGTTCGGCGCCGAATCGGCCGACGTCGTGATCAGGCTGGTCGCCGCGCCGGATCGCGCATCGATCCGGCCGGGCGCAGGAACGCAGGTTCTGCGATTCCGCGCCGAGGTGCTCCGGGGGCGCCGCGACGCCGTGCATCCGTCGACGAGCTACCTCGGACCGACGCTCGAACTGCGGCGCGGCGAGCGCGTCCGCATCGAGTTCGTCAATCGAACCAGCGAACCGAGCATCGTCCACTGGCACGGCATGATCGTGCCCGATCGCGCCGACGGGCACCCGCGCTTCGCCGTCGCGCCGGGTCGCCGCTACGTCTATGAGTTCACCGTGCGCAATCCGGCCGGAACGTATCTCTACCATCCGCATCCGCATGGGAGCACCGGCCGCCAAGTGTATTTCGGGCTTGCGGGAATGCTGATCGTGCGCGACGACGATGAGCGGTTCGTCGGCCTGCCCTCCGGCGAGCATGAGCTTGCCTTGGTCATCCAGGACCGGCGCATCGGCGACGATAACGCGCTGGTGTTCAAACGCATGATGATGGACACGATGACCGGCGTTCTTGGCGACACGGTGCTGGTCAACGGTGTCGCGGACGCCAGGTTCGCCGTCGCGCCGCGCAGCTATCGCCTGCGGGTCGCCAACGCGTCCAACGCGCGCATCTACAAGCTCGCGTGGTCTGACGGGCGCCCGATGCACGCCGTCGCCGCCGACAACGGCTTGTTCGATCGCCGCGAGGGAGTGCAGACGCGCCCGTATGTCGTGCTCGCCCCCTTTCAGCGCGTCGAATTGCTGGAGGATTTTGGCGCGCGGCAGGGCAACGCCGAAGTCGCGCTGGTCAGTCGGCCTTTCGAGGCTTCGGGAATGATGGAGGGCATGATGGGCGGCGGCATGATGGGCGGCGGCATGATGGGCGGCGGGATGAAGGGCGGCGGCATGATGGGCGGCGGCATGATGGGCAGTACGCAGGGCAGCGAGCTTAGCGTTGCGCGCTTTGCCGTCGCTTCCGGCACGCGTGCGATCAGCGATCCGCCGCGGCTTCCGGACCCGCCGGCGCCGCTCCGTGTCGGCAACGTCGAGCTGCATACGCGCATCGCGTTCAACATGATGCAGGGCTCGCTCAACGGCCGCGCGTTCCAGATGTCCGCGGTCGCTTCCGACGAGCGCCTGCCGCTCGGCGTAGAAACGGTGTGGACTTTCGCCAACGACAGCGGGCCAATGGCGATGCCGCATCCGATGCACATTCACGGCGTGCGCTTCCGCATCATCGAGCGCGGCGCCGGCGCGCCGCCCGATCTGCGCGATGGCCTGATCGACAGCGGCTACCACGATACGGTTCTCGTCTTTCCCGGGGAACGCGTGCGCTTGGCGGTTGCGCCGACCCAGCCGGGCATGTTCATGTATCACTGCCATAACCTCGAGCACGAGGACGGCGGAATGATGCGCAACTGCTGGTTCGGGCCGGGATCGGTCGAAGCGGCATGACCGCGTCGATCTTTCAACTTGCATTAATCCACGCAGGAGAATGTCGATGGAAACGCTGGAAGGCAACGGCAGCACGATCGTCGCGACGCGTAACGCCGGCGCGTCGTCCGCGTCGCGCGTTTGGCGCATTCTCACGTTTGACGAGCGCCTTCCACGGCGCACCGCGGTGGTCCTGTGGACGGCAGCGGTCGTCGGTCTCGGGTTATTCAGCGGCTGGGGCTTTATCGTCGCGGCCGGCCTGTCGAGTCTTGTGCTGGGAATTCTCCCCTGTGCCGCGATGTGCGCACTGGGTCTTTGCGGCGGCTCGTCGGGCAAGAAGTGCTCGGACAAGACGTCGAGCGGTACGCCGGGGACGAAGGCTTGAGGCAGTATCCCGGCCGCCGCAATCGACCTTGAGCCCAGCCGCCGCCGCTGCGATTCGAAAAGGAAGCGTCATGAATATCGGTACGAAGATCGTATCCATACTGGTCCTGACGACCGCGATGGCGGGAGTGCGCGCGGCCGACCCCGCCGGCGCCGCGCTCGAGCCCGACGCAGCGCTCGTCGACGCGATCATCCGCAAGATGGAAAGCGGCGGCGCGCTCGACGCCGCCGTCGAGCGCGCGATCGACCGCTACGTGCAGCGCAAGGATCAGGCACGCCGCGCTGAGGAAGGGAGACAGCAGGCCGAGCTCAAGGATCGCGCCAAAAAAGCGCGCACCGTCGATGTCAAGTTGGACCATGTTCGCGGCAAACCTTCCGCCGAAGTATCGCTGATCGAATACAGCGATTTCGAATGCCCCTTCTGCAAGCAGTTCCACGGCACGCCCAAGGCCCTTCTCGAACGCTACGGCGGACGGGTCAACTGGGTGTTGCGCAACTTCCCGCTGGCCTTCCACGATCCCGCGGCCCGCGGTGAGGCGCTCGCGGCAGAGTGTGTCGCGCGGCTGGCCGGCAACGACGCCTTCTGGACGTATGCCGACGCGCTGTTCGCACATACCCAGTCGAATGGTGCAGGGTTGCCGGCGGACAAGTCGGTGGAAAAGCTCGCGGAGGCGACGGGAATCAAGCCTGGTGCGCTGACTCAGTGCATGAGCGACGCCGCGGCGGCCGAACGTGTCGACCGGGACATTGCCGACGGCACTGCGGCGGGGGTCAGCGGAACACCGATGACGGTCGTGCGCAACAACCGCACCGGCGCCAGCGAGGCCGTGGTGGGCGCGCTCCCCGCGGAGCGGCTGGTCCCCGTGATCGACAGGATGCTCGGTGCCAAACCCTAGCGAGCGGATTTCGAGCTAGCCGTCTGCCAATGACGGACGCGTCGACCGTCGGCCTCGCGACCGCGTTTCTCGCCGGCATCGTCTCGTTTCTTTCGCCCTGCGTGCTGCCCGTGGTGCCGGCGTACGTTTCGTACATCGCGGGTCAGGCCGGCCAGGAGCCGGGCGCATTGGTTGGGGGGCGCCGCCGCGTCGCGGCGCTGGCGCTTAGCACATGCTTCGTGCTCGGTTTCGGCGCCGTCTTCGTCGCGCTGGGCGCCAGCGCGACCGCGATCGGCCGCCTCTTTCTGCGCTATCGCTACGAGGCCAATATCGTCGGCGGAGCCATCGTGATCGTATTCGGGCTGGTCATGCTGGGGATGCTCCGACGCGCAACCTGGTTCCAACGCGATTTTCGCTTGCATCCGCGTCTCGCGGGAGGCCACCCGGCGGCGGCCTTTGTTCTCGGCATTGCGTTCGGCTTCGGATGGACGCCATGCATCGGGCCCATCCTCGGCGCGATCCTCACCGTCAGCGCCGTGCAGACCTCGCTGAATGGAAGCATCGGACTGCTCGCTGCGTACGCAATGGGTCTGGGCGTTCCATTTCTCCTCGCCGCCGCATTCATGCGCGAACTGCAGGGACGCTTCAAAGCGCTGCGCCGCGCGGGTCGAGCGCTGCAGCTCGTGGCGGGCGTCGTCATGATCCTGTTCGGAATGGCGATGATAACGGGCATGCTCACCACGTTTTCATACTGGTTGCTGGAGCTGTTCCCCGCACTGGGCCGCATCGGATAACAGCAGGCTGCCGAGAGCGGACGTTTGCGAGAGCGAGTTGGGGCTACCGAACCTACCAGCGTAGCAAGTGTGGACCGAGAAGCGCCCCGACCCCGGCTGGGATCAGCATTCCGGCGAGGAACCAGACACCGAGGAACGGCGGCGACATCTCGGTGCAGTGGAGCGCGCAGGCCAGCGCGCCGATTGCGCCCGCGAGCAACCCGGCGGCAGCGCCCGCCAGCGCCGGACGGGTCGGCGCGAGTCCCTTCATCGCCCATAGGATCGCGGCGAACGCCGGCACCGACAGCAAGGCGATGCTGAGCGGGCAGGCAGCCCAGGTGCCGTCGAAGATGAGCGCCTCGCGCGCCGACGGCGGCGCGCCGAGCAGCACGAATGCGCCGGCCGACCACATCGCAAGCACCGGCGCGACGAGCGCACCCCACACTTGTCCCAAGCGCATTCCCGGACGCGACAGCCGCACCGCTGCCAGCAGGCCGCCGACGGCGAGAACCGCAGGGAACGCGAGCTTGATCCAGAACATCGGCAGCCGCGCCGCCTCGTGAACGTCCGGGCGCACGCCAAACCCGACCGCCATCAGCAGCGTTGCGCCGAACGCGCCCCAGCCCAAGGCGGTGGAATAACGGCGCGCAACCGCGTTCGGTTCGACTGCGCCGGCGCGTGAAACAAGGAGTGCGATCAGTTCATCGGTCTTCATCGCTCGTCGTCGAGGAGGACTCGAGAGCGCGTACGCAAAATCGGCGTGGCCATGTGCAGCCCGTCGATCCCATTTCGGGCGAGGTCAATCACGAATCCTGATTCGCTCAGAGGCTCGAGCAGATAGTCGCTCGTCTTCGCTCGTCCCCGACTCTCCGGATTCGGGTCACTTTTCGCTCTCGCGGGTGAATTCATTGTCACGCGTTCCGGATTACCCGACTTTACTGGATAGTAATGCCGGGGGAAGGAACAGGTAAGCCCCGTCGCCGCCATGAAGTCGCGGTCAGGAGACCCCCGTCGATGGTTGAATCCGTCTGCACCGCATGCGCATCACGCGCGCCCTTTAGCCCTCAACGTCGAACAGCACGGCGCCGGAGCCGGCGCGCCGTCCGATTTTGGTAAGGAATCGATCGGCGCGCAGGCGCACTCCGCTCACCTTCAACGAAGAGCGGTGTGTGCCCGCGCCTTCCGCGCGCGTCACTTGCTGCTGACGCGACCAAACTCCGGACGACCGGGAACGTTCAGCGCAGCCGCGCCCAGAGCCGAAGCCGCGGGCGCACTACGACCCATAGCCATCGTCGACGGTGCGGCGCGCTCGGACAGCAAGTCGCGTCCGGCGCTTGCCAGGTTGGCGTTCGACGCGCGAAGGTCGGCCGAATGCTCGACGGTCTGCTTCGCATCTCCGTCGTGGGCGACCGCTGCGGTCGAGAGCGCTCCGGCTAACGCGCTCATCATCGCGATCGAACTGATATATTTGAGGTTCATGGCATTTCTCCATTGGCACGACACTGTCCCGCTTGAGGCGGGGCAATCACGGCGTGATCGCAGTGGAGAGACTACTTCGGGAGGCGTTGCGCGAGCCTGACCGTCCGATTACGAATCCGTCATCTCTGGCCAAGCAAGCCTGGGCAACCGCTCAGGCGCCCGCGCCACCGCGCAGGCGTGGCTCCGATGGAAACCGCAATCGGAACACCGCCCCCTGCCCGATCACACTTTCAACGGAAACGGTGCCGCGATGCAAGCCCATGATGGACTGCACGATCGCGAGTCCCAATCCCGACGAGGACGACGATTCTCCGCGTGCCCCGTCTGCTCGATAAAATCGATCGAAGATCCGCTTCTGATGCTGCGGCGCGATTCCAGACCCCACGTTGCTGACGATCACTTCGCCCCCGGTCTCGGATGATCGGGCCGCGATACTGACTTCGCTTCCCGGGGGGCTGTGATGAATCGCGTTCGCGACGAGGTTGCTCACTGCCCTCCGCAGCAGTGTCGGGTCCGCCCATAGCGTGCCCCTTGCCTCGGAGGCGAGCGTTACATTCGACTCTGCGGCAATCCCTTCGAAATACTCCCGGATCCGATCGATTTCGTCGGCCGCGTCGATGGGTTCAATCTCCAGCGCAACCTGCGCATTCTCGGCGCGCGCAAGGAACAGCATGTTCTCGATCATGCGGGTGAGCCGCTCCAGCTCTTCGACATTGGAAGCAAGCAGCCGCTCGTAGTCCTCGACCGAACGTGGTTGATGCAACGCGACTTGCGTCGATACCAGCAGATTGGAGATGGGGGTTCGCAAATCGTGCGCCATGTCGGACGACA
>JBDSLT010000266.1:0-3819 GCA_039916265.1 Casimicrobiaceae bacterium | reverse complement strand
GGCGGCGACGGTGAACATTTCGGGCAGCGTCGACCTGACGCGCGAAACGCAGCGGCTGCGCGTGCGCGTGCAGCCGGCGCTGGCAACGAGCATTTCCGCGGGTGCCGCGGCGCTGTTCATCGCCAATCCACTCGTCGGCGCCGCGGTCGGCGCAGGCACGCTGCTGGCGCAAAAGATTCTCAAGGATCCGCTCGAGCAACTCTTCAGTTACGAATACGGGGTGACAGGCGGCTGGGCGGACCCGGTCGTCCAGCCGATCGAGGGGCGGGCGTCGTCCGCACTTCCGACGCAGGCCGCCACGCTGTGAGAATTCGATGAGCGCCGCCGGGCCGGTCGCGGCGCCTGATGTCCTTCCTGGAGATTCCATGACCACGATGAAGATTGCGGCAATCCAGATGGTTTCCGGCGACGATGTCGCCGCGAACCTCGCGCAGGCGGCGCCGCTGCTGGACGAAGCCGCCGCCGCGGGGGCAACGCTGGCGCTGCTGCCGGAGAACTTCGGCTACATGGGACGTCGCGCCGCCGATCGCTACGCGCTGCGCGAAAGCGACGGCGCGGGAGCGCAGCAGGATTTTCTCGCCGCCAGCGCAAAGCGCCACGCGATGACGGTGATCGGCGGCAGCGTGCCGATCGATTGCGGCGATCCCGCGCGCGTCAGGCAGACGCTGCTCGCCTATGGCGCCGACGGCGCTCGCCTGGCGCGCTACGACAAGATCCATCTGTTCCGCTTTACGCACGGCAGCGAAGACTACGACGAGTCGCTGACGATCGTCGCCGGCAGCACGCCGGTGACGCTCGACACGCCGGCCGGCCGTGTCGGATTGTCGATCTGCTACGACCTGCGCTTCCCGGAACTCTATCGCGCGCAGGGCGATCTCGCGCTGATCGTCGTTCCCGCGGCGTTCACGGCGCGAACGGGCGCCGCGCACTGGCATCTGCTGCTGCGCGCGCGCGCCGTCGAGAACCAGTGTTACGTGCTCGCCGCGGCGCAGGGCGGCCTGCATCCGGGCGGCCGGCGCACCTACGGGCACTCGATGCTGGTGGACCCCTGGGGCGAGATCGTCGCGGAACGCGTCGCGGAGGGTCCCGGCGTCGTCGTCGCAGACGTGGATTCCACGCGCATGGCGGCGGTGCGCACGAGCCTGCCGGCGCTCGCGCACCGCGCGCTGCGCTGAAGTCTGTCGCCTTGCTCTATGGGCAGACGAAGGCCTGTGAGCCCGCCGGCGATCAGTCCCGCGACTGCTGCACGCGCAGTCTCGCTTCGAGCATCTCGATGCGCTGCGTCAGCCGAACGACGATGGCGAGGCTGTGCGAATCGTCGAGCGCGTATTCCTCCCGCAGGCGCCGCGCGGTGCGCGCGACGATGACGCAACGCGCGTCGAAGCGCAGCGACACCGCGTCGGCGGACACGCCCGCAAGAGCGCCGCAGTCCGCAAGATCGGCGAGCTCGGTCTCGGTGAGGCCGGAGCGCTCGACCAGTTGCGCAATGGTCAGCGATTGGCCGTCGTCGAGATAGACCGCCTGCGCGATTTCGAGGGTCATCGTGGTCTCCGTCAGGCGAGATGCGCGCGCGGGTCGAAGTTCGATGCATCGCGCAGCGCCTCGTAGAGCTTGCGTTGCGCTTCGTCCGTCACCGTGGGTACGGAGATCTGCGCCTGTGCGTACAGGTCGCCCTTGGTGCCGTCGGGCCGCGCCATGCCGCGACCCGACAGGCGCAGCTTCTGACCGGCGCGCGTGGCCGCCGGCACCCGCAGCGTCACCGGGCCCGCCGGCGTCGGCAACTCGACACTTGCTCCAAGCACCGCTTCCCAGGGCGCGAGCGGGAGGTCGACATGGATGTCCATGCCGTCGACGCGAAACGTCGGGTGCGCCGCCACTTCGATGTCTAGATAGAGGTCGCCGTCGCGCCCGCCGCGCATTCCCTTGCCGCCCTTGCCCGGAACACGCAGCTTCTGGCCGTCGGTGACGCCGCGCGGAACGCGGACCTTCATCCGGTGCGGAACCCGGCGGGCCCGTCCCTGCTCGTCGTATTCGATCGCTGCGAGGTCGAACTCGATTTCGGTGCCCGCGAACGCCTGCTCGAAGTTCAGGTGCACGGCGGCCTCGTAGTCGTTACCCGGAATGGGCCGGTCGGCGCGCGCGCGGCTGCCGCCCGCGCTCTCGCCCCGCGCGAAGCCGGCGAAAAGGTCCGCGAGGTCGATGTCGTCGAACGAAAAGGACTGCCCCCCTGCGTGCGCTGCGCCCCAATCGGGCGGCGGGCGGAATTCGGTGCCCGACGCGTACTGACCGAGCTGGTCGAAGGCGGCGCGCTTCTCCGGGTCTTTGAGTGTCTCGTAGGCCTCGCCGACCTCCTTGAACTTCTCCTCCGCGTTCGGTTCCTTCGAGACGTCGGGGTGGAACTTCCGCGCGAGCTTCCGGTAGGCGCCCTTGATCGCGTCGGCGTCGGCGGTACGGGCAACGCCGAGTGTCGCGTAATAATCCTTGTACTTCATCCGCGCGACTTTCCCGTGAGCAGCACGACGACCGCGCCGGCGCCGCCAGCGTGGCGCGGCGCCTCGCAGTACGCCAGCACGTCGTCCCACTGCGCGAGCCAGCGGCGAACCTTGCCCTTGAGCACGGGTTCGCGGTTCGGCGACCTCAGTCCCTTGCCGTGGATCACGCGTACGCAGCGCAGGCCGCGGGCACGCGCTTCGACCAGCAAATCGGCCAGCGCGTCGTGCGCTTCGGGGGCGGTCATGCCATGCAGGTCGATCTCGACCTGCACCACCCACCGCCCACGGCGCAGGCCGGAGAGGACGTCGGTGCCGAGGCCACGCCGCAGGAACGTCTGCTCCCCCTCGATTTCCTGCCCGATATCCCACGTCTGCGGCGCCGGTTCCGCGCCGTATTTCGACATCGCGAGTGCATCGCGCTCGTCGGCGATGCGCTGGCGGGGTAGCGGCGAAGGGCGCGCTCGCACGCCGTTCGCCTTGTTCGCCGGCGGCAGGCGCGTGACGTCGGCGAACGCGCGCGCGAGGTCGACGTCGTCCTCCGCGTGCTTTGCGGGGGCAATCAGGCCCTTCAGTTCGCCCAGCTTGGCCATTTTAAGTAGGGTCAGAGACGACTTACGCGGGGAGAGATGACTTTCGAAGCGATGAGCGGAAACGGCAACTCGTAAGTCGTCTCTGACCCTACTTTTCAGGCGAGGGTCTCGAGGTGGGCCTCGGCGTCGAGCGCAGCCATGCAGCCGGTACCGGCCGACGTGACGGCCTGACGATAGACGTGATCGGCGACGTCGCCCGCGGCGAACACGCCGGCCATCGAGGTCGCGGTGGCGTTCCCCTCGCTGCCGCCATGGACCTTGAGATAGCCGCCGGCCATGTCGAGCTGCCCCTCGAAGAGCTGGGTGTTCGGCGTATGGCCGATCGCGATGAACACCCCCTTGACCGCAAGCTCCTGCGTCGCGCCCGATTGCGCGTGCTTGACGCGTACGCCGGTAACCCCGGACGCGTCGCCGAGCACCTCGTCGAGCGTATGGTTCCACAGCACGTTCACCTTGCCGCCGGCACCGGCCTTCGCCAGCAGCCGGTCGACCAGGATGGCCTCGGCGCGAAACTTGTCGCGCCGATGCACGACAGTCACGCTCTTCGCGATGTTGGACAGGTACAGGGCTTCCTCGACCGCCGTATTGCCGCCGCCGATGACGACGACTTCCTCGCCCTTGTAGAAAAAGCCGTCGCAGGTTGCGCACGCGGACACGCCGCGTCCCATGTACGCTTCCTCGGAGGGCAGGCCGAGATAGCGTGCCGATGCGCCGGTCGCGATGATGAGCGCATCGCA
>JBDSLT010000265.1:0-5606 GCA_039916265.1 Casimicrobiaceae bacterium | reverse complement strand
TCGGTGCCGGAATACTGGACGCGCTGGCCGTTCAGCACCACCCAGTAATTGAGGCGCGGCGGGAAAACGGGCGAAGCTTCATCAGCGGGCTCCCTGCAGTTCGACGTCGTCATTGTCGGTCACGCCGCCGGTCGCGTAAACGCAATAATCGCCGGACGGCGGTTTTGGAGGGTCCGCCGTTGGCACTATCCGTCGTGCGGACGGATTCGCGCTAGTCTCTGCGGCGTTCCGCGCGCCGACCCTCGCCTGCTCATGCCCGACGACATCCGCCGCCCTCTCGACGTCCTTCGCGACACCTTCGGCTATCCCGCGTTCCGCGACGGGCAGGAGCTCATCGTCCGGCACGTGATCGGCGGTGGCGATGCGCTGGTGCTCATGCCCACCGGCGCCGGCAAATCGCTTTGCTATCAGGTGCCGTCGCTGGTGCGCGAGGGCACGGGCGTCGTCGTGTCGCCGCTGATCGCGCTGATGCAGGATCAGGTCGCGGCGATGGCGCAGCTCGGCGTGCGCGCGGCGTTTCTCAATTCGACGCTATCGGCCCGCGCCGCGGCGGCCACCGAGCAGGCGCTCCTCGCCGGCGAGCTCGACCTGCTGTACGTCGCGCCCGAGCGGCTCGTGACGTCGCGCTGCCTCGAGCTCCTCGACCGCGCGCGCATCGCGCTGTTCGCCATCGACGAGGCGCATTGCGTGTCGCAATGGGGCCACGATTTCCGCCCCGACTACCTGGAGTTGTCGCTGCTGCAGCGCCGCTACGCCGGCATTCCCCGCATCGCGCTGACGGCCACCGCCGACCCGCTGACGCGCGAGGAGATCGTCACCCGGCTGGGCCTTCGCGACGCGCGCGTGTTCGTGTCCAGTTTCGATCGTCCCAATATCCGCTACACCATCGTCGACAAGGCGGACGCGCGCGCGCAGCTCCTCGCGTTCGTGCTGGAGGAGCACGCGGGCGAGAGCGGAATCGTCTACTGCCTCTCGCGCCGCAAGGTCGACGAGACCTCGGCGTGGCTGGCGACCCAAGGCGTGCGCGCCCTGCCCTACCACGCCGGCATGGACCACGCGACGCGCGCCGCCAACCAGGACCGCTTCCAGCGCGAGGACGGCATCGTCATCGTCGCGACGATCGCCTTCGGCATGGGCATCGACAAGCCGGACGTCCGCTTCGTCGCTCACGTCGACTTGCCGAAGAGCATCGAGGGCTACTACCAGGAGACCGGCCGGGCGGGACGCGACGGCGCGCCGGCCGACGCATGGATGACGTACGGACTCGCCGACGTCGTCCAGCAGCGGCGTCTCATCGACCTGTCGGAAGGCAGCGAGGCGTACAAGCGCGTGTCGGCGGCGAAGCTCGACGCGCTGCTCGGATTGTGCGAAACCGCCGGTTGCCGCCGCATGCGGCTGCTCGCGTATTTCGGCGAGGCGAGCGAGCCCTGCGGCAACTGCGACACATGCAGCGATGCGCCGGATACCTTCGACGCGACGTCCGCCGCGCAGAAGGCGCTGTCGGCGATGTACCGTACCGGCCAGCGCTTCGGCGCGCTGCACCTGATCGACGTGTTGCGGGGCCGCGACAGCGAGCGTGTGCAGCGCTGGGACCACGACAAGCTGACGGTGTTCGGCGTGGGCGCCGACCTCGACGACGCCACGTGGCGCGTCGTCATGCGGCAACTCGTCGCGCTCGGCTACGCGCGCGTCGACCACGAGGCCCACGGCGCGCTCAGGCTCACCGAGAATGCGCGTCCGGTGCTGAAGGGCGAGGCGAGCGTCGCGATGCGCCGTGCCGCGGTGAAGCCGCGCCGTCGCCCGCGTTCGCGCACGACCGGCGACGACGCCGGCGCAGGCGCAACGAACGCGGCGCTGCTCGACCGATTGAAAGCGTGGCGCCTGGAGGAAGCGCGCGCGCAAGCCGTGCCTGCCTACGTCATCCTGCACGACCGCACGCTGACCGAAATCGCGCGGATGCGCCCCGCCGATCTCGCGTCGCTCGCAACCATCAGCGGCATCGGCGCGCGCAAGCTCGAGCGCTACGGCCCGACGCTTGTCGGAATCGTCGCCAGCGCGCCTGGTTGAGCGGCGAGCGTCAGCGGCCCCAGCGCAGCACCAGCGGGTTCGCCTCGCGCGCGAGTTCGAGCAGCCCGGCGCGCGTTGCGCGGTGCAGCGCTTCGAGCGGATGGCGCACGCAGTCGCTGCGGATCACGCCGCCCTCCATCATCGCCGCCTTGGTCGCGCGCAGCCCGCACTGCCGGTTCTCGTAATTGACGAGCGGCAGGATGCGCGCGTACGCCGCCGCGGCTTCGGCGCGGCGCCCGGCGAAATGATGCGTCAATACGGGCTTGATCAAGTCGGGCAGCAGCGCGCTCGACATCGTTCCCGTGGCGCCGGCGTCGAGGTCGGCCATCAGCGTGATCGACTCCTCGCCGTCGAACGGTCCATCGATCAGATCGCCCCCGGCATCGATCAGCGCACGCAGCTTGGCGGCGGTACCCGGCATCTCGATCTTGAAATAGCGGACCAGCGGCACGTCGCGTGCGAGCCGGACCAGAAACGGCACCGACAGCGCAACGCCCGACAACGGCGCATCCTGCACCATCACCGGAATGCGCGAGGCGTCCGCGACGGCGGCGAAGTGCTGCACCATGCCGGACTCGTCGGCGCGCAGGCCGGTGCCATGATAGGGCGGCATCAGCATCAGCATCCTTGCGCCGGCCGCCGCGGCGCGGCGCCCGCGATCGGCGGCGATGCGCGTGCTGAAGTGGCTGCAGGTCACGATCACCGGGACACGGCCGGCGACATGCGCGAGGCACACGTCGGTCAGCGTATTGCGCTCGTCGTCGGTCAGCAGGAACTGCTCCGAATAGTTGGCGAGAATGCAGATACCATCGACGCCCTGGTCGATCATGCAGTCGAGCACGCGGCGCTGCCCGTCTTCGTCCACGTCGCCCGAAGCCGTGAAGGGCGTCGGCGCGATCGGATAGATGCCGCGCCAGGCCTTGCCTTTTTGGGACGCCACGCTGATCTTCTCCTTCCGCAGCCGGGTTGGGCGCCCATATTGAGCCCGCCGCCGCAGTCCCCATCTAAGAGCCTGATTATGCGACAAGCGACCATGAACGACGCCAGGAGCCCCCGATGAATCCCCGCAATCGCGCCGAATGGATGTGGGCGCAGGCGTTCGAGATGCTCGGCGAGGCCGAGCGTTTGCATCGCCATTTCTTCCAGCTCGCGGCGCATCCCGCGCCGTCGGGCCCCAGCTGGGAACCGCCGGTCGACGTGCTCGAAACGGCCGAGCGCCTGGTCGTGCTGGTTGCGCTGCCCGGCGTGGCGCCCGAACACGTCCAGGTGGTCGCCAGCGAAGGCTCGCTGTCGGTCGTTGGCGAGCGGCTGATGCCTTCGTCGGGCGGCGCTGCGCTGCGGCGGCTCGAAATTCCTTATGGCCGCTTCGAGCGCCGTCTCGACCTGCCCGGAGGTCACTACGAGATCGAGCGACGCGAACTCGAGCATGGCTGCCTGCGCCTCACGTTGCGCAAGCTCTGACCGCGCGAGGAATCCACGATGAACGATACGGAGCACCCCACGTCCGCCGTCGAGACGGCAGCCCCCGGGGCCCACTCCGCGCTGCCGGAGATCCCCGGCGACGCGCTGATCCTGCTGCCCACGCGCAATCTCGTCCTGTTCCCGGGTCTCGTGACGCCGCTCAACCTCGGTCGCACACCGTCGCTCGCCGCGGTGCAGGAAGCTGCGCGCAGCAACCGGCGCATCGGCGTCGTCCTCCAGCGCGATCCCGCCAACGACGCGCCCGCCGCTGCCGACCTGCACGACGTCGGCACCGCCGCAGCGGTGCTGCGCTACCTGACGACTCCGGACGGGACGCACCACGCCGTCGCGCAGGGCCAGCAGCGCTTTCGAATCGTCAAGCTGCTCGAAGGCTGGCCCTTCCTCGTCGCGCGAATAGAGCTCGCGCACGAGTCGGAGACGATCACGCCCGAAATCGAGGCACGGATGATCGAAGTCAAAAAACGTGCAGCCGAGGTGCTGGAGCTGATTCCACAGGCGCCGGCCGAGCTGGCGGGCGCGGTGCAGGACATCGCGCTGCCGGGCGTGCTCGCCGACTTCATCGGCGGCCTGATGGACATCCCGCCCGAGGAGAAGCAGACGATCCTCTCGACGTCCGATCCCAGGCGTCGCCTCGACACGGTGCTGTCGCACCTGGTCAGCCGCCTCGAGGTGCTGCGCCTTTCGCGCGAGATCAACGACCAGACGCAGGAGCGCCTGTCGAAGTCGCAGCGCGAGATGCTGCTGCGCGAGCAGTTGAAGACGATCAACAAGGAGCTGGGCGAAGACGACGCCGCGAAGAGCGACATCGCCGAGCTCGCCGCCGCGATCGAAAAGGCGAACATGCCCGACGAGGCGCGCGAGCATGCGAAAAAGGAGCTGAAGCGGCTCGAGCGGATGCCCGACGGTGCGGGCGAGTCGTCGATGCTGCGCACATATCTCGAGTGGCTGACGGAGCTGCCGTGGTCGATCGCCACCGAGGACCGGATCGACATCGCCGCCGCGCGCGCGGTGCTGAACGAGGACCACTTCGGCCTTGACAAGGTGAAGCGCCGTATTCTCGAGTATCTGGCGGTTCGCAAGCTCAATCCGGGCGGCAAGAGCCCGATCCTGTGCTTCGTCGGTCCGCCCGGCGTCGGCAAGACCTCGCTAGGCCAGAGCATCGCCAAGGCCACCGGCCGCAAGTTCGTGCGCGTGAGCCTCGGCGGCATCCACGACGAAGCGGAAATCCGCGGCCACCGGCGCACCTACATCGGCGCGCTGCCGGGCAACATCGTCCAGGCGCTGCGGCGCGCGGGCTCGAACAACTGCGTGATGATGCTGGACGAGATCGACAAGCTCGGCCGCGGCGTGCACGGCGATCCGTTCGCCGCGCTGCTCGAGGTGCTCGATCCCGAGCAGAACTCGACGTTTCGCGATAACTACCTCGCGCTGCCCTTCGACCTGTCGAAGGTCATGTTCATCGCCACGGCGAACATGCTCGACACGATCCCGGGTCCGCTACGCGACCGGATGGAGATGATCGAGCTGCCGGGCTACACCGAGGCGGAAAAAGCCGAGATCGCCAAGCGCTACCTGATCAAGCGGCAGCAGGACGCGAACGGCCTCACGCCCGAGCAGGCGCGGATCACCGACGCCGCGGTCCACGCGATCATCGGCGACTACACGCGCGAGGCCGGCGTGCGCAATCTCGAGCGCACGATCGGCAGCGTGTTCCGCCGCGGGGCGATGCAGATCGCCGAAGGCGCGACCGACCACGTCGTGATCGACGCGCCCGACCTGGCCGGCATCCTCGGCCCCGCGCGCTTCGAGAACGAAGTCGCGATGCGCACCAGCCTGCCCGGCGTGGCCACGGGCCTCGCGTGGACGCCGGTCGGCGGCGACGTGCTGTTCGTCGAGGCGAGCCGCACCCCGGGCGCCGGCAAGCTGATCCTCACGGGGCAGCTCGGCGACGTGATGAAGGAAAGTGCGCAGACCGCGCTTACGCTCGTGAAGGCACGCTCGGCGGAACTCGGCGTCGCGCTCGAGCTGTTCGAGAAGAGCGACATCCACGTGCACGT
>JBDSLT010000264.1:0-8713 GCA_039916265.1 Casimicrobiaceae bacterium | reverse complement strand
ACATGCGAACGATCCGAGGCGCCTGCCATCGCGCTCCAGGACTGGGCAATGGCATCGATCCTGCACTCCTGGCTCTGGGCCGAACCCAACGGCGTGCCGTCGTCGTAGTAGCCGCGGCGATACCAGTCACCGTCCCAGCCGGCGGTTTCCACCGTCTTGCGTAACAATGCGGCATGTTCGCGCCAGCGGGCGACGCGCGCGTCGTCGCCGCATGCTTCGGCAAAGCGAGTGTAGGCGTCGATCGTGGCGACCAGCAGCCACACCAGCCATACGCTTTCGCCGCGGCCTTTCTCACCTACGCCGTTCATGCCGTCGTTCCAGTCGCCGGTTCCGATCAGCGGCAGGCCGTGGGGGCCGAGTCCGAGACTGACATCGATGGCACGCGCGCCATGCTCGTAGACGCTGGCCGCCTGGTCACCGACGCGGGGTTTGAAGAAAGCCTCGTCCTGACCGGGTTTGAGCGCCTGTCCGGCCAGGAATGGCACGTTGTCCTCGAGCACGGTGCCGTCCCCGGTCGTCCGCACGTAATGTGCAGCGACATAGGGTAGCCACAGCCGGTCGTCGCTCATCCGGGTCCGGATGCCCTGCCCCTGCGGCGGCAGCCACCAGTGCTGGACGTCGCCCTCGGGGAACTGGCGGCCGGCCGAGCGGACGATATGCTCGCGCGCCAGCGCCGGACACGCCACGCAAAGCGACATCACGTCCTGAAGCTGGTCGCGGAATCCGTAGGCGCCGCTGGACTGGTAGTAGGCGCTGCGCGCCCAGACGCGGCAGCCGAGCGACTGGTATAGCAGCCAGTCGTTGATCAGGATGTCCAATGCACGATCGGGCGTCTTGACCTGGACGGTATCGAGCACGCCGTCCCAGTGCTTGCGGACCTGCCCGAGCACCTCGTCCGGGTCTGCGTCGCGGTAACGGCGGACGAGCTCCTGCGCGGCCTGCGCGGAATCGGCATCGCCAAGCACGAACTGCAACTCTACGGGTTCGTCCGCTGCCAAGGTCACGTGGGTCTGCAGCGCCCCACAGGGATCAAGCCCCGCGCCGGTCCGCCCGGGGAGCGACGCCGCGGACAGGGCTTGCGGTTTGTCGATCGCGCCGTAACGGCCCAGAAACGCGCTGCGATCCCCACTGCAGGAGGATTGCGCGCCGCCAAGGTCAATGAAGGCCACGCGCTCGCCGAATTCCGCCCGCCATGTATTGCGCGCGAACAGCGCACCGGTCGCCTCGTCGAGATCGGTGACCACGTAGGGCGCGGCATTGCTGCCGTTGGGCGCCAATGCCCAGCGCACGTAGCCGGTCACCGATAGCTGGCGGGCGCGACCGGAGCGATTATGCAGCCGCAGGCGCGACAGTTTGATGCTGTCGGCCATCGGGACGTATTGCAGCAGGTCGACATCGATCCCGTGGGCGTGGTGGGAATAGCGGCTCCAACCCTTGCCGTGGGTGACCCGGTAGCGCACACCCTCGGCGCGGATCGGCGCAGCGGTCGCGGACCACAGGTCGCCGCTGTGCTCGTCGCGCAGGTACAGAACCTCATTGGGCGCATCGGTCACCGGGTCGTTGGGCCAGGGCGTCAGGGGATTCTGCTGGCTGTTGCGCGACCACGTGTATCCGCCCCCCTCGGCCGAGGCGATGAAACCGAAACCCGGATTGGCCACCACATTGATCCACGGCGCCGGAGTGCACGCGCCGTGCTCGAGTTCAATACGATATTCGCGGCCATCGTCGGCGAATCCGCCCAGGCCATTGTCGAACTCGAGCGCGCCCTCGGTCGCCCCCGGCCATGGCGCTGCCGCCGCAGCATCGTCCGCGGCGTCGATAGTCTGCGTGCCTGGCGTCGGCGTTTCCGGCGTCCCGGGTTGCCCGATCCCGTCGGCCGGCTGACGGGCTGCGGGAGGGATCGCCTCGGTGCCGTCGCCGACCAGGACCACGCGGGCGGCCCGGGTCAGTCCATCGATGAATGCGCCATCGACCTGGTCCTGGCGGAGCGCGAAAACTTCCGCTTTGGCGACCTCGCCATCGTTGCCGTTGGCAGCTTGCGTTTCCTGCAGCGAACACAGTTGCCCGTGCAGGGCCGCGCCGGCATCGCCGCTTGCGGTGACGAGCAGCACCACATCCACGCCCAGCCAGTGCCGGCGCCAGCGATGCTGGGCCCGCAAAAGGGCCGCTGCAACCTCGATGCCGTCGGCGTCGGCGATGCGCAACAACACGATCGGGCGGTCGCCAGAAATCCCGTGGCGCCACAGAACCGGCGCCCCGCCGGCGCCGCGGCGCAAGGCATCGGGCGCGGCACGCCAGCCCGGGTCCGCGTACAGCAGTGGCGCCAGCCAGCGATTCCAGGGATCCGCGTCGCCGTCGTCGATCGAAGGCGGTTGCCGCGCATCGGCGTCCGCAACAGCGGTCGCGCGGGGGCGCGCGAAACAGGCGCCGGCGCTGGTGGGTGTCAGATCCGCGGCAACTCCGACCAGCTGCTCCCGCGAGGTCGCAGCCAAAGTCCAGAAATCGATGCGGCCCGTGGCGCCGGCCGCGATCCGCACCCGTGTGCGCAGGCTGAAGACCGGATCCAGCACGGTGCCAACCGTGTTCGACAGGACACTGCCAAGTTGCAGAGCGACGGCATCCGGCAGCCGGTTGCCCCGCCCCAGGAAGCGCGCGCGGTCGGTTTCGTACTGGATAGCCGCATCTTCCATGGACAACGACCCGGGCACGACGATCCGGTGTCCCGCCCAAAGGTCGGCATCGTCGGGGCTGCGCTTGCGCCGGGTCGCGAGCAGGACCTCGCCGTCGGCATCCCAGTAGGTCTGCACGAACAGCTTGGCGAAGGCCGGATGGCTGGCATCCGCGGATGCTGACCCGAGCACGAGTTCGGCGTAGGAGGTCAATTCGATCTCGCGCGCCGAACCGCTGCGGTTATGCAGGGTGATCCGGCGCACTTCCGCGTCGCAGTCGTCGGCCACGGCCACGGCGAGCGTCGCGGTCAAGCCATCCCGTTCGCCGGTAAAAGCCACCTGGCCATGACCGAAGGCCCCGCCCTGCACCTGGTTGTCGACCCCAAGCGGCTGGCGCGCAGGCGACCATTGCGCGCCGCTGCACAGGTCGCGCAGCAACACGAAGCTGCCCCAGTCATCGCAGGTGGGATCTTCCCGCCATCGCGTGATCGCCTGGTCCCGCCAGTGGCTGTAACCGGCACCGGCATCGGTCAGCATCACCGAGTAACGGCCGTTGCCGAACAGGCACACGCGCCTGCCTTCCGGCATGGGCTGCGAGCATTGTGATGTCGACATTACGCAGTGTTCTCCAGGATTCGACGCAGTATGCGCACTGACGCGATCCGCATCGCGCTCTCGACGCCATAGGGACTGCGCTATCGTCGGGGGATGCGATCCCGCCCGAACAGCCCCGACCCCTCCGTCGCCGATCCCGCGTGGCCGGCGGAAGACGAGGCGTTGCTCGACGCGCTGCAGCGCGGGGCATTCGCGTATTTCCCGGAGCAGCTCAACCGCGACAACGGATTGGTCGCCGATACCTCGCGCGACAGCGCCCCGATCAGCATCGCCGTGGTCGGTTTCGCGCTGTCGACATACCCGGTGGCGGTCGAGCGCGGCTGGATGTCGCGTATCGAAGCGGCGCAATGCAGTCTGGCAGCGCTGCGCTTTTTCTTCGATTGCGACCAGAGCGGTGGCGCCGACGCCACCGGGTACAAGGGCTTCTTTTACCACTTCCTGGACCCGAAATCCGGGACGCGTGTCTGGCGCTCGGAACTGTCGATGATCGATACCGCGCTGCTGATCGCCGGCGCGTTGACGGCCGCGATGTATTTCGACGCCGACACGCCGCAGGAAGCCGAACTGCGGACGATTGCCGACGCCTTGTTCCTGCGCATCGACTGGCGCTGGGCCCAGGACGGCGGCGATACGATCATGCAGGGCTGGAAGCCTGAATCGGGCTTCCTGCATTACGGCTGGGAAGGCTATAGCGAGGCGATCGTCTTGTACGCGCTGGCCATGGGCTCGCCGACCCATCCGGTGCCGGTCGACTCCTATCGCGCGTGGACCTCGACCTACCAGTGGGAAAACCTCTATGGCCACAACTATCTTTACGCCGGGCCGCTGTTCGTGCACCAGTTCTCGCATGCGTGGGTGGACCTGCGCGGGATCCAGGACCCTTTCATGCGCGACAAAGGCTGCGATTACTTCGAGAACAGCCGGCGCGCCATCCACGTGCAACGCGAATATGCCCGCATCAACCCGCTAGGGCATTCGGGCCTGGACGGGGACTGCTGGGGGCTGAGTGCCGGCGACGGTCCAAGCGACGAACGGCCCGACGTCGAGACCGAACCGAGGCGCCTGTTCGGCTACGCCGCGCGGGGCGTTCCCTACGGCCCGGACGACGGCACCGTGTCCCCGCCGGCGATGCTGGCGTGCCTGCCGTTCGCGCCGGACATCGCCCTCGGGAGCCTGCGCGTGCTGCTGCGGCGCTACCCGCAGATCGTCTGCAGGCAGCGCCTGAGCAGCGGGCTGAACCCCGGTCTGTGCGCGCAAGACGGAACCGCCTGGGTGTCTGCGGGGCATTTCGGCCTGGATCAGGGGATCATCGTGATGATGGTCGAGAACCATCGCACTGAACTGATCTGGCGGCTGATGCGGCGGTGTCGGTACCTGGCCTCCGGGCTGCGTGCCGCCGGATTCCGGGGCGGCTGGCTCGATCATGCCCCTATCCTGCCCCTGCCATGACCACACCCGACGATGTCTTCGAGCAGCAGCGGCTGGCCAATGTCCGCCCGCCGGACTGGCGCAATCCCGTGCCGGCCGACCGTTACCACCTGGTCGTGGTCGGCGCGGGCCCGGCCGGCCTGATCGCGGCCAAGGGCGCGGCCGGCCTCGGCGCGCGGGTCGCGCTGGTAGAACACAACCTGATCGGCGGTGACTGCCTGAACGTGGGCTGCGTCCCCTCCAAGGCGCTGATCCGCACTGCACGCGTGTATGCCGAGATGCGCAATGCCTCGCACTATGGCGCGGCCGATCCGGGCCATGTGCAGGTGGATTTCGCCGCAGCGATGGCACATATGCGGCGCCTGCGCGCCCGCATCAGCCGCAGCGATTCGATCACTGGCCTCACCGTGGCCGGAATCGATGTCTTCCTGGGGCACGCCCGTTTCACCGCGACGGACAGCCTTGACGTCGACGGCGTCCGCCTGCGCTTCGGCCGCGCCATGATCGCCACCGGTTCCCGGCCCGATACGCCGTCGATCGAAGGTTTGGAACATGCCGGCTACCTGACCAACGAGACGGTTTTCGATCTGACCGCGCTGCCCGCGCGGCTGCTGGTGGTCGGCGGCGGCCCGCTGGGCTGCGAACTGGCGCAGGCATTTTCGCGTTTTGGCGCCAGCACCATCATCGCCCAGGACTTGCCGTTATTCCTGCCCAAGGAGGAACGCGACGCCGCGCAGCTGCTCTCCGACGCCTTCGCCCGCGATGGACTCGAGGTGCGGCTGAACACGACGGTGACCGCCGTCCGCAAGCAGGACGACGATCTGCGGGTCGACATGGTCAGTGACGACCATCACAGCTCGGTGACCGTCGACGCGATCCTGGCAGGCGTCGGCCGGCTCCCCAACATCGAGGGCATGGACCTGGATGCCGCCGGGGTCGAAGTCGATCCCAAGGCCGGCATCCAGGTCGACGACTTCCTGCGCACCGGCAACCGTCGCGTCTATGCGGCCGGCGATGTCTGCCTGGAGCACATGTTTACCGACGCCGCCGATGCCAGCGCCAGGATCGTGGTTCGCAACGCGCTATTCCCCGGAAAGCAGCGGGTCAGCGCGTTGACCATACCGTGGTGCACCTATACCGATCCGGAAATCGCGCACGTCGGCCTGTATGTGCGCCAGGCCAACCAGCAGGACATTTCTGTCCGCACCTTCACCGTGCCGATGCACGAGATCGACCGCGCGATTCTGGACGGCGAGCAGACCGGCTTCGTCAAGATCCATGTCGCCCAGCACAGCGACAAAATCCTCGGAGCCACCATCGTCGCCCGCCACGCCGGCGAGATGATCAACGAAATCACCGTGGCCATGGTCAACGGCATCGGCCTCAACCGGCTGGCCAACGTGATCCATGCATACCCCACCCAGGCCGAGGCGATCCGCAAGGCGGCCAACGCCAGCAATCGCGAGCGCCTGACGCCGTTCATCGCCGGACTGCTGCGCTGGTGGATCAGGCGTTGACCGCCGATCCGGGCCTGCGCGTATGCCTTGAAGCGCTGCTTCCAATCCTGTTCCGCTGCGGCGCCGTTTTCACCAGGTTTGCGCATGTGGCGGCGCGCCCGGTTCTAGATAAGGTTGTCGCCGACGCGCACGATCTTCATCGTGTTGGTGCCGCCGGACTTGCCCATCGGCTCGCCGATCGTCAGCACGATGAGATCGCCCCGTTGCACGTGCTCCTGCTTGAGCAATGCCTGTTCGGCCTGAAGGAGCACTTCGTCGCGGTCGGTGCTCTGCTCGAGGAACAAAGGGTAGACGTTGCGGTAGAGCGCCATCTTGCGTTGCGAGGCCAGCTTCGGGGTCAGCGCGAAAATCGGGCAGCCGCAGTTATGCCGCGACATCCATAGCGCCGTCGAGCCGGAATCGGTCAGCGCGGCGATCGCCTTCACCTTGAGGTGAAAGGCGGTGAAGAGCGTGGCATTGGCGATGGACTGGTCGATGCGGGTGAACGTGCGGTCGAGGAAGTCGCGGTCGAGCATCACCTCGTCGGATTTTTCCGCCTCGGTGCAGATCTGCGCCATCGTCTCGACCGTCTCGACCGGATAACGGCCGGCGGCGGTCTCGGCGGACAGCATGACGGCGTCGGTGCCGTCGAGAACGGCATTGGCGACGTCGGAGACCTCGGCGCGTGTCGGAACCGGCGCGTTGATCATCGATTCCATCATCTGCGTGGCGGTGATCGTCAGCTTGTTGCGATCACGCGCCATCCTGATCATCCGCTTCTGCAAGCCCGGAACCGCCGCGTTGCCGACTTCGACGGCGAGATCGCCGCGGGCGACCATGATTCCGTCGGAGGCGTCGATGATTTCGGCCAGCGCGCCGATCGCTTCGGCGCGCTCGATCTTGGCAATCAGCAGCGCGTGGCCGCCGGCGGCGCGCAGCAGCTGGCGCGCCATGTACATGTCTTCCTTGTTCTTGGGGAACGAGACGGCGAGGTAGTCGGCCTCGAGCATCGCCGCTGCCTTGACGTCGTCCATGTCCTTCGCGGTGAGCGCCGGCGCCGTCAGCCCACCCCCCTGGCGATTGATGCCCTTGTTGTTCGACAGCACGCCGCCGAGCACGACCTTGGTGACGATCCGCGGCCCCTCGACACGCTCGACGACGAGCTTTATCAGACCGTCGTTCAGCAACAGCACCGCGCCGCGCGCGACATCCTGCGGCAACTCCTTGTAGTCGAGGCCGACGCGCTTCGCGTCACCGAGCTCGCATTCGGCGTCGAGGACGAACTGTTGTCCCACCTCCAGCGTGACCTTGCCCTCGGCAAACTTGCCGACGCGAATCTTGGGACCCTGCAGGTCCGCCATGATTGCGATCTCGGAGCCGAGCTGTCGTGCGGCTTCGCGCACCATGCGCGCGCGACCGACGTGATCGTCCGCGGTGCCGTGCGAAAAATTGAGCCGCACGACGTCGACACCCGCGGCAAGCATCCGGTGCAGCACCGCCGGATCGCTGCAGGCGGGGCCGAGCGTGGCGACGATCTTGGTTGCGCGAGGCACGTGCGATTCCCGTTGTCAGTCGAAGGAGCGCACGATGTTACGCCAAAGCAAATTCTCGCGATCGCGGCACGGCGAGTCGCACGCAACCGGCGCGACGTCGATCCTCGCAGTGCGCTCAGCCGGCGGCGCGCTCTTCGAGCACCGCCACCGCCGGCAGCGTCCTGCCTTCAAGAAACTCGAGAAACGCGCCACCGGCCGTCGAGATATAGCCGATGCGGTCCGCGACGCCGAACTTGTTGATGGCGGCAACGGTGTCACCGCCGCCGGCGATGGAGAATGCGCGAGACGAGGCGATCGCCTCCGCCAGCGCCTTCGTGCCGCCGGCGAACGCGTCGAACTCGAACACGCCCACCGGGCCGTTCCAGACGACCGTTCCGGCGCGCGCGACGATGAGCTTCAGCGCGGCGACCGACTGTGCGCCGATGTCGAGGATCAGATCGTCGTCGGCCACGTTCTCGATCGCCTTGTGCTCGGCGGGCGCGTCGGCCGCGAAGCGCTTCGCGCACACGGCGTCGATGGGGACGGGCACTTTGCCGGGAAACTGGTCGAGGATCGCCTTTGCCTCGCCAACGAGATCCATCTCAACCAGCGACTTTCCGATCCTGCCGCCTGCCGCGACGATGAACGTATTCGCGATCCCGCCTCCGACGATCAGCGTGTCGACCCTCGCCGCGAGAGCGCGCAGGATCGTGAGCTTGGTCGAAACCTTGGACCCGGCGACGACGGCGACCAGCGGCCGCTTCGGCGCGGCGAGCGCCTGGCCGAGCGCGTCGAGTTCCGCCGCCATCAAGGGGCCGGCGCACGCCACCGGCGCGTACTTCGCGACGCCATGCGTGGTCGCCTCCGCCCGATGCGCGGTACCGAAAGCGTCGTTCACGTACACGTCGCAAAGCCGGGCGATCTTCTGCGCCAGCGCGGGATCGTCCTTTTTCTCGCCGCGGTTCATCCGGCA
>JBDSLT010000263.1:0-3996 GCA_039916265.1 Casimicrobiaceae bacterium | reverse complement strand
AAACGCTGGGAGGCGCTTCACAAGGCTCGCGCAGAGGCGCAAAACCGCTAGCGTCGTTTCGCGAACGATTTCGCAACTTCCGGCGGGTCCGCCAAATTGCCGCCGGACGTCACCCGTTTAGAGTGAGCCACGAGCGAAGCGCGGCTATCGATTCGAAGATGGCGAGTGCGTCGTGACAAGCCAATGCGTCTGCGGAATGCGCTCCGTATGCCACGCCTACGCCGCGCGTGCCCGCGTTCCGCGCGAGCTCGAGATCGTGCGAGGTATCCCCGATCATCAGCGTTCGCTGGGGTTCGGTGGCGAGGAAACGCATCAGGTTGTTGAGCATATCCGGGTGTGGCTTCGGCGGCCCCTCGTCCGCGCACCGCGTAGCGTGAAAAATGCCGTGGAGCCCGCTTTGCGCGAGTGCGCGGTCGAGTCCCGCCCGGGACTTGCCGGTGGCGATTGCCAGCCTGTAACCCTGATCGGCAAGTTCGCCCAACAACTCCCGCACGCCCTCGAAAAGGAGAACTCGTGCCTCACCGGCCATGTAATGGTTGCGATATACGGCCGAAAATGCCGAATAGGCAGCAGGATCGAGCGCTGGCGCAACGTGCCTGACAGCGCTTTCGAATCCCAGCCCGATGACATAGCGCGCTGCCGCTTCACCGGGCGGTGGCTCGCCGAGCTCCTGACACGCAGCCTGGATGGCGTCGGCGATCAGCGCCGTGGAATCGGCGAGGGTACCGTCCCAGTCGAAGACCACGAGGTCGTAGTTGCGCGCGGGACCTTCTCGATCAGCCATCGGCACGCGCATCCTGGTTCGCCGGGCCAAGCCCTTCGAGGTAGGCGGCCAGCTCCCCTGGCAATGGGGATTGTAGCGACATGCGGACGCCCGACAGAGGATGCTCGAACGCCAGCGTCGCTGCGTGGAGGAACATTCGCTTCAGCCCCACCCGCGCGAGCGCGCGATTCCACTCGAAGTCCCCGTACTTGTCGTCGCCTGCAATGGGAAAGCCGAGATGCGCCAGATGAACCCGGATCTGGTGCGTTCGCCCGGTCTTGAGTTCGGCGTCGAGAAGCGCCAGCGGCGGTACGTGGCCATTCCACGTCTGGACCCGGCGAAAGACCGTCAGCGCTTCCGCGCCTTGTGGTTCTACCCGGACGCGCCGCTCGCCGCCGGGTGCGGCGAGCTTTTGCAGGGGCAGCCGAACTGCCCGCTTGGCGTCGCGCCACCGGCCTCGCGCCAGCGTGAGGTAGCGCTTGTCGAAGGCGCCCTCGCGCAACTGCGAATGCAACCCGAGCAGCGCGACTCGCTTCTTGGCAACGAGAAGCAGGCCCGAGGTATCCCGGTCGAGGCGATGGACGAGTTCGAGGAAGCTGGCGTCGGGTCGATCCGATCGCAGCTGCTCGATGACGCCGAAGGAGATGCCGCTGCCGCCATGGACTGCAAGTCCCGCCGGCTTGTCGATCGCAACCAGGGCCTCGTCCTCGAAAACCACTGGCAGCGGCGCAGCGGCGCGGCGGATCGGAGGACGAAAGTCGGGTTCCGCGAGCCGAACGGGCGGCACCCGCACGACGTCACCTTCCGCAAGCCGCGTATCGGCGCCCACGCGGCCTTTGTTGACCCGGACTTCGCCGCTGCGGACGATCCGGTAGATATGGCTTTTGGGAACGCCCTTCAGTATCCGGACCAGGAAGTTGTCGACGCGCTGGCCCGCCGACTCCTCGCCGATCGTCAGCCACGCCACAGCATCCTTGCTTAACTCGTTCATTCCGTTATACTTGTCGTTGAACTGCCGTTGGGCGTACCCCCGTGAGCCCGCCGCCTTGATGAAAGGCCGACGCCCCCTCCGCGGAAGTACGCGGCAGTTCCGGCCCACGAACTAGCCACGAATCAGCCAATAACGCAGGCCATCCGGCTATGTCGCTCACCGGCCGGGGGTATCCCCGGAAAGTAGCGATCGTAATGCAAGAGCGCAGGTACCGCATCCGGCAGCGGCCGGTTCGAAGCGGCGCGCTGCGCGGCGCCTGAAGCGAGAATTGCTTCCGGTGGTTTGCCGAGCGCTCGCGCACTTTGCGCGGTCCGGCAGCCGCCGGACATCACCGCCAGCAAGCGAACAAGAAGATCGCATCACGACGAGAGCCGTCATCCCGGGATCCTCAGCGGTCCCGACTCTGACCAGGACCATGCCAATCCGCCCTGCTCCCGTTCGCCGGTGGCCACCGCCCCCGCTCGATTCGTCTTCCGCCCCGCCCGCCGCGTAGCACGCAGTCCGGCGTGGGTGGACAACCCCGCCACCGCTTCATTCCTCCGCTTCCTGCGGCGCCATTGCGCCGGGAAGACAACATGAAACGCATGCTGTTCAACGCTACCCAGGCCGAAGAGCTCCGGGTGGCGATCGTCGACGGCCAGAAGCTCATCGACCTCGACATCGAGTCCGCTTCGAAGGAGCAACGCAAGAGCAACATCTACAAGGCCGTCATCACGCGCATCGAGCCATCGCTCGAAGCGTGTTTCGTCGACTACGGAACCGACCGCCACGGCTTCCTGCCCCTCAAGGAAATCTCGCGCCAGAGCGCCAAGACCGCCGGCGGCACACGCGTCGCCGAGGGCGACGACAGTGACGACGGCGGCGGCCGCCGCATCCAGGAGCAGCTTCGCGAAGGCCAGGAGCTGATCGTCCAGGTCGACAAGGACGAGCGCGGCAACAAGGGCGCGGCGCTGACGACCTACATTTCGCTCGCCGGGCGCTATCTCGTGCTGATGCCGAACAACCCGCGCGGCGGCGGCGTGTCGCGACGCGTCGAGGGCGAGGATCGCAACGAGCTGCGCGAGGCCGTGAGCCAGCTCGAAGTGCCGCGCGGCATGAGCGTCATCGCGCGTACCGCCGGCATCGGCCGCACGGCGGAAGAGTTGCAATGGGACCTCAATTACCTGATGCAGCTGTGGCATGCGATCGAGGATGCCGCCACGCTGCAGGCAGGCGCGTACCTTATCTACCAGGAATCGAGTCTCGTCATCCGCGCGATCCGCGACTACTTCCACGCCGATATCGGCGAGATCCTCATCGACACCGAAGGGGTATTCGAGCAGGCGCAGCAATTCATGAGCCACGTGATGCCGGGCAATGTGTCGCGCGTGAAGCTCTACAAGGACGACGTTCCGCTGTTCTCGCGATTCCAGATCGAGCACCAGATCGAGACGGCCTATGGCCGACAGGTGCCGCTGCCCTCGGGCGGGGCGATCGTCATCGACCATACGGAAGCACTGGTCTCCGTCGACGTCAACTCGGCGCGCGCGACCAAGGGTGGCGACATCGAGACGACGGCTTACAACACCAACCTCGAAGCCGCCGACGAGATCGCGCGCCAGTTGCGGTTGCGCGATCTGGGCGGACTCATCGTCATCGACTTCATCGACATGGAGAGCGCCAAGAACCAGCGTGAAGTCGAGATCCGCCTGCGCGACGCGCTCAAGTACGATCGCGCTCGCGTGCAGCTCGGCAAGATCTCGCGCTTCGGCCTGATGGAGTTGTCGCGGCAGCGGCTGCGTCCCGCCCTGGCGGAATCGGCATACATCCCATGCCCGCGCTGTCACGGCATCGGCCACATCCGCGGCACCGAGTCCACCGCGTTGCATATCCTGCGGATCATCCAGGAAGAGGCGATGAAGGACAACACGGCGCAGGTCGTCGCGCAGGTTCCGGTCGACGTCGCGACGTTCCTGCTGAACGAAAAGCGCAGCGACGTCCTGTCGATCGAGACGCGCTTCAAGGTGAACGTGCTGCTGGTGCCTAACCGGCATCTGGAGACGCCGAACTACAGCATCGAGCGCATGCGCCACGAGGACTTGAACCAGGGGGACGTGCTGCCCGCGTCGTTCGAGATGGTGAAGCAGCCCGAGGAGTCCGAAGCGATTCGCGCGAAGAAGGAAGACGCGCGCGACCCCCGCCAGGAGGCCGTGGTCAAAGGCATTACCCCTGCGCAGCCCGCGCCGCTGCGGGTCGAATCCGC